>NZ_AQOD01000112.1 GCF_000513715.1 Salinivibrio socompensis S35
TCAGAAATCGAAATGTCCTGTCTACCGTCCGGTTAGGTATGGAAGTCCTCAGGCGACCAGACTACGAAATTATAACTCAACACTTCTTAGCTGCGGCTGTGGTTCTAGCCCAGCAGCTCTTAAAAGAGGGCTATGCATTGGCGGATTTATGAGGGGATCTCTCAGGGCAGAGCTAGATCTTAACCACCTTTTGGCTGGCTCTGGCGCTGTGATTGCCGGCGCTCAGGTCCAAGGTGACAAAATAAGCAAAAAAATGAAGTCCTTTGCTGACTACTCTCGTCACGTAGCTTCTCGAACGGAAGGGCTGTCAGGACCAAAGCTATACTCTCACCCTGACTACAAAGCATGGAGAAAAGAAGCCCGCACATTTCAGCAAGAGATGAAGTTAATACTGACGGAGATTGGAAAGCCAGGATATATTAGAAACATACAGACAAAACGTATCAATAACTACCTAAATGTCGGTAAACGTCAACTTTACCGAGCAAGAGACTTTTCTAAAGCAATTTCTGGTATTGAAATGACCGCGTTGTATAAACGGGCGATGTCATTTAGCCGCTCATTAGGTATCGCTAACGGTCTCGTAATTGGAGCCGGGTTATATGGAAATGCTGCTGATGTGGTAAATACATGTAATAGTAGTGGCTGGTTTGAGGAAACCTGCAATCGAAGTGTTGCTAGAAATAGTACGTCAGGCCTGACAAATGTTTTGGGTGGACTTGCTATAGGATGGGGCATCGCTCTTATACCTGTCACTGGAGGGTTATCAATTGCATTGGTTGCTGGTGGTTCTTTCATTTGGGGAATGTATGGTGAAGAACTCTCGAACGAAACAGGGAAAGTTATTGAGGAAATGATCTTTGATTGATTTAGTGATTAAAGCCGGAGTGTTACTGCTAGTAGTAGGCGGATTCCCATACTTGATCTTGAATATCTACCTATCAATAAAGCTTCGGACGAGAAAGTACGAGATCCTTCATTGCATTGTGAATAGTGCTCCATCTAAGTTTAGAGAGCGAGCTAAATTTATTTTAGAGAGTAATCTTTCATGGGTATTTGCTAGCTCGACAAGTCACATATGGTACGCATACCTCATGCTTAGGTACGGTTGGCGAATACCGAAGGCAGAGATTCAAGAGTGGCGTCAAAGCATCCAATCTATTTATGGCTCTGATTACCTTATATACAGACTATCAACTTTATTGGCTAATGTGTGGCTAACAGGCCTCCCTGTTTTATTATTAATCGCTTTTCGTGGATAAAGTTTTTCACAGATAACATATATCTTCAAACCAGTGCATTGGGACAAAAAAGAATGGGGAGCAAGGATAAAACCTCAATATAACTTTAGGTCAAAAAATGAAAATAAAATCAGTGGTCAGGGAGGCAACACAAGGATCATGCATCAGTGTAGGTATAGATCCAGTCGTCGTAACAAATTCCGCCGATTGAAAAAGCATCGGGTTCAATACGGCTTAGGTGAAACCCCACCTTTTCTAGCACGCGCGCAGAGGCAAGATTACCGGCGGTCACCGTTGCATTGATGGTTCGCGCACCACCATGATGGATGGCAAAATCGGTGACGGCCAGCAAAGACTCAGTCCCATAACCACACCCATGGTAAGGTGGCAACAGTAAATAGCCGACTTCAGCGATATCCTGCTCAAGCAAAAAGCCCGTTATGCCGATTGGCGTTTGTGTCGCCGTCTCTACGATCACCAGACACAACCAGTGCTTCGCGTCAGGAGACCACGGCGTGAGGCGTTGCTTAAAACGGGCTTCAATGTGATCAAGTGACATAGGGTCAAAACATTGCTCAATGACGGCATTGTCCGTGTGTAGCCGGTGGAACAACGGCCAGTCCGCTTTGATCATTGGCCGCATGCTCAGGCGTGGGGTTGTCAGCGGAAACAGACCCGTTTCCAATGTTGTATTTGTCATGATGCCTCACTCGGGGTACTGGCGACGTGGACTTTCGGTGCCGCAAAACCTCGGAAAATATTGTGCACGGAAAGCAGCGCGCACACGCCCACCACTACGCCAAGGTGCCAGGCTTCGCTGACGCCTAGCTGAGTAGCGCCATACTTATCAACGCGGAAATAATCATCTGTCCACCACCGGAGAGCGCGGCGACGGTGCCGGCTTGGTTGGAATAAGGCTGCATCACTTGTGATTGCGAGCACGGCAGCGCAATCCCATTGCCAAACACCATAAAGAACTGCCCGATCATCAGCAGTAAAGGATCCATGGGGGTAAACCACAGCCAGACCGCGGAGATGAGCTGCATCACCGGTGCCATGAGCAGCATGCGCTTGGTGCCCAAACGCGGGCGAATGCGTGACACCAGCGCGCTACCCAGCAATAGGCCACATGTCGGAATAAGCGCCCACAGCGCATATTGATCGGAGGTCATGCCGATGCGCTCTTGCATCAAAAACGGCATCAGTGAGACCGTGGTGATCACCAAGGTAAAGTTCAACCAGCTGATACTGGCGAAATAAAGAAAGTACGGCGTTTTTAGCAGTGCGCCATAGCGGCCTAGGATGATCTTAAGTTTGGGTAATGGTGAGCGCGTATGCATGCTTTCTTTAAATAAGAAAAAGAGCACGCACCATACTAAGCTGGTGTACACCATCAGCAAAATAAAGATCGCCAACCAGCCTAGATTATGGTTAACGAACCCGCCGATCACCGGCGCGACAATCGGGGTAAACGACGCCACCATGATCAAATACGACATCGCCTGTGGCAGTTGGTCGCCGGAATAAGAATCACGGGTAAAGGCCCGCGACAGAACAGCACAACACCCCGTGCCCATCCCCTGAATACAACGACCAATCACCAACCCGGTAAAACTGGCGCTGAAGGAAACCATCACGGTTAAACCAACCAATGAAAGCAAGACACCGGCTAACAAGACACGACGGCGTCCGAGTGCATCCGAAATGGGGCCATAAATAAATTGTGACGGGCCAAACCCAAGTAGGTAGGCAGAGATAAGCAGTTGGACATCGTCCATGCTGAGGTTGAAGTCACGAGCGATCCAGGGTAGTGAGGGAAAAACCAGTCCCATGCTGAATTGCCCGATACTGACCGTTAAGCATGCCAGCAATACGGGCGACCAATTAAATGGACGAGTAGCCGATTGCATCCAATTTCCTGTGCGTTTGAGTCGAGATAAGAAAGGCGAGTGTCACGTAAGCTCACGGCGCACATCACACTTTGACGGCCATATTAACGCAATAAGCCACTGTGTGGTAAAAAAAATTTAAAATCTCCCCCTTAAGATTAGATTCGTTAAGTCGCCCGATCGCGCGCTTTCAATACGGGCAACGGGAAGAAATGCAGGCATTTGATACAAAAAAAGCCCGATAGGATTTAAACTATCGGGCGGCGCAATAATAAGAAACAACTGGCGTTTAAAAAGCCGGTTCGATGGTGCCTTCAAACGTTTCTTGTAGAAACGCACGTGTGGCGTCTGATTGAAATAGCGCCAGCAAACGCTGATAGGTCGGATTGTCTTTATCCTCTGCCCGTGCCGCCACGACCATGACCGCGAGTGGCGCGTCTTTAGATTCTAAGAAGATGCCTTGCTCACTCGGATCGAGTCCTGATGACATGACATAATTCATGGTAATTGCGGCGGCATCGACATCCTGCAAGCTTCGTGGCAATTGCGCGGCTTCTACCTCAACAAAATCGAGCTGTTTAGGATTAGCGATGACATCTTGTAGCGTCGCTTGAAAACCAACGTTATCGGCCAAGGTGATTAACCCTGCGTCTTGCAGTAACAGCAATGCGCGCCCGGCGTTAGTCGGATCGTTAGGGATCGCGATTTGTGCCCCGTTGGGTAAGTCGCCCACACGCTGTACTTTGTCGGAATAAATGCCCATCCGCATCAGGATAGAACGCCCAATCGAGACCAACTCGCCGTCATGGTTTTGATTGAAGTTATCGAGAAACGGCTGATGCTGATAGCTATTTAAATCGAGACTGCCATCTGCAAGGCCAGCATTCGGAGAGATGTAATCCGAGAATTCTACGACTTCAACATTAATGCCCTCTGCTTTGGCCTGTTTAGCAACCGCTTCTACGACTTGCGCATGAGGACCGACAGTCGCACCAATCTTTATCGTTTCTTGCTGATCTGAGCAGCCGCTGATAACCAACGCCAGTAACACTGACGCAATCCAAAATCCTGGTCGCTTTAACGTCATTCCGATTCCCTTACCAAAATAGATGTTTAGACGTCCAGAATGCCATAGCTTATAATGATGTCAACCGGATTGTGGTAATGCAGCATCTGTCTTGATCGTATCCTACCCTAGCCGCGTAGTGGCAGGCATGTTGAATCAATAAGGAGGCGTAGGTATGACCAAGCTGTTTCCTCTACCTTGTTCTTACTCCCCGGCGGCATAGCCAAGTTACGCATTTTTGAGCCTCGCTATTTGCGATTAGTCCGTGAGTGCTCGGCGAATCAAGAAGGGTTCGTACTGGCGATGATGCAAGGCAAGCGCTTATACCGATATGGCACATTGGTGGACATTGTCGATTTTGAGACGCTACCAGATGGCCTCTTAGGTATTACCATTGCGGGTCGTCAACGCGTAGAAATTCAATCGACAGAGCAAGAAGCCGACAAGCTCTGGTTGGGCGACATACAGGCACTGAATGATTGGCCACATGATGAGTTTATTGACCACGAGGAAAGTGAAGAAAAAGTACGCATCGCCGCAGGACTCAAACATGTCTTCGCCGCGCACCCCGATCATGCTGAACAATATGAGGCGCCCTATTTCGAAGATCTAACCTGGAGTTGCCAACGCTGGCTAGAAATTCTGCCGCTTTCTAACGCGCAAAAACAGTGGTTTATCGCCCAAGAATCGGCAGACGAGGCGAAGCAATTTATCAGTCAACTTCTCGAACAAGAGGTGGAATGATCCAATTGGTTTATGTCTCGTATAGGTAGCGAGATGGACGGCTTTGACAGATAGGACTCAACTATGACTGCGCCACAAACCATGTATACTAAGACCACCATTTCCAGACGGGACACGCGTGCCACCATGACTGACGTGACGAAGGAAGAGTTGTCTGAATTATTAGCAAAAGTTGCAGAAAATCGCGACCGCATAGCGTTTGAACGTTTGTTCCGGTTTTTTGGTCCCAAGATACGCGCTTATGGATCGAAACATTTACGAGCCGACGGTCAAGCAATGGAGTTAGTACAAGAAACCATGTTAGTGGTGTGGCGTAAATCCCATTTGTACAATTCCGACAAAGGCGCGGCGACGACATGGGTATTCACTATCATGCGTAACTTAAGTTTCGATATGCTTCGCAAGGTGCAATCGAATCGCGAAGACAATTTTAGCGATGATATCTGGCCCATTCTCGAGTCAGGACAACAGGACAACGACACGGATTCCGGTGCGCAGTACATGATGGACCAAGAGCTCCTCAGCTTTATTGACGAGTTACCCGCGGTCCAACAACAGGTGGTCAGAGGGGTTTATCTTAAGCAATTGACCCACCAAGAGTTGTCAGAACAATTAAATGTGCCATTGGGCACCGTGAAGTCCCGATTGCGCTTAGGCCTAGAAAAGCTCCGCAATCACCTGGAGGTTAAACAATGATTAAGTATCACCCATCGACCGATTTATTGGATGCATTTGCGGCCGGCAAATTACCGACTTCGATGGCGATTGCGTTGTCTGCTCATGTTGAACTCTGCCAGGAGTGCCAAGCTTACGTGGCCACCGCGGAAGAAAAGCTGGCATCAACGGCGTTTGATCAAGAAACAGTCGGCGACGAAGAGTTGTTGGTAAATGAATGGGATCATAATGCTGAAGATGAAATGCTTGCCGCTATTTTTGAACAAGCTGCCAATGATGTGGACGCGTTAGAACAAGGTGAATTAAAACAATCGGAACCACGCGCGACACAAATTACCGTCGGCGACAAAACCTACGCATTACCTCGTTCGTTGCAGCGTTTTGGTGACTCAAGCTGGGCATCATTTGGCAAAATTCAACGTGCGAGACTCAATCTTGACGAAGGGGCCACCCGAGCTAGCTTTCTTCACATCGATGAAGGTGGCTCAGTGCCCGCGCATACCCATAAGGGCTATGAGTTAACCCTTTTGCTGGACGGTACCTTTGAAGATGAAAGTGGTCAATATGTCCCCGGTGACTTCATTTTACTCGATAGCCGTCACCATCATACGCCGTACACAAAAGAAGGCTGCCTTTGCTATACCATTGCAGATGCGCCTCTCTACTTCACAAAAGGCGTGAGTAAATTGCTCAATACCGTTGGACATGCGATTTACTAAAAATTTCTATGCTAGTTGTTATCCTTCCGGCGACCGCTATGGTCGCCTTTTTTTATGCTACATTGTCGCCTAAATCCACGTATTTGCTCGGCTGGACCTAGGATTATCACCATTTATTCTGTAGTGGTAACAGAATAATTACACTAAACAAACCTCTCATTAATCATAACTTGCCGCCTCAGTCCTACTTAACTAGTTCAAAGTAACAAATTCCCCTTTACATAGGGTGAATTTAACTGGTTTAATTCGCCACTTCTAACGATTCATTAACAGCCATTGATAATAAACACAGTGAAGTGAGAATCACATGAGTCAAACACAACTCGCCAGTGTCAGCCGAGGTAACTCGCTGGTACTTCAAATACTCATCGGTATTCTTGCCGGTGGGGTTTTAGCTTATCTATCCCCCGAACTTGCTGGCACAGCCGGATTGCTCGGACAACTTTTCGTCAGCGCATTGAAAGCCGTCGCCCCCATTTTGGTTTTCGTTTTAGTGGCGGCTTCCATTGCTAATCAAAAACAAGGCCAACGGCTAATATGCGCCCTATTATTGGGCTTTATCTTATTGGCACCCTCGCGGCTTCATTGACCGCGGTGACCATGAGTTTTTTGTTCCCGACCACGCTCGAGTTTGCCGCGACGGATGCTAGCATTACACCGCCAGAAGGGATTAGCCAAGTATTAAGCACCTTGCTTTTTAATATCGTGGATAACCCTGTCAATGCGCTAATGACGGGTAACTACATTGGTATTTTGGCTTGGGCGATTGGCTTGGGTATTGCCCTTCATCACGCCTCGAACGAGACAAAACGTGTCTTCTCGGATGTGTCCGAGGGGGTATCGATGATCGTGCGCTTTGTGATCCGGTTTGCGCCTTTAGGTATTTTTGGCTTGGTGGCAAGCACGCTCGCAAAAAGTGGTTTTGATGCTTGATGGGGTATTTACACCTCTTAGGGGTACTCCTCGGCAGCATGGTAACCATCGCTTTAGTGGTAAACCCGTTGATTGTGTATGTCAAAACACGTCAAAATCCTTATCCACTTGTGTTTCGCTGTCTGCGTGAAAGTGGCATTACCGCATTCTTCACCCGCAGCTCTGCGGCCAACATTCCGGTCAACATGCAGCTATGCCGACGCTTGATTTGGATGAAGACACCTATTCGGTTTCTATTCCGCTCGGTGCCACCATCAATATGGGGGGAGCGGCGATCACCATTACCGTATTAACCCTGGCTGCCGTTCATACACTCGGTATCCAAGTGGATATCGCAACGGCCGTACTGCTGAGTGTGGTTGCCGCTGTTTCCGCATGCGGCGCGTCGGGTGTGGCTGGCGGTTCACTACTGTTGATCCCGTTAGCGTGTAACTTATTTGGTATTCCACAAGAGATTGCGATGCAAGTGGTTGGAATTGGCTTTACCATCGGTGTCTTGCAAGACTCTGCCGAAACGGGACTAAATAGCTCAACCGACGTGGTATTTACAGCAGCAGCATGCTTGGGTGAAGAGCGTAAAAGCAGTTAAGCGCCCTCCCCAAATCTAGAACCGAAAAAAGCAGGTGCATCATCACCTGCTTTTTCTTTTACTGTCTTTGCCACCATCATGCCTATTGGTGATGAGTAGACTCAGATAACGACTACCCCTCCAACACTTTCATCAATAAATTACCGTCGTACATCGCCTGCTTCACCATCGCCGCCCCTGGCATGGTCGCTTGGGTATAGAAATAGCTTTCTTCCAATACCAGATATTTGCTATACAGCGGAATCGTCTGCGTTTTTAAACATTCCATGATCGCGGGGTACAAGACAGATTTAGCGCGATTAAATTCGCCACCAAATAATATTTTTTCTGGGTTAAATAAATTCACCACAATCGCTATTGCGGTCCCCAAGTGATGCCCTAGTTCAGTGATCACCTGGTGTGCCAAACCATCACCTGACACAGCCGCATCGCATATGGCCTCTATCGTGAGGGGGTGCTCACGCAAGCAACTGGGATGCCCCTCTTTTAACAACGTCTCCACTTGTTCATAAACCGCCGACAAGCTTGCGACAGTTTCTAAACAGCCATAATTACCGCAGAAACACCGCTTACCAAAGGGCTTAATTTGAATGTGCCCCAACTCACCAACGTTGCCGATCCGCCCTTGAAGGACTTTACCTTCAAGCATAATCCCAGCACCAACCCCGTTGTGGACCGCAACCAACACCGCACTATCGACTTCCTTTGCGTTGCCAAACAACTTTTCAGCTAGTGCCCACGAACGGGTGTCGTTCCCCACAAAGACCGGCAAGCCTGTCTCTCGGTGTAGCACTGGCCCTAAGGGCATATGGTCGACCTCAAAGTGTGGCATTTGAATCACGGTACCTTGGGCACTATTCACTAACCCTGGCAAAGAGACCGCAATACTGGTGACACGATCCACGGTCTCTTGATGACGAGAAAAAAACGCGTTCACATACTCGACCACAGTGGTGAGCAGGGCATCTTGTGACCGCACGGTTAATTCATGTCGCTCTTCAATCAATATATCACTGCTCAGAGAATGCAGCGCCAGCGTGAGATAACCACGCCCTAAACGCATCGACAAAAATTGCCAGCCCTCATTATCCAGCATCAGTCCGACAGCTGGACGCCCGCGCATGCTCGTTTCTTGAATCGGTGCCTCTTTCACGAGGTGCGCGTCCATCAGCTCGCGCACAATCTTAGTGATACTGGCAGGAGCCAGTTGGCTGCGTTTCGAGAGTTCGATCCGCGAAATAGGCGCAAAGCGGTCGATTAAGTTATAAATCGTCCCCGCATTTTTGCGCTTAATATGATCGATATGTCCCGGCTGCCCAATAATCATGCCCTTTCCTATTACTGCTTGGCGATGGCGATATCCCCAGATACTGCCTATTTGGATGAATTTTTTTACTTCGCGAACTAATTGTGAAGCAATTGGCCGCTAGCCCGTGACATTCGTCACTTTACATCTTTGAAATCGCGTACACACTCACAAAACCTGTCTAAACAGTAACGCTGTTCACCCCCTAATCACGAGCTAAAAAACAAGAATCTCAAACTTATTCGTTGGCATAATGCGTAACTCATATTCTATCGCTGTTAATCACCATGTACCGAGTCAACGAGATATTTGAAACGATCCAGGGCGAAGGCACCTTTACCGGGGTTCCGTCAGTTTTTGTCCGTTTGCAAGGGTGCCCCGTGGGTTGTGCCTGGTGCGATACAAAACAAACTTGGGAAACCGATGAAAAGGATCAACAAGACAAGATCTTTATTATCGATAAGTCGGAGGATTCACCTACTTGGTGTTGGCTGCGTGCGGAAGATATCGTCACTGAAATCACACAACGCTATCACGCCAAGCATATCGTGATTACCGGTGGCGAACCTTGTTTATACGATTTGGTGCCCTTAACGGACGCTTTAGAGCAAGCAGGATGCCAATGCCAAATTGAAACCAGTGGTACCTATACGGTCCGTGCAAGTGAAAACACCTGGGTCACGGTGTCGCCCAAAATCAATATGCGCGGTAAATTGCCCGTGCTCGCCAGTGCGATGGCGCGAGGCAATGAGATAAAACATCCGGTGGGGACCGAAAAGGACATTACACAATTAGAGACCTTGCTTGAGGCCTGCCCAGCGTCTCCTGGTGCAACCATTGCGCTGCAACCGGTGAGCCAAAAACCACGCGCAACCCAACTGTGCATCGATACCTGCATTGCGCGCGGCTGGCGCTTATCAGTACAGACACACAAGTATTTACATATTGCCTAAGCCACGATAGCGAGCACGGTGACGGAATCAATCGCGCAGTCATGGAATGAAGGACACATTGCTAACACGGCGACGGCTTTCTGTCGAAAAGCTGTCAAAAAACAAAAAACGCCGAGCACTGCTGATACTCGGCGTTTTTTATTTATCTCGGTCGTATCTTGTTTAACTCGGCCGTTTCTTATTCACCTCGATAAGTGCAACCTGCGGTACAGGTTTCTTTCACCATCACCTGGCTTAACAAAGGCAGATTCGGTTTTACCTGTTGCCAAATCCAATGTGCTAGCACTTCACTGGTTGGATTTTCTAGCCCTGCAATGTCATTGAGATAGTAGTGATCAAGCCGCTGGTAGATCGGCTTGAAGGCCGCTTTAATTTCGGCAAAGTCGATCACCCATCCCGTATACGGATCAACGTCGCTTCTACATACAAACGCACCGTAAATGAATGCCCATGTAAACGCCCACATTTATGACCCTCAGGCACATTCGGTAAATGGTGGGCCGCCTCAAAGGTAAATTCTTTAAACAACTCAGTGGTCATTTTACTTCATTCCAACAACAACAAGAGGCCGCATGCTACTTAAATTCGCTTGCCGACTCAAACCTCTTTGTTCGACAAACCCAGCCTGCTTCTGAAGTCAGAATTGACTCATAACACGGGTGTCCGTCTCATTATTAGGACGATTTACGTCGATGAAATCACACATTTTATATGAGGATACCGCCACAAGTGCGCTCTCGGTTTAACATAGTGGCTACAGGCTATAACTGATAACTTTATAAATAAATAACAAATGGTTGACTCATGCGTATGACCCTTGCGAGCAAAATTCTTCTTGCTCTTTTCCTTGTTTTCGCTCTTGTGCTCGCGACCTCGCTGGCCTATCAGTCACATCAACAAAAAGCCTTAATGACATCGATAGTCAGTGAGCAAACCTTGGATAAAGCCTCCAACTATTTTGATAGCCTTAATATGCTGATGCTAACGGGCACTATCAGCCAGCGTAATACGTTGCGGGAGAAAATGCTGTCGCACAAAGGCATCGACGATGCGCGCGTGATCCGTGGGGACGCCATCACTCGCTTTTTTGGTCCCGGAAATCCTGAGCAATCACCACAAGATACCATTGACCAACGCGCCCTAGACGGTGAAACCATTGTCGAAACCTTTGAGGCTGACGCGCGGAAGGTTGGTGGTTGCGCTGCCGATGAAAGCCAGCAGCGATTATCGAGGCACTAATTGCCTACAATGCCACGTCGCAGAGGAAGGCACAGTGCTTGGCGTTATTCGACTCGAATACGATCTTGAGCCACTTTACAGCACCATCGACAGAGAAATGTTAATTACCGCTGGGATCATGGGCAGCATCGCCGTGATTGGCTTTTTAATCTCACTCACTGTGATTCGTCGCTGGGTGGTCTCCCCGCTTAAGCACGTCTCTGCATTTATGAAACGCACCAGCCACGACAAAAATCTTTCCGAGCGTCTCCACAATACGCGTGACGATGAAATTGGGGAACTATGCGATAGTTGCGATCAGTTGCTTGATAACTTTTCTGCTAGCTTGCAACAAGTCCAGAGCACGTCAGAGACCCTCTCTGCTGAGGCAATGAATCTGATCCGTGTTTCGAGTCATACCGATCAATTAGCCGACAGCCAACGTCACGAAACCGATGATATGTCGTCGGCTATCGATGATGTGCAGCAACATCAGCATGACATTCAAAATCGGACCCAAGAAGCGGCGCAATTGAGTGAATCTGCCGCTGGGAGTGCCAACCAAGGCAGTGATCTCGCCAATGTTGCGGCCAACGACATTCGTCAACTGGTGGCAGACATTGGCCAAGTGCGCACACAAATATTGGATGTTAACCAACAAAGCCAGCAAGTCACGACAATCCTTAGCGTGATCCGTGAAATTGCAGAGCAAACTAACTTGCTGGCGCTGAATGCCGCCATCGAAGCAGCACGAGCTGGTGAGCAGGGCCGGGGATTTGCAGTCGTCGCCGACGAGGTACGCAACCTTGCCAGCCGTAGCCATGATGCCACCGGTGAAATCCAAACCATTATTGAGAACTTATGTGCAGGCAGTGAAGCCTCTGCGCAAGCGGTTGAAGCGACCAGTGAAAGTGCGAATCAGCGGGGAGAAACCGTGATGGAACTTTCCTCCGCTTTGGGTCATATTGCCGACCAAGTTAGAACGGTCAACAACAATGCCAATGACATTAGTCAACAAAGCGATCAACAAGCCCAAATGACCGATGCCTTGCTCGCTCAAGTGGGTCGCATTCAACGTCACGCTAACGACACCGCAACCAATGCCAATGAGGTGAAAGCGATCAGCGCAAATCTCGAGCAACTGGTGGAACAACTTGAAGGGTTAATTGGCCAATTTCAGCTCTCAGACACGCTCAAACCTTGAAGCTATACAGGATACAGGTAAACTTGCTAGTCTAACTTGCAAAATCACTGATGCGGTCGCACCCAGGTGGCCGTATTATCTAAACGGAGATAGAAACGAATTATGACATACGCGCCTGTAGTAGACGTCCTGCGCGGCAAGGCGGCAGTCGACACTGAAGTGACTGTGCGTGGATGGGTCCGGTCACGCCGAGATTCCAAAGCCGGTATTTCTTTTCTTGCCATTTATGATGGTTCTTGTTTCGACCCTATTCAGGCCGTGGTCCCTAATGAGCTGGATAATTACCAGCAAGACGTTCTGCGCCTGACAGCAGGTTGCTCCGTTGAGGTCACGGGTAAGGTTGTTGAATCACCCGGAAAAGGCCAAGCCTATGAGCTTCAGGCGACGGCAGTGAAAGTGGTCGGTTGGGTCGACGATCCAGACACCTATCCAATGGCAAAAACGCGCCATTCCATTGAGTACTTACGTGAAGTGGCGCACCTACGCCCACGTTCGAACGTGATTGGTGCCGTTGCGCGTGTACGTCATACACTTTCACAAGCGATTCATCGCTTTTTCCATGAGCAAGGCTACTATTGGATGTCTGCACCGCTGATCACCGCATCAGATTGTGAAGGTGCGGGTGAAATGTTCCGCGTGTCTACCCTAGACATGGCCAACGTGCCGAAAACCGAACAAGGTGATGTCGATTACGATCAAGACTTTTTCGGCAAAGAAGCGTTCTTGACCGTATCGGGTCAGTTAAATGCCGAAACCTACGCCTGTGCACTCAGTAAGGTGTATACGTTTGGTCCCACCTTCCGTGCAGAAAATTCCAACACCAGCCGTCACTTGGCAGAATTCTGGATGGTTGAACCAGAAGTGGCGTTTGCCGATCTCGATGACTCTGCCGAGCTTGCGGAAGCCATGCTGAAATATGTCTTCAAGGCTGTGCTTGATGAGCGCAAAGATGATATGCAGTTCTTTGAGCAGCGGATCAATAAAGATGTCCTGACTCGCTTAGAGAAATTCGTCAACGCCGACTTTGCACAAGTAGATTACACCGATGCGGTCACTATTTTGCAAAACAGCGGCCAAACCTTCGAGTTCCCGGTTGAGTGGGGCATTGATTTGGCCTCTGAGCATGAGCGTTACCTGGCAGAAGAGCACTTTAATGCACCGGTTGTGGTGAAAAACTACCCGAAAGACATTAAAGCTTTCTATATGCGTATGAACGATGACGGTAAGACTGTTGCTGCGATGGACGTACTCGCACCGGGTATCGGCGAAATCATCGGCGGCTCTCAGCGTGAAGAGCGCCTAGATGTGCTCGACCAGCGTCTTGAAGAAATGGGCCTAGAGAAGGAGGACTTCTGGTGGTACCGCGATCTTCGCCGTTATGGCACCGTGCCTCACTCTGGCTTCGGTCTTGGGTTCGAGCGTCTGGTTTCATACGTTACTGGTATGAGCAACATTCGTGACGTGATCCCATTCCCTCGTTCACCACGCAATGCCAGTTTCTAAATAGACAAACTCATCCAAAGGCTGCAGGTTGCAGCCTTTTGTTTGTATTAGCTTTCATTCATCATAACCATGGACGACACCAATGTTTGAGAAAATCTCTGCTGCCCCTGCGGATCCTATCCTGGGGCTAACTGAAGAATTCAAAGCGGACCCACGTGAAGATAAGATCAATCTCGGGGTCGGCGTCTATAAAAACGAGCACGGCGAAACGCCCGTTTTAACATCGGTAAAAAAAGCCGAAGCACTGCTACTCGATAAAGAAAGCACCAAGTCCTATTTGAGCATTCCAGGTACCGCCGAATACGGTCTTGCCGTTCAGCAATTGCTTTTCGGCGAGCATGCGGATGTCATTAAAGACAAACGCGCACAAACCGCCCATTCTCCTGGCGGCACTGGCGCCCTTCGCCTAGCAGGTGAATTTATTAAACGCCATCTTGGCGATGTGACGGTTTGGATCAGTAACCCAACGTGGGCTAACCACAAAGGTGTGTTTACCGCGGCAGGTTTAATACTCGCGGAATACAGCTATTATGACCCGGCCAAAAATGACAAAGATTTTTCAGCGATGGTCGCTGATCTCGAGAAAGCGGCAGCGGGCGATGTCGTGCTACTCCACGGCTGTTGTCATAACCCAACCGGTATTGATCCGACCGAGAAAGAGTGGCAAACCCTGGCCGAGCTCTGCCAACGTAAAGGCTTACTCCCCATGTTTGACTTTGCGTACCAAGGCTTTGCCAAAGGAATAGAAGAAGACGCGGTAGGTTTGCGTATTTTCGCTAATGTCTGCCCAGAGCTACTGATCGCAAGCTCATTTTCGAAAAAGCTTGGCTTATATAACGAACGGTTGGTGCCTTTACTCTGGTCGGCCGTCAAGAGCAAGAAGCGGTCACCGCCTTTAGTCAAGTTAAAAGCATTGCTCGGGTGATTTATTCTAACCCGCCTGCTCATGGCGCGGCCGTGGTGACGGCGATTCTTAATGACCCGACACTCAAAGCAGAATGGTTGCAAGAATTGGCGACGATGCGCGATCGCATCAAAACCATGCGCACGGAATTTGTCAAAGCGCTCAAAGCACAAGGTGTCTCACGTGACTTTAGCTTTATTGAGCAGCAAAACGGCATGTTCTCGTTCTCAGGGCTAAACAAAGACCAAGTCAATGCATTAAAAGCCGAACATGGTGTTTACATTGTGGGTTCAGGTCGGCTGAATGTGGCAGGTATGACGCACGACAATATGGTGCCACTTTGCACTGCCATCGCAAAGGTTTTAGACTAAGCATCGCTGTCTTAAAACTGAAACAAAAGGGCCGCAAGGCCCTTTTTTTTATAGGCGACGTCCAGACATAACAATTTATTAACACTATTATTAATAGCAGGCCAGAAACCACTACACTAAAAATAATCCGGCTTGAATCAACTGTGACCCAAAAAGATAAAAACTATGAGCAATAATGAAGTTGTATTTGGTGACGATGAACGCCTCGTCTCAACGACCGATAAGCGCGGCGTGATTACTTATTGTAACCCGGAATTCATTCGCATTGCGGGTTATGAAAGCGAGGAGATGACGGGGGCGCCACATAACCTTATTCGTCATACCGATATGCCGAAAGCAGCGTTCGCAGATATGTGGCGCAACCTGAAAGCCAATCAACCGTGGCGGGGGATTGTTAAAAACCGCTGCAAAAATGGCGATTATTATTGGGTCGATGCGTACGTCACGCCGATTTATGATCGAGGCCAAGTCACCGGCTATCAATCTGTGCGTGTCAAGCCCAACCCCGAAGTGAAGCACCGTGCGGCGCAGGTTTACCAAAAGCTCTGTGCGGCAGAAAAAGCAGGAAAGTCGTTCAAACACATTTCGATTGCGGACATTCCCACAGGCGTTAAACAGATCATAATGGCCATCGGTTTAGCCGCCGCGCCCATCTCACTGATCTTTGATCGCGTGATTTCTGGATGGGATATTGCCGGCGCCGTTGCGATGCCATTGATCCTAGGTACTATTTTCCGCGATGAGCTTTTTACCCTACCCACGCTGAGCCGCCGTTTTCAAACGGACTACGACAGCATTAGCCGCTATATTTATTCAGGCACGGGGCTCAGTTCGGTGATTGATTATAAGGTGAAGCTGCTTAACGCTCGAATTCGGACCATTCTCGGTCGCATGCTGGACGCTTCCTTGTCTTTGAACCAGTTTTCAGACGAATTAAGCGCCTTGTCGAAACGCGTCTCCGATGCGATTAACAAACAAAGTAATCAAATTTCGTCGATTGCAAGCAATATTGATCATGCCTCGGAATCGGCGAACAAGGTCTCCGACAATGCTCAACAAAGCGTCGAATTGCTCCAGTCTGTGCAGCAGCAAAGCCAAGAAACCGAATCTTTGTTGCAACAGACGGGGGAACAATTAAAAACCCTTTCGCAACAGTCCGAACATTCACTCACTGCGACCCAACAGCTTTCTGCTACCGCTGAGCGCGTGACCGAATCGATGAGCGAAATCAGTGGCATTGCTGAACAAACCAATTTGCTTGCACTAAACGCGGCGATTGAGGCAGCGCGCGCTGGCGAACAGGGCCGAGGATTCGCCGTTGTCGCCGATGAAGTGCGTGCGCTTTCCAGCCGGACGCAAGGTGCCACCGAACAAATACAATCGTCGATACAAGAGATGCACAACACGATTGCACACTGGCAAACGCAAATTCATGAAAGTCATGAACAAACACAGCAATGTGTTGATTCCACCTCAAACAGTATTTCGAGTCTACATGCTGTTGCGACGGCAATCGAAGATGTGGTGGGAAGAACCAATGAGACGCACCATTCTGCACAAGCGCAGCTCAATACATTCACTGACATCAGTCGCGATATACATAGCATTGAATCCGTCTCTCAGCAGAACCTCAGTGAAGTGAATGATGTCTCAGAGGCAAGTGGTCAGCTTCGTGATAAGGTACGCCAGTTTCATGACATTGCTAGGCAGTTTGAATAATACCCATCTAGCTCAGCACAAACGCTGATAGCCTGCTTAAACGTTCAACCTGTTTGACCGCTCAAGGAATAAAAGCGCCATCTGGCGCTTTTATTGGATACCGTGTAAAAACTCTGCGCGTGTCGCCGCATTTTTCTTAAACTGCCCGCCTAACGCCGTCGTGGTCGTTTCACTGTTCGCATCCATCACCCCGCGTGACTTGACGCAATAGTGTGTTGCTTCAATACGCACCGCCACATTGTCCGTTTCCAACAGCGTTTGTAATGCGACTAAAATTTGACGGGTCAGCCGCTCTTGAACCTGAGGACGCTGAGCAAAAAAGCGCACAATACGATTGATCTTGGACAAACCAATCACTTTCTTATCAGGTAAATACGCCACGGTCGCCCGACCGTCAATTGTCACAAGGTGATGCTCACAGGTACTGGTTACCGAAATATTTTTCACCCGGACCATTTCATCACATCCCATTTTGTTATCAATCATGGTCATTTTGGGAAACTGTGTATAATCTAATCCGGAAAAAATCTCATCAACATACATCTTGGCAATGCGCGCCGGTGTTTCCGCCAAACTGTCATCGGTAAGATCTAAGTCGATCGACTGCAAAATTTCACGCATGTGAAACTCGATTTTTTCTTTTCGTTCTTCGGAAGACATCGTTGATGCTGTCGCCGTCATTGGAGTTTCAATCCCACGCGCGAGCAGCGCTTCCTGAACTTTTTTTGCAGCATCGCTTAATGCCATGATGGATTCCTTTAGGTCTGCTTTAAGCCGTTCTTTTATTTACACACTGCAACCACGATCGGATCAGTGTTGTCATTAAATAGAAGCATAACGTTAATATGCCAAAAATACACCTCGCGGAGACTGTGGATTTATCAGCTGGCGTCGGATTGCTCAATCTCGGCGGTTCATTTTTGTCAAGCATCATGAACATTCACTCCACTCGCCTTACTACAGACGCAAAGTTGTTTAAGATCACACCACTTTCTCTACCTCAAACACCATCATACCAATGAAATCAAACTGTCATTTTTATTTGATACCGTCTGCTTATTGTATCGAATAGTTGACGCGTTCCTACCACAGTCGAGAGTTAATATCTAAATCGACAACAGCACTCTCCTGCTTAGCAATCATGCTGGCAAAAGACACCTCTCTGGTGAGGTTATTTCAATAATAATAAGACACGCGATGGTATATCTTGTCCCCTTCTATCGGGGACTTTTTTATCGCCCATCAAAAAAGACATGAGCTTGACATAAAGTCACTTTTTTATTGGCATATTTGTTATTAAGTTAACTACGCTTGAATTAACATCCACCGCTAATGACTAAGGAGTCATTATGAAGAGACACGTATTGATGGCCGTCATGCTCACTGCTGGCGTCACCGCCTGCAGCAGTGGCAATTATGCGAACAATGCCAATAACGAGGTCACGACCTCTGGTGTTGCTCAGCAATGGCAACTCACCATGATTGATCAGCAAGCTATCAGTGCGGAAGGATCCCCAACGTTAAACGTCAATAAGGATATGGAAGTCAACGGCTACACGGGCTGTAACCGTTACTTTGGTCAGGCGGAAATCGACAATAATCGCTTCAAGATTGATCGTATGGCTAGCACCAAAATGGCTTGTGCGGAAAGTTCAATGGCGTTAGAGCAAACCATGAGCCAAGTTCTCGGCCAATGGAGCGATGCAAGCGTGCGCAATAACACATTATTACTTAGTAATGATACGCACACATTAGTCTTCACCCCGGCCAACCAATCGAAAGCAACGGACGATCCGTCACTGAAGAGCCCAGCGGTGAATTCACGCTTCAACAAGGGTGAAAAATACTAAGTCTTTGCTCTAAGGAGCGGTTTTTTATCTTAAAGAGCGGTACTTGGTGCCGCTCTCTTTTTCACGACACCACCATCCAGTGCCAGCCGTTGTCCTTATCCGGTTCTGACTTCACCCGAGTTAAGCCTATTTCACCATAAGCGCATAATCGTGAAGCCGTCATTTCTTTTTGCTCAGTCACTGTTACGCCGCCTACATACACAACAACCCTATTATCAGGCTCCCCCTCAAAAGGTATCTGCAACCGTTTAACCGCGGTAACACATTCTTCCCCTAATCGCGAGGCGCCTTCGGTGCGAGGCAAGATCGCAATAAATTGGCTGCCCGTGTAACGACAGACCAGATCGCCGGGCCGTTTAAGCATTTCATCCAGTATTTGTGCCACTTGACGGATCAATTGGTCACCCGCAATCCGTCCGTATTGGCTGTTATAATTAGATAGATGCTGGATCTCGACCAGCATTAAGCTCAACGGTGCTTGATCACGAACAGCTCGTTGGACTTCACGATCTAACGCTTGTTCAAATTGGGTGCGGTTATATAACCCCGTCAACCCATCACATTTGGTCATTGACTCTAGCCGGCTATTCGCCTCTTTGAGCGCATGCGTTTTTTGTTCGACTTGTACTTGAACACTGTACGCTCGTGACTGCAAGCGATAGAGCAGGTAACAAATCACAAAGAAGATCCCACTGCCGATCAAAAACGTCCACATTGGCATCCAGCTTTGTCTTTGTTGCATGTAACTGATAGTCGGATACCCCACCAACTCCCACTCTCGTCCGGCAAACAAAATCGGCTCGGCTGGCTGTTGTGCCAGCGAATCCTTCATTTGCGCCAATTCAACACGATGGGTATGCAACACTTGGCGATTATTAGGGTCGGTGGTATCAATGAGGGTGTAATTAATACCGTCATTGATCACGGTTTTTATCGCAAGATTGACCAGGGTTTCTACATCGATCACTGCCACTAAAAATCCACGCAAATCCTGCGTATCGTCTCCTCCTAGTTGTTCAGGATCGACGAGAATCGGCATAATGAGCAAAAAGCCACGCACATTACCATACGCCCGCTCAATCGTCGTAGCAGGTGTAGCCACCGGTACACCAGTATTAAAGCTGGTTTTAAGTGCCTGACGTGTGATCGGCGTTGAGCCCAAATCATAACCCATCACAGAGTCTGATTGATTGTTTCCTGATGTAAACCTAAGAGGAAAATACATATCACGACGCGCCGCGGGCTTTAATTGATTTTGAGCGTTCAGCTCCATAATATTGAAGCTTGATAGATCTGGCTGCGCTGCGTTCATGCCCTGCGTGTAATGCCTACGTTGGTGATGCATGACAATATCAACCCACTCGATCGATCTAAACTGGGATGGCGCTTTAATACCCCAGAGGTGAGAAGGCGTGAAAATTGCGGGCGTTTAAGCGGTCGCCCGGCATCAAAGTGTTCTTGACAGCATAGAGCAGTTCAAGACCTAGGTTGACCTCGCGCGCAAGTGCCATCGCCGCATTATTGACATCCTTATGCAGCTCTTTACCAATCGCTTCTTGCTCTCTTTTGATAGAGTAGATGCGCCGTGAATGCGGCAAACCCCACGCCAATAAGCGCCGTTATTATAATGATGCTCCATGCACGCCGAGGCATTATTGCTATCCTTACCGTCTATGATCTACGGGATAAACGAGGGCGTTACCGCCCCCTATCTTGTAAGCATAGTGGGCAAGACCATTAACGATCAATTTTTTAACAAATTATTGATCCGTTACCACGGTTATAGAGAAGAGAACTGCAATCAACATTCTAGATACCATCTGACATGTAAACGGCCACTTACCCCATGACAACCCAGTTTAAGCTGGTAACGGCTGCAAACATCAACAAGACGCCAGTGCTTGTACGCCACAATGTGGGCTTAATTCGCTTCACCAGGTGCCAAATTTGCGCGGCGACCCCCAACAAACCGAACCCTGCTCCGGCGATAAACGCATTAATCTGGCTAGGCGCGACATCTGAATAAGTTAGCGCTGCCGCGCTGGCGACAAACACTATCAATCCCATAAAAGCTATCACACTGACCAACGGCAATAATGTATCAAAAGCCTGCAAACGTGATCGCGCGCGCACCAATAAACCATGTCCCAAGCTTGCACCAAGTAACACCAGTTGTAACGCCCCAGCGGCAACCAGTAATCCACCGTCTGCCATCAGTAGGGTTATCCATGTAACAACGCCCAATAAATTTGCGACATATAACAAAGGAATAGGACCTGACCGACGTGTTTTGCCCGTTTTTGATCGAAACGCAAATATCCCTAACGTTAAAAAGGGTAGGATGGCAAAAAAGCTAGATGGAACCAAGATCAACCAAGCAAAAGCGGGCACCCAAAAAGCATGATGGAAGCGACCTCGCTGACCGGGGCAAATGTCGCCCTTTAAAAGCGCCAACGACAACACAAGTTGCGCCCCGAGAATAGCAGACACGATAGCGGGAACAAGTAACGCGTACATAACAAAAAGCACCTTACGTAAAGCTATAAAAAAGCGTCAATGATTGGATTGATGACCGGAAAAAGTCGAGCCGATCACATTGAATGCACGAAACAGACTTAAAACCGCCGATAAATTGGCATGTTTGTAGGCTTATACCAACCTTTATGACAGATGAAAATAACATGATCGCACAGCGCGATAATAACAAAGTGGCGCAAGCAGCGGGAAGCTTTGCACAATCGGACAAGACAATGGGTGCAATGATGCGTGAGACCTTAGGGCATATTATCTATAAGCTGCAAATATCATTTTTTGAACTATGGAGTGCAAAAAAGCACGCCAACAGTTTTAATAACACACGCAGTGCCTATCTGCGCAGTCGCTTATGTGTGTTGTGTTACGTTTGGGCAGGGCTCACCATAGCTTGGTCTGCCCCTGACTTTTTGTTCCTGTCTGACAAGACTGCCGCCGCGCAACTCTCACTGCAACGCTTGCGTATTAGGCGGGATACTAATAACGATCGGTTATGCCGTAAGCCGAGCCAATAACCTAAAATCGGCTAAACTCGGGCTCGTCGCATGGTGATTGCCACCAACGCCTTTTATTTTTCTGCTAGCCATACACTGCAATTTCCTACCGAAAACACCGCGTTTTCTTATAGCTATACGCTATTGCCGATCATTCAGATAGTCATGCTCACTATCTTTCCGCTCACCATGCGCGAAAGCTTATCACTAATGACAATTACTTTGGCTTGTCATCTATGGGTTGATTCGTTCAGTGGTGCCATGACCAGCCCCGACAATATCGCCTCATACTGGCTACAAACGGTGATTGCTCTCATGGTGGTATGGTCGCAGCTCTCTCAATTGCATATGATTTTGCGTCTTTACCGTCAAGCAACGCTCGATCCGCTCACTGGAATTTATAACCGCCGAATGCTTTTACAACTGGCGATGCGCGCACTCGCCGTGAGCGAGGAAAGACATTCCCCCTTCTCTGTGTTGTTGCTCGATTTAGATAAATTTAAACGCATTAATGACAAATGGGGTCATTACGCTGGCGACGTTGTTTTACAGTCATTTACTCGTACTGTGCAAGAGAGCCTACGAAAATCCGACATCTTTGGTCGTTTTGGGGGCGAAGAGTTCATCGTATTCTTACCTAAATGCAGCGATGAAGTGACCGCACAAATCGCAAATCGTTTACTCGAAGAAGTCGAACGTATGGATGTGCCGATTGATGAAAGCCAGACCCCGCTCAAGGTAACCGCTTCGATTGGTATTTCTACTTTCCAACCAGGCGATACACTTTCATCACTGATTGAACGTGCGGACAGTGCGCTTTACCAAGCCAAAGCCGAAGGACGAAACTGTGTGCGCGCTTATCAACCGGGTAAACAAGCCGACGTTGATGCAAGACAGTCAGTCAGCGGCGATAATATCGACATACCAACCGAAGCTTCACTTTAAACGTATGTTCCAATGCGAAAGCTCGCGCGCTCGGAGGCCCGAACACACATCAACTGCACGGTGAATTCGCAACATAAACGCACCGTGCAGCACGTTCACTCCCAAGGTGGTATCAAGAACTCCCAGGGTGGTATCAAAATCTCGCGCTCATGAGGCCGCTGTTTGCTGATCTCTTTGTCTCGAGCGACTTCGGCTGACCCTCCGAGATAGCCCAAACACCAGCCCAATAAAACCAGTCCCAGTGCTAACGCCGCGATGACCACCCCGAGCCATGCATAATGCTGCCAGGCCGCAATCAGATAAAAGCCGCCGAGACTGCCACCCACATAATAATGCACCAAGTACAACGCGGTTGCCGTTGCTTTGCCTTGGGCAGCTTGGCGACTCACCCACCCATAAGCCAGAGAGTGCGTGAAAAAAGCGCCACCGCTAACCACTAACAACCCAATAATTATCCAAGGTATCCCATGACTTAATGTCACTAATACACCGAGCATCGCCACCAGCGTGCCAAACGCCATCCCTCTGATTGCGCCGTATTTTAGCACCCACCGGCCACTAAGTCGTGACGTGACTGTACCGGCGAGGTAACAAACAAATACCGTTGACACCAAGCTCACCGGTAACTGATAAGGAGGCGCCACGAGTCGAAAGGCGGTGACCGAAAATAAGTTAACAAACAGTGCAAAGTTCACCCCACCAATGAGCATGGCTATCCACAAACTTGGCGTACGTAAATGCGATAGTACGCCACGTGAATGGGTGAGCAACGATGTTTTACCTGGGAAAAACAGCGTTGACGGGGCAGCAACTTGGTCACGATCACCACCCCAAATAGTGAGAACGCCGCCATGGCGAGGACCGCACCATGCCAACCCCACCAATCGGTCATCATGCCACCAGCAACGCGACCAGAAATGCCCCCTAATGAATTGGCACTAATGTAGCTACCCACCGCGATTGCCAGTGCCTTGGGTGAAAACTCTTCGGCCATGTAGGCGACCGCCACGGCCGCAAATCCTCCCAGAGACACGCCCATCAAAGCGCGCAACAGAACAACCACCCAAAATGATGAGGTACTGGCTATCGCAAGCCCAACCAGCGGCAGCATCCACAAGCTGGCCAACATCACCGGTCGACGCCCAATGCGTTCAGAGAGCACCGCCCAAGGCACCAAGGAAAAGGATAACCCGAGCGTTGCCGCCGCAAGTAACCAATTCGCACGCGTCTCACTGATCCCATCACTGGCCGCAAACACTGGCAGCATCGGTTGGAACAAGTAGAGGTTACAAAAAATCAGAAAAGAGCCGAACGCCAGTGCAAATGCGGTCAGCCGATAGCGAGATGAGCCAAGCTCAATCATGACAACCTCATCGTTTAATCCGAGGGCCCTATACTAGCAACGGCAATATGGTTAATAAAATAGATTCACGTTAAGTGATCTCTCCGGCTCACTTATCGACGCCTTACAACCGCGTACACCCGATTTATCCCTATACTCTATGCAGGAATGTCGCTAAAATCGCTGGCCAATTTATCGCCCGCTTTGGCGCATGACTGCAAAACTGCAACTCATTTGCTATCGCGCGAGGCTGACCAAGAGACAACGACGTGACACCGACTGCTATCTACGACTACACCCCTTACTGGGCCGCTTGCTTCGGGCCTGCGCCTTTTTTGCCAACCAGCCGAGAAGAGATGGATATTCTCGGTTGGGATAGCTGTGACATCATCATTGTCACGGGCGATGCCTATGTCGATCATCCCAGTTTTGGTATGGCGGTAATCGGACGTACCTTAGAAGCGCAAGGTTTCCGTGTCGGGATCATTTCGCAACCTAATTGGCACAGTAAAGAAGACTTTATGGCGCTCGGTGAGCCTAATCTTTTTTTTGGTGTCACGGCGGGCAACATGGACTCGATGATCAATCGCTACACGGCAGATCGTAAGCTGCGCCATGATGATGCGTACACCCCCAATAATGAAGGGGGTAAAAGACCGGATCGTGCTGTCTTGGTGTATTCTCAACGTTGTCGAGAAGCCTACAAACAGACACCCATTGTGCTCGGAGGCATTGAAGCAAGTTTACGCCGCTTGGCTCATTACGACTATTGGTCAGACAAAGTTCGTCGCTCTGTGTTGTGTGATGCCAAAGCCGATATCTTGCTATTTGGTAACGCGGAACGTGCATTGATTGAAGTTGCACACCGCTTGTCACGCGGGGATGCATTGACCAATATGACGCGTATCGCGGGCACAGCCGTGATGATGAAGTCACCGCCTGAGGGAATGGCAGAAGTGGATTCAACCCGCATTGATAAGCCGGGTAAGGCCATGACGATGCCTAACCCTTATGCCACTGAGACCCAATGCGAAACCAGCAAAAAAGCGGAACCTGACGCGGCGAAACCGATCAGTATTCGGCCTTCTCGCCACGACGCCAAAAACACCTTTGTTCGCTTGCCCTCGTTTGAAAAACTCAAAAACGACCGGATTTTATATGCGCATGCCAGTCGAGTGATGCATTTAGAAGCGAACCCCTACTCTGCACGTGCCCTCGCGCAACAGCATGGTGACCAATTACTTTGGATTAACCCGCCACCGGTGCCGCTGACCACAGAAGAGATGGATTACGTGTTTGGCTTACCTTACGCCCGCGTGCCACATCCGCAATACGGCCAAGCCAAGATCCCGGCTTACGATATGATTAAAACCTCGGTGAATATCATGCGCGGCTGTTTTGGCGGCTGTTCGTTCTGCTCCATTACCGAGCATGAAGGACCGGATTATTCAAAATCGCTCACAAGCGTCGATCATTGAAGAGCTTAATGATATCCGCGATAAAGTGCCCGGTTTTACCGGTACCATTTCAGATTTAGGTGGACCCACGGCCAACATGTATCGCTTAGGCTGTGCCGATCCAAAAGCTGAGCGAAACTGCCGTCGCCCATCCTGCGTTTTTCCAAAAATTTGTGACAAGCTCAATACCGATCATCGTCATACCATCGACCTCTACCGTAAAGCCCGTCAAGTCGAAGGGATTAAAAAGGTGCTGATCGCATCAGGCGTCCGTTATGACTTAGCGATCGAGTCTCCTGAATATGTCAAAGAGCTGGTCACACACCATGTCGGGGGATACCTCAAAATTGCGCCCGAACACACCGAGAAAAACACCCTCGATCTGATGATGAAGCCTGGCATGGGGGCGTACGATCGATTTAAAGCCTTGTTTGAGAAATACAGCAAAGAAGCGGGCAAAAAGCAGTATTTGATCCCCTACTTTATTGCCGCTCACCCTGGCTGTACCGATGAAGACATGGTGCAACTAGCTTGCTGGCTGAAAGAAAATGACTTTGAGTGCGACCAAGTACAGAATTTTTACCCGTCGCCAATGTGCAACGCCACGGCGATGTATCACTCAGAGACCAATCCGCTCAAAAAAGTGCGTTATAAAAAACGCGAAACGTTGACCGTCGCCAAGGGAGAGCGCCAACGTCGCTTACATAAAGCTTTGTTGCGTTATCACGATCCTGCGAATTGGCCGCTGATCCGTGAGGCGTTGGTCACAATGGGTAAAGGCCATTTGATTGGAAACGGGCCGAAATGCTTGGTCCCCACAGAAGATAGCGTCGCAAAAACAGGCCACCAGCGCCGTTCGGGGCGTCACGGCACCCAGCGCTTTGCTACTAAGCACCCGAAGCAGCCCGATATACGTCAACCTAAGACGCACAAACCGAAAACGCATAAAGAAGCCGGTTCCAAGGCCAACCGTCGAGATAAACGTAGTTAAAATCTGTGGTCAAACGTCACTATAAGGCTAAAGGCTCAAGGACAAAGAACAGAGAATAGAAAGCAAAACGCCCCAACAATGGGGCGTTTCATTATAACGTGTCGGCGTTAAGCAATATGCGCAATGGCAATTGCAGCCTTGGCTAACGGAAAAGCTCTACACCGATGACGCCCAATGCTAGCACGCATGCGACGGCCCCAATGACCCAGGCAATTTTTTTCTGCGTGCCCTCATCTAGGTATTGCGCGGCGGTAATACCGAGTAAAACCAGTAAGATGATAACAACCGTTTTAAGCATTTGTTTGCCTTAGCTTTTAGCTCTTTATTTAACTGTACGCGAAACAACCCAAGGTGCAAGCCTTTAGTTTATACGTTGCCCGAGTGCGCAAGATCAGTGCGCGTATACGCCAGTCGTAACAAAACCTGCAATGGATGCAATAGCTGCGCCTCACTAAAGCGTTTCACTTGGCTACGGCACGAATACCCGGTCGCGACCACTCGCGCTTTAGGTAAGTCAGCCAGTTTAGGTGCCCAACTTAAATCATAGATGGCTTCTGAGGTGTCGCGCTTATCGGCTTCATGGCCATAAGTCCCCGCCATGCCACAGCATCCCACGGAGACGGGTTTAAGCAATGCACCAAAATGGGCAAATAAATCAACCCATTGTTGCTCTGCATAGGGCAATTGCGTTTTCTCCGTGCAATGACCAAATAAATACCAGGCTCAGGCGTATGCTCAGCCTTCGCTGGCAGACTCGGCAACACATTCGTTAACCACTCATGGCTCAGTAGGACGTTAAAATCACCACGATGACGGCCTAGCGCCTCTTGATATTCATCGCGGTAACACAGCACCAAAGCAGGATCGACCCCTACCATCGGAATATTCAGCGCCGCGAGCTGGTTTAAAAAGCCAGCGGTATTACGCGCGGTTTGCGCAAAGCGTCGGAGAAAGCCCTTGACGTGTTGCGCTTTACCGTTGGGGGTAAAAGGAACCAACATCGGCACTTTTCCCAATCGGCGGGACAACTTGATCAAGTCTTGAATCAGTGGCGCTTCATAAAAACTAGTAAACGGGTCCTGCACGATCAATACATAGTTCTCACGTTCTTCCGCAGACAAGGCTTGTAACCATCCTAGATCGAATTTTAGTGCATGATCGTCAGAAAGTGACTGCTTCAGTGTCGGCACCGATAGCGCGGGGGTATCCGTGTAGCCAATCCATTTAGCGGTTATCCCTTGCGCCCATTGCGGTTGGGTTGCGGCATTGACTAACCTAGGCGCTTTAGCCATTAATGGCAGCAAGTTTTCTATATTGGCGACCAGATGATCTTTTACCGGACGCGGATAACGGCTGTAGTACAACTGCATAAACCGGGAACGAAAGCTGGGGACATCGACTTTAATCGGACACTGACTGGCGCACGCTTTACACGCCAGGCAGCCACTCATGGCATCCATCACTTCATGACTAAAATCGTCCACCTCTCTGCGCCGAGTAAAGTAACGCCCAAACTTCGCCATCATTTCACGGACAGAGGGAGATTGCGTCATCAGTGCTTGCTCGACATCCAACGGATCAATACCCTGCTCTGCGAGCAAACGTAACCACTCTCGCACAATCCCTGCCCGGCCTTTGGGCGAGTGGCGGCGGTCATAGCTTACTTTCATTGATGGGCACATGGGCGACGCCGTATCATAGTTAAAGCACAACCCATTACCATTACACTCCATCGCGCCTTTAAAGCTATCCCTGACCTCAACGGGGATCTGACGGTCATAAAAACCGCGCTTGGTATCATCGACGTTCACTAACGTATCGTCGCTATGAATCGGGGTACAAATCTTACCGGGGTTCATCCGGTTTTGCGGGTCAAACGCCGCTTTGACTCGACGTAATTGCGTGAACAAAGTCTCACCAAAAAAGGCGGGCCCGTACTCAGAGCGATAACCTTTACCGTGTTCACCCCACATCAAGCCACCGTATTTCGCCACCAGAGCCACGACCTGATCAGAAATCGTTTTCATCACCCGCTCTTGTTCTGGATCGCACAGATCAAGCGCGGGACGCACATGCAATACCCCGGCATCGACATGGCCAAACATGCCATAGTGCAGATCATGGCTGTCGAGCAACGCGCGGAACTCACTGATAAAGTCCGCCAAGTGTTCCGGCGGCACACAGGTGTCTTCGGTGAAGGCAACAGGTTTGGCCTTGCCTTTCGTCGCCCCCAATAATCCAACCGATTTTTTGCGCATCGCATAGATTTTATTAATCGAGACAAGATCGCGACAGATCTGATAACCAATCACGCCTTTTTGTTGTTGCGCCATCAAATGGTCTAACTGCTCGCACAATGTCGTGATTTGCGCCTCAATCTCGTCCACGTCATTGCCCGCAAACTCGACCATATTAATGCCGTGCATTGTTTTGCCCGGTACATCTTCTAGCAAATCGCTAACGGTATGCCACACAATATCATTACGTGCTAAATCCAACACTTTGGCATCAATGGTTTCAACGGAGAGCGCCTTGGCTTCTACCATCATCGGCGCATTACGCAACGCGGAATCGAAGCTGTCGTATTTAATATTCACCAAAGTGCGTACACTTGGAATGGGCGTAATATTGAGTTTGGCTTCGGCGATGAATGCTAACGACCCCTCAGCCCCACATAACACACGGCCAATATCAAATTCGGTCACCGTGTCGTCATACACATGTTTTAAGTCATAGCCAGTGAGAAATCGGTTGAGTGGTGGAAAGGTCTCGGTGATCAGATCACGATGTTCACGACATACGGACGACACGGTTTCTAGCGCTCGACCGGTTAAATCATCGCGTGCTATTGCTTGCTTGAGCGGCTCAGGGGTAAGCGGTTGGGTTTCCAGTACACTGCCATCAATCAATACGGCTTTTAAGCCCAGCACATGATCCGACGTTTTGCCGTAACGTAACGACCCTTGTCCCGATGCATCGGTATTGATCATTCCCCCGATAGTAGCGCGATTACTGGTCGATAAATCCGGTGAGAAAAAGTAGCCATACGGACGCAATACATCATTGAGCTGATCTTTAATCACCCCGGCTTGGACGCGCACCCAGCCTTGTTCAGGATTGATCTCTAACACCTGATTCATGTGACGGGAGACATCCACCACCACATGCTTGGTCAATGACTGGCCGTTGGTCCCGGTGCCGCCACCGCGTGGCGAAAATTTAATATCACTGAAAGATGGCGCTTGCACGGTCTGCCCGAGAAGCTGTAGATCATACGCGGAAGCGGGAAAGAGAACGGCTTGAGGCAGTGCTTGATAAACACTGTTGTCCGTCGCTACCGCCAGACGGCTTGCGTAGGTCGATTCGATATCGCCCTGAAACCCCGCGTCTTGCAAAGCGGTAATAAAATCAACGACGGCGGACGACAAGCCCGCCTGTGGGTGTATTGCCGGTATCATTGCTGTTCCTGTGCGCAGTATCACCATGCCTGGTGCAATTTTTGTTGTGCAGTTACTTTACCTTAACTCTTGGCACAGCCAAAGCGATCACCAGGTAAATCCTTACCGAGTCAATCCTTATCACCATTCACGACAGCCAAGCCGGGTGTTCGACCATTTCGCAAGCTCTGGGCTCGCGATCAAGACCCAAGGCCCTAAACTCCACGCTGCCATGGATACAACGATCAATACAATCCAACTCATTCCCGTCATCTGCACCACGCCCCAAGCGGCTAGAAGCAGCCCAGCGACACCCAAAAAAATCCAGACTAAGGTCAATAGTTTTCCCATCATGCTCGCGGCCGGTTTA
>NZ_AQOD01000113.1 GCF_000513715.1 Salinivibrio socompensis S35
CTGGCAGGAATACATGCGCAGCAGCAAGGATGGGACAGGCACTTTCAAGCGAATACAGTCAGAAATCGAAATGTCCTGTCTACCGTCCGGTTAGGTATGGAAGTCCTCAGGCGACCAGACTACGAAATTATAACTCAACACCTCTTAGCTGCGGCTGTGGTTCTAGCCCAGCAGCTCTTAAAAGATGGCTGTGCACTGGCAGATTTATGAGGGGATGCCTCAGGGTTAAGCCAGTATTGTCCATCCAACCCGAACACTTGGCGCGCGGCCGTTTTAGGCGATTGTGTTAAGCGAACAATCACCAGACATGTTCCTTAAGTTGTACATGTCTGGTTTGTTGCTCTATACTTCTATGGTGTACGAATAGGAGTGATCCGATGAAAATTATTTCGTTTACTGAAGCGAGAAATGGCCTCAAAACGGTATTAGATGGGGTGGTTGACGACGCTGATACCGCTGTCATTACCCGACGTGATGCAGAGGATGCGGTGGTGATGTCGCTTGATTACTACAACAGCCTTATGGAAACCGTCCATCTATTGCGCTCGCCCGCAAATGCTGAGCACCTAAATCGCTCTATGACTCAGTACAAGATGGGGAAAGCGATGGAGCACGCGTTATTCGATGACGATGAGTAGTCGCTTACTTTGCTGGACGGATGATGCGTGGCGTGACTACGTTTACTGGCAAAGTCAGGATAGAAAAACACTCAAGCGAATCAACAGGCTCATCCTCGATGTAAAACGAACGCCATTCGAGGGGATAGGTAAGCCTGAGGCACTAAAGGAAAATCTGACAGGCTTTTGGTCGCGGCGTATTGATGATACTAATCGGCTGGTTTACGCCGTGGATGATACGTCTATTACGATCCTATCTTGCCGGTATCACTATTAGTCACCTAGCGCCTACCGTGCACAATGAAGGGGCGAAGCGTCATGTTCACCACCCTCAATAAAAGCTACGCCTTACAACGCCTCCGGATAGTGCGTTTTCAGTAATTCTTCAACGACCGCCAGGTTCTGGCCAAGCTTTCTCAGTGCCAGCAGACGCGTTTTGCTGAATTTGGCGTCTTTGGGCACCAAGCGCATGATATACGCAGCGCGTTTGCCGTGGTACACATCTTCAGACTTATGAAAAAAGGCATTACAAAAAAGTAGGGCATCGCCTGCATCCAACGCAGGGGTCACCTTACCTTTCTCCATGTAGTCATACTCTTGCTGGGTGATTTGAAACGGCGGATGCTCGGGTACCGACGGGTCGGCAATGCGCACCAGTGAGTGCAATTGATTGGCCTCGCGAATAAGCGACAAACGAACCGCCCCTTCTTCCATCACGATCGATAACTGTCCTGAGCCGGCTTCTTTTACCGGGGTCAGCGGGATCCATACCGTGAGCATCTCTTCTGGGTGCTCCATAAAGCCAATCGAGTCAAAATCGGTGTGGAATGGAAAGCCTTGGTCCTCTGGTGTTTTCTCTAAATAGAGATCGGCCAGGATGCGATATTCCGGCAGCAGGGCTTCGATCGTATGAGCGAGGTTTAGGGTTGGATCACGGAACACCATGGCCCATAAATCGCTTTTTTGTAGATATCGGCATACCAAGTTTGCCCATTGGGCATGGCGTCGAGTTTGGCGGCGAGGGCCGTTTGTGTCTCTTGGCTCAGTACGCCAGGGATAATTTTGCCGTGATGGGGAGAGAGGTTATCGAGAAAGTCAGGGCGAGCTGGCATAGAAGCTCCTTGGTGGATGCATGGGAATTGAACGCGTCGCTATCTTAAGTGTAGCAATTCAGTCAATCGATCGTATGAACACGATGCTACCACTGTGTCGTCATGGCATTGTTCGTCAACACGGTCAATTTAGCGTAGGATGCCAGCAACTCAGTTACATGTAGCCGTTTATGACCATTGAAGTAATAAATTTGCCGACCTCTGATGTCACCTGCGCGACCTGTAAAGCCTGTTGCTGTCGTTTAGAGGTCATGTTGATTACTGATACCGGTGTGCCGAGAGAGCATATTGAAATCGATGCGTGGGGCGGTGAGGTGATGAAGCGGCTTGACGATGGTTGGTGCTCAGCGGTTGATCGAGACACGTTTATGTGCACGATTTATGAAAATCGGCCCTGGATTTGTCGTGAGTTTGAAATGGGCTCGGATGAGTGCATTGATGAACGCAAGAACATGTAATCATGACGAAGCGTTATGTTATAAAGGGAGGGCCTGTTAAGCAAACAGGCCCTCTTTTTTTATTTTTTGATCGCGCGCGGGCGGCCGTTCTCATCAATGGCAACATAGTTAAAGGTTGCGTGACTGACCTTATTGCGATCGCCAATCTCGTCGTGACTCACCGGTTTTACCCACACTTCTAGTTCAATAGTAATCGAGGTATTGCCAATGCGTTGGCAGGTGCCGTAGCAGCAAACCACATCACCGACACTCACCGGCGATTTAAAGGTAATGTCATTGACTGAGACGGTGACAACGCGACCGCCTGAGATTTCTTTAGCCAAAATGGCGCCTGCCAGATCGAGCTGAGACATGATCCAGCCACCAAAAATATCACCATTCGCGTTAGTGTCGGCAGGCATCGCTAATGTACGAAGCAGGAGTTGGCCGCGTGGGCAGTTGTTTTTATTGTCAGGCATGGCTCTCTTCACATCTGATTGAAAAGGGGCAATGTGCCCCTTTTTTACGGTACAAGATAAGAATTGTGACCGCTAACACAGTATTCGGGCAAGTTTTTATTGGTCCGATAAGCGTTAAATCCAATCCCAGCCAAAGACAAGCAGCATTAAGATGGGGCAAATAACACGCACATAACCTGGCCAAATTTTCCAGAACCAAGTGTCGCCCAGTTCAGGACAGCCTTGAACCAGCTCTTTCAATATTTCATTGCGGTGCCATAACCAACCGGCGACAAGTGCAAATAACAGACCGAGAATAGGTTGTGCGTATTCGGTGGTCACGGTCACCACCAAGCCAAACAAATCGCCAAAGTTGTAGACGATAATGGCTGAGGCGATAGTGATCAGGCCACCAATCCACCACACCGCTTTTTCGCGTGATTGACGGAGCTCTTCAGTAGCACACGCCACCGGTACCTCGAGTAATGAAATCGCCGATGTCAGTGCCGCAATAACCATCAGTAGGAAAAAGGCAAAACCGACAAAAATACCCGCGGTTCCCATGGTGTCGAACATGGCTGGGAGAACACTGAATACCAGTGTATCACTGCTGAGAAGTGCGCCCGCATCACTATAGATAGCCACGCCATTGTGCTGAGCAACGAACATCGCAGGCATGATCAGCAGCCCTGCGATAAAGGCTATACCTGTATCAAGCAGTGCCACTTGTGCTGCTGTTTTAGGAATGTTGGTGGTTTTAGAGAGGTACGAGCCGTACACCATCATCACGCAGACACCGAGTGATAACGAGAAGAAGGCTTGTCCCATGGCACTTACGACAAGGCTAGGTGACAGGTGTGACATATCGGGGATCAGATACATCTTTAAACCGTCGATAGCGCCGGGTTGAAATAAGATGTACACCACCATGATCACGAACAATAAAAACAGGACGGGCATGAGGCGTGATGACCAGCGTTCAATGCCGTTGGCAATGCCGTTACGCACGACGAGTATCGTCGGCACCATAAAACACAGCATCAGTGCCAAATTACGGGTTTCGCTGAATGACTCCAGCCAGGTCGCGGCATCAGTAAAACCGATTAAGGCCAATAAAGGAGAGACCATATAGCCCACGAGCCACCCGGCCACAATGGTATAAAAACTGAGGATACCTGTGGCCCCAAGTAAACCCACCAGGCCAAGCAGCCGACCTATCCACTTCTGACCACCAGACACTGCCGAGAGTGAGCGAACGGGGTTGGCATTACCGTAGCGTCCAATAGTGAGTTCTGCGATTAAAAGGGGATACGCTAGGATAAATACCATTAACAAATAAATGAATAGAAAGACGGCGCCGCCGTTTGAGGCTGTTTGCGTGGGAAAGCCCCAAATGTTACCCAGCCCAATCGCCGAGCCCGCAGCCGCCAAAATAAACCCTATTCGGGATGAAAATTGTGCGCGTTGTGTGTTTGCCATACCTACTCGTTATTGTTTGCGATAATTAGTTGATTTTTTTAACGACAGTCTAAGATGTTGTCGCTGATGAAACTGCTAAGGGTGTAAACTTTTTATTACGATATTTGGTGGGTGATTCCCACCGCAAAGACTCGTAAGTAAAACAGTTTATGCGTAGAATTTGAAGATCTTGCCGTATGTAATACCTAAAATAGGCACAATTTCCCCATATTCTTCCTCCTCGTGATGACTTCTTCGACAGTGATAAGCGCTATTCGCTATCTATAGTGAGTATCACAGTGACTTTCTCTGCTGCAATTGTTGATTTAACAACTAATTAACAATGCGGTTGTTGGTCACAGTTATATGAATATTTAAGCTAAACAAAGCACAAATCATGTGCGTTAACTCACTGTCGAGTATGAATTTGTCACAAACCAAAGACAAAACGTCGCTTGCACCCGCTCAGAACCTAGGCAAAATGGAAACAGCGAACGGGCTAATCCTTCATTGATGACTATCAAGGTGTGCACTTGGGCATGGAAAAAATCTACGAAATCCTTACTTTACTGCTGTTGTTACTGTACTGGCTAACAATTGCGGGTGTGACGATACGCGTGGTATTCAAGCGACGTGCACTGGGCGTGTCGATTGCTTGGCTGATGATCATCTATATCCTGCCGATTGTGGGTGTGATTGCATACCTGCTTTTTGGTGAATTAAATCTGGGGAAAACCCGAGCCGTGCGCGCCAAAGCGATGTTTGAGCCTTATCGCCAGTGGCTGTTTAGTTTACAAGCGTGTCCCGCGCACCGGCCCCATCATATCAATGAGCAATCACACCATGTGAACCGGCTCTGTCATGCCCGTATCGGGGTGCCTGCTGCAGAATGACTGAGATGATCGTAACGTAAAAACCGGCCAGAGATTCTTAAATCGGTGGCA
>NZ_AQOD01000114.1 GCF_000513715.1 Salinivibrio socompensis S35
TACAACGCTTTTGACCGTTACTCTTAATAACAGCCACTTGCAGGTGGTTTAAAGCCGACTTCCGACAGTAGACTTTGAAGGGCCTACCTTCATCTCTTCTTAAGCTTACGCTCAAATGGTTAACCTTGAGTTAACCTCTGTGCTCCACGGCACACTCATGCGTTTTCCCTAGTCGGCACCTAACACGCCATCGAGTTGGCAGATTTGGGACTAGTGTATCAAGGGCTGTTTTGGTTTTCGTGCGCTATTGTCCAAAGTGTTAGATAAGCCATATTTTGTGATATGGGTGCAAAAGGCGGTCTATTCGAAAGGTGTGCTTAAGCGAGCTATCACTGATATCGAACATGAGATGGGTATTGGAGGTGGAGAGCGCGAATCAAAAGGACGTTTAAGAGCGATTAATTTGCTACATATATGCTACACAGCAAAATAAAAAGCAAAAGGCCTGAGTGGTTACTAACCTCTCAGGCCTTGCTATGACTGGTGGCCCCTCCCAGACTTGAACTGGGGACCAATCGATTATGAGTCGACTGCTCTAACCACTGAGCTAAGGGGCCGAGTGGACTGGGATTATAGGGGAAGGCTAACAGGGTGTCTAGCGGTAAGGGGGGTCAATTCAGTATGGTTTTTGAGCACTTAGCTCAAGGTGATCAAAACAAGCGCCGCCAGTGTGACGGCACTCATGCTTTGTTTGCTTAGTCTCGTGATGCCACTTACTGCATGGCAGGGTCTTGGCTTTTGTCATCGGCGGGCCAAGTACTTTCTTCTTCAGCAGGCCAGGTGCTGTTGTCTTCATCTGGCATTGGCTGGGTATCGCAATCTGTGCCGCCATCTGGGCAGGTCACGGCTGGCTGGCTTCGTTGGCCATTGCCGGGCCCGCTAGGCCAACCATCATCATCAGTGCGCTTAGAGTCAGTGCTTTGTTGTGTGTTTTCATCGTGTTCTCCTTCCTATTATTGTCGTTGCCCTTGAGGACATAAACACTGTCTCGCATCCATGCATCGCCATTGTCATTACCACGCCATCGGTCAGTAAAAGCATTGCTTAGTTTGTCGCCAATTTTTTAAGTGTGTAAGCGCACGTTCAAAAAAGCACTGTTTGGTCAGATTCGCTTCAGAGCGATGTTTTTTGGTCAACATCCTCCATTAAGGGACGGCGATAAGCTTGCATCCTACGCGCACTCCCCTTAGCATCCACAAGAATAAATAAACATTTATAGTGATTTTATATTCACTAAATCGCGATAAAAAGGGATAGATATGAAAAGCGACCTCTACCAGCAATCACTCCTGACCTTGCTCGATCTCTCACCCAGTCAAATTCAAGATCTGGTGGATGATGCCGCGATGCTCAAAGCCGCCAAAGCCAAGGGCGAAGAAGTCACACATTTAAAAGGCAAAAATATTGCACTGATTTTTGAGAAAACGTCGACCCGCACCCGCTGTGCGTTTGAAGTGGCGGCGTTTGATCAAGGTGCGCAAGTCACGTATCTCGGCCCGAGCGGCAGCCAAATTGGCCACAAAGAAACCATGAAGGACACCGCGCGGGTATTAGGGAGAATGTACGATGGCATTCAGTATCGGGGCTTTGGTCAAGAGGTGGTGGAGACGCTCGCCGCGCATGCGGGGGTGCCAGAATGGAATGGCTTAACGGATGATTTTCATCCCACCCAGGTGTTGGCCGATCTGCTCACCATGCAAACGCACAGTGACAAGCCGCTTAATCAAATCGCGTTTGCATATTTGGGGGATGCGCGCAATAACGTGGGCAATTCGTTGTTGGTCGGCGCGGCAAAAATGGGGATGGATTTACGCTTGATTGGCCCCAAAGCCTATTGGCCCGACGCCGATTTGATTGCCACCTGCCAAGATATCGCTGCGAGTACTGGGGCAACAATCACGCTGACGGAGGATACCGCGGCGGTGAAAGGCTGTGATTTTATTTATACCGATATCTGGGTATCGATGGGCGAGCCGGAATCGGCGTGGGCGCAGCGCGTGGCGGATCTTACCCCTTATCAAGTCAACGCCAGCTTGATCGCCGCAACCGATAATCCACAGGTAAAATTTATGCATTGTCTGCCTGCGTTTCATAATGATGAGACCGGCGTGGGCAAACAAATTGCCGATCAATACGGACTGAATGGGCTAGAAGTGACCGACGCGGTATTTGAATCTGAGCAGTCGATCGTCTTTGATCAAGCCGAGAACCGCCTGCATACCATTAAGGCTGTGATGATTGCCACACTCGTCAAAGCAAGCACGTAAACGATTGCACTTTTGCTTGCACAGCACAAATAGGGGCGTATAATTCGGCCAGATTTCACTACACGGCCAGAAGTTATGTTGGTTATTCCACCCACAAACAGCGAGTTATCCGCCCCATTAAGGGACGGTAGCTGCATTGGTCGTGATCGTAAAAGCCTCCGTTTCGGAGGTTTTTTTTTGCCTGAAGCACACTGCAAAGAAAGGGACTCGCGTTATGGCCAATACGCTTTATCACAAACATATTATTTCCATTCCCGAGCTCAGCCGCGACGAGCTAGAGTTAATCGTTGCCACGGCGGGCGAACTTAAAGCACGCCCTAACCCGACGCTGTTAAAAAATAAAGTGATTGCCAGCTGCTTTTTTGAGGCGTCGACTCGCACACGCTTGTCGTTTGAAACTGCGATTCAGCGTTTAGGTGGCTCAGTGATTGGCTTTCCCGACGGCGGCAATACCTCGTCAGGCAAAAAAGGGGAAACGTTAGCGGATTCGGTCCGAGTGATTTCATCGTATGTGGATGGCTTTGTGATGCGTCACCCGAAAGAAGGCGCCGCTCGCTTAGCGTCTGAGTTTTCTGAGGGGGTGCCGGTGGTGAACGGCGGCGACGGTGCGAATCAGCACCCAACGCAAACCTTGCTCGATTTGTTCTCGATTTACGAAACCCAGGGCCGCCTGGATAACTTAAATATCGCTATGGTAGGGGATCTCAAATACGGCCGTACTGTGCATTCGCTTACCCAAGCGTTATCAAAGTTCGAGGGCAACCGTTTCTTTTATATCGCCCCGGATGCACTCGCTATGCCAGAGCACCTACTCGATGAGCTAGCGGCTGGCGGCCACCCGTATAGCCTGCATAGTAGCATTGGCGATGTGGTCCCTGAGCTGGATGTGCTTTACATGACACGGGTGCAGAAAGAGCGTTTTGATGAATCAGAATACGCCCACATAAAATCGGCGTTTATTTTAAATGCCGCTACGCTACGTGATGCCAAGCCTAATATGAAGGTGATGCACCCGCTGCCACGCGTGGATGAGATTACCGTCGATGTCGATAAAACTCCGCATGCGTATTACTTTGAGCAAGCTGAAAATGGTGTCTATGCCCGAGAAGCCCTACTCGCGCTGGTGTTAAACGAACAGGTTGAAGGAGTTGCAAAATGAGCACGGATAACAAACTACAAGTCGAAGCCATTTGTCACGGCACCGTGATTGATCATATTCCGGCACACATTGGCTTTAAGATCTTAAACCTGTTTCAAATGCATGGCAGCGATCAACGGATCACCATTGGTCTGAATCTACCCTCGTCGGCGCTCGGCAGCAAAGATCTGATCAAAATTGAGAACGTGGTGATCAGCGAAGATCAAGCCAGTCAGCTGGCACTGTACGCACCACAAGCCACCGTGAATCAAATTGAAGATTATCAGGTGGTCGCCAAGCTGCCACTGACGTTGCCTGAGGTGATTCAAGGCGTGTTTAGCTGCCCAAACTCAAACTGCATTACCCACGGTGAGCCGGCGGTGGAAAGCGCTTTCCGTGTGCTCAGTGAAGCGGACGATGTTAAGCTGTGCTGCAAGTATTGTGAGAAGGTTTTCTCTCGCGAGATCATGACCGAACGTCATTAACGGCTTTTTAGAGCGTCGTGATGCTAACGCTCGCTTAGCGGAAAACAGAAAAAGCCAGCACCGAGGTGCTGGCTTTTTTATCTTCGCTTAACGAGCCCAACGGTTATTTCACCACTGTCAGCGTCGGCTTGCCTTTTTTGTTCGGCGTCGCTGGCGTTTCTTTCTCGTCATCCGCCTGCGGCAGTACGTCGGGATCATCCACGCTGTCAACAGAGACTAACGATGGCTCGTCGTCTTCATCCGGTGCTGGCTCGAAGGTTTCGTCGAGCATGTCTTCATCAGCGTTGGCGTAGGCAGGCTCCATTTCAAACATGGTACCCGCGCCATTTTCACGCGCATACAGTGCAAGCACGGCTGCCATTGGCACTATGACCTGCTGCGGTTTACCGCCAAAACGCGCGCTAAAGCACACGTGATCGTTACTTAGCTCAAGATTACCCACCGCACGAGGGGCAATGTTCAGTACAATTTGCCCGTCTTTGACGTAATCAAACGGCACTTGAGCGCCTGGGATAGTGGCATCTACTACCATATGTGGCGTGAGATCGTTATCCAGTAACCAGTCGTAGAACGCGCGAACCAAATAAGGACGGCGCGGTGTCATGGCAAATTCAGATATAGACATTATTGACCTGTTAATCGCATTTCACGTTCAGCTTCTGTTAGTGAGGCGAGAAACGAATCACGCTCAAACAGACGCGTCATATAATCTTTGACTTGCTTTGAGCCTTGACCTGTTAGTTCGATACCCAGCACAGGCAAACGCCATAGCAATGGTGCAAGGTAGCAATCCACCAGGCTAAATTCTTCACTTAAGAAGTAAGGGTCTTCGGCGAACACGGGTGCCAGTGCCAGTAATTCTTCACGTAATTGTTTACGCGCTTTATCCGCTTCATCAGCACTGCCTTCCATGATCTTATCGACCAAGGTGTACCAGTTACGCTGGATGCGATACATCATCAAACGGCTCTGCGCACGCGCAACCGGGTAAACTGGCATCAGTGGCGGGTGAGGGAAACGCTCATCCAAGTATTCCATGATGATATCTGCGTTGTACAACGCGAGCTCACGGTCAATCAAGGTTGGAACAGAGTTATAAGGATTTAAGTCAACCAGATCTTCTGGCAGATTATTTGGATCCACCAGCTCGATTTCTACACTGACACCTTTCTCTGCGAGGACGATGCGTACCTGATGACTATAAAGATCAGATGCGTCAGAGAACAACGTCATCACCGAGCGTTTATTGGCAGCAACAGCCATCAACCCCTCCAGGATGTTCAATATCAATAGAAAGCAATGGAGACTAAACGTCTCCATTGCGGATTAGCAACACACTAGATTAACCGATCAGTGCACATCGCGCCAATATTCTTTCTTGAGGAAGTAAGCCAAAATCAAGAATACCACGAAGAAACCAATCACCCACCAACCCATTTGTTGGCGTTCTAGCTTCACGGGTTCACCGGAATACTCGAGGAAATTCACCAAGTCCCGTACAGCATTATCATACTCGCCTGGGCTCAGCTCACCGTTACCATCAGATTTTAAACCAACAAACTCTTCAACTGGCTCACCGTCCACCATGCGTGTTTCGTAAACCTTACGAGGGGTGCCTTGTAGCTCTTCGAGCACATGTGGCATGCCCACGTTCGGGAATACAGTGTTATTCACGCCAAACGGACGCGATGGGTCAACATAGAATGAACGCAGATAGGTATAGATCCAATCGGCACCACGCACACGGGCCACCAGCGTCAAATCAGGCGCCGGCGCACCGAAGTACTGCGCACCCGATTCTTGCGTCATGGCGTTAGTCATTAACTCGCCATAGTCTGCGTTCTTATCGACAATCAGGTGTTCTTCCATCAAGTCTTGTGGGATGTTCAGATCTTCTGCTACACGCTGGTAGCGCTGGTACTGTGTCGCATGACAGACCAAAACAGTAGTTCATGAACATTTTTGCGCCACGTTGCAATGAGGCTTTGTCCGTTAAATCGTTGTTGGCGTCGTCCAAGTGAACATTACCGCCAGCGGCCATGGCCAAAGAGGGCAACAGCGCGCACAAGATTACAATCCATTTTCTCATTTGAATGTCACCCTCTCTGGTAGCGGTTTTGTTGCCTCATTTTTGCTGTAGAAGAACAACAGCACAAAGAACATGAAGTAACAGAAGCTGAAGATCTGTGCCAGCAAGGTGTACGTTGGAGTCGCTGGCAACGCGCCCAGGATCCCGAGAGCGACAAAGGCAATCACAAATTGCACAATGTTTGCTAAGTGCAGTTTGCTACGGTAGCGATACGAACGCACACGACAGCGATCTAACCATGGTAACAAGAACAGCACCACAATCGATGCACCCATGGCAATAACACCAATCAGCTTGTCAGGTATTGCACGCAAAATCGCATAGAAAGGCGTGAAGTACCAAACTGGGGCAATGTGCTCAGGGGTTTTCAGCGGGTTTGCCGCTTCAAAGTTAGGTGGTTCAAGGAAATAACCGCCCATTTCAGGATTAAAGAAAATCACATAGGCGAACAAGATACCAAACACACCCACACCGATGAGGTCTTTGACCGTCCCGTATGGATGGAAGGGAATCGAATCAATGATCTTATACTTTTTGGTGTAATCAGGGTGGAACTTAAACTGTGACTGCTGACCATCATCATCCACTCCGCCCTTCGGCAGTTTGGTGTCGATACCATCAGGGTTATTTGAGCCCACTTCGTGCAACGCGAGCACGTGCAATGCGATCAACAACAGTAAGACAATCGGCAATGCCACCACATGAAGCGCAAAGAAGCGGTTCAGCGTCGCGCCTGACACTACGTAGTCACCACGGATCCAAAGCGTGAGGTCATCACCAATAACCGGAATAGCTCCGAACAAGGAGATAATAACCTGAGCGCCCCAGTAAGACATCTGCCCCCATGGCAACAGATACCCCATAAAGGCTTCTGCCATTAGCACCACGAAGATCAGCATACCAAACAGCCATAACAGCTCACGTGGTTTTTGATAGGAGCCGTAAATCAGCCCACGGAACATGTGTAGATACACGACCACAAAGAAAGCCGAAGCTCCGGTGGAGTGCATGTACCTGAGTAGCCAACCGTACTCGACATCACGCATGATGTACTCAACCGATGCAAAGGCACCTTCGGCTGAGGGGTTATAATTCATGGTTAGCCAAATCCCGGTTAGAATTTGGTTAACCAGAACAATCATCGCGAGCACCCCAAACATATACCAGAAGTTAAAGTTCTTCGGCATTGGGTACTCGGTCATGTGTTTACGATACGCATTCATCGCGGGAAGGCGTTTCTCAACCCAGTTCAGCAAACTTTCCATTACGCTGTCCCCTCATCTTGTCCCACCAGTACCCGCTTGTCGTCCAAGTACATATAAGGCGGCACGACCAGGTTAAGTGGTGCAGGTACGTTTTGAAATACGCGTCCTGCCATGTCAAATTTAGACCCATGACACGGACAAAAGAACCCGGCTTTCACCCCACTCACTTGCTCACTGAAGCTGTCTGGCAAGTAGGTTGGCGAACAACCAAGGTGGGTACAAATACCAACCGCGACAAAAATTTCAGGTTTAATAGAGCGGGTCTGGTTGGTTGCGTATCCTGGTTGTTGCGGCTGTGCCGATTGCGGATCACGCAGTTGGTCTTCAAAGCTTGAAAGCTCTTCTACCACTGCGCTGCTGCGGCGCACAACCCATACAGGTTTTCCTCGCCACTCGACACGGATCATTTGTCCGTCTTGTAGCTTACTGATATCGACTTCAACGGGCGCGCCCGCCGCTTTGGCTTTCGCGCTTGGGTTCCAAGACTTAATAAAAGGTACGGCAACTGCTACGGCCCCTAAACCGCCAACAACTGACGTCGTCGCAGTCAGGAAACGGCGTCGGCCGGTATTCACTGGCGCATTGCTCATCCAACATTCTCCCATGTGCTCCCGCTTGGATTTTTATTTTGTCCTTCGCGTCCATGGAGCGTACGGCTTACTTAAAAACGAATATGTAATAACGGCTGACTGGGATCAGTTCGATTAAATCTTAGCTGCTATTACGTCGGCTAGATGATAGAGAAAACCCTACTTTTTGACAAGATAAAGCTACCTTTTTGTAACAAATGTGAGCGGTGTGCACAGAATTAAGTAAAGGGTAATAAAAATGTTGGAAAGTGCGCGCTTATACACTGTTTTAAAAGGGAATAAAGAGGTAATACTCTACCTTACTGCATAATAAATTACATAAAAAAGCCCGGCGTTGCCACCAGGCTTTTTGCAGCAAATCTGACTGGAAGGTCGATTAACGCTTCGAGAACTGCGGGCTACGACGTGCTTTACGAAGACCCACTTTCTTACGCTCAACTTTACGCGCATCACGCGTCACAAAGCCAGCTGCACGTAGTGCAGGACGTAGTGACTCGTCATACTCCATCAGGGCACGTGTAATGCCGTGACGGATTGCGCCTGCTTGACCAGAGATACCACCACCAGAAACGGTGATGTACAGGTCAAACTTCTCAGTCATTTCTACCAGCTCAAGTGGCTGACGAACAACCATGCGAGCGGTTTCACGACCGAAGTAAGTGTCGATAGAACGCTTGTTAATCTCGATGTTGCCGCTACCCGGCTTGATGAAGACACGAGCTGCGGAGCTTTTGCGACGGCCGGTGCCGTAGTATTGTTCTGCCATTGCTTTATTCCTCTTAGATGTCTAGTACTTGCGGTTGTTGTGCCGCGTGCTTGTGCTCAGAACCTGCGTAAACTTTCAGTTTACGGTACATAGCACGACCTAGAGGACCGCGTGGCAACATACCTTTAACGGCTTTTTCAATCACCAGCTCAGGTTTTTGCGCGATCAGTTTTTCAAAGCTGATTGACTTGATGCCACCAATGTAGCCAGTGTGGCTGTAGTACATCTTGTCAGATTTTTTGCGGCCAGTAACAGCCACTTTTTCAGCGTTGATAACAACAATGTAGTCACCAGTGTCAACGTGAGGCGTGTACTCTGGCTTGTGCTTGCCACGCAGACGCGTTGCAATTTCAGTGGCCAGACGGCCTAGCGTTTTGCCTTCAGCGTCTACAACGAACCAGTCGCGTTTTACAGTTTCTGGTTTAGCAACGAAAGTTTTCATGCTAATAATTACCCGATTAATAAGTTTCACTTCAGGAGCCTAAGCTCCCACTGTTAAGCGTCCATTCATCACCCCTTCGAGTGGTGGTACACTCGGCCTAAGCCTTTCAACAGTAACGGTGGGTCGCGAGATTATAGGGAAGAGTGGAGAAAAAATCACCTCCTTTTCGCAAAAAAATTCCGCCGCTTTTCATCAGTTGGTTATTGTTTGACTCTTAGATCAACCTAAGTGCCCCCGCGCGCCGTCTCACCGGTACGGTAGTAAGTGAGGCAACGCGAGATAGTCATGGCTTTGCATTTCAATCAGGCGTGACTGGCAACGCTTAAATTCAAACGCTAAGCGCTCTCCGTCATACAGGCTATCCAGTGGCGCCGCCGCCGAAATAATCAGTTTGACACTGCGCTCGTAAAACTCATCCACAAGCGCAATAAACCGACGTGCAGCGTCATCTTGGGTACTATGTAACTGCGGCATACCGGCAACCAGCACCGTGTGATAAAGACGCGCCAGTTCCATGTAGTCGGTTTGGCTACGGGCCGATTGACACAACTCGGCAAAACTAAAGTGCGCAACGCCATCGCCATTTTCAATAGTATGAAGCGAGCGGTTATTCACGGTGATCACAGCGTCGCGCTGTCCCCCTTCCCCATTCAGTTTTTTGAAATAGGCCTGCATCGTCTCCGTGGCTTGGTCGCCAAGAGGATGATAAAAAATCGCCGCTTGCGTTAAGGTACGCAGGCGATAATCAACGCCAGAGTCAACGTTAACCACCTCACAGTGCTGGTTGATCAAATCAATGGCAGGGATAAAACGCGCGCGCTGTAACCCGTTCCAGTACAATTCATCAGGCACAATGTTGGAGGTCGCGACCAAGGTAATCCCTCGAGCAAATAACGCTTCCATCAGCGTCCCCAAGATCATCGCATCGGTAATGTCTGAAACAAAGAATTCATCAAAACAAAGCACCCGGGTTTCTTGCGCAAACTTGTCTGCGATTTGCGGCAACGGATCCGCTTCTCCATCCAGGATTCTCAACTCTTGATGCACCCGATGCATAAAGCGGTGAAAGTGCATGCGCATTTTGTTCTCAAAGGGCAAGGCGTGAAAAAATGTATCCATTAAATACGTTTTCCCGCGTCCTACTCCGCCCCAAAAATACAGCCCTTTTACCGGCGCGATAGTCTCGGGCTCACGTTTGCGCCTAGGCAACCAAGGCAGCCAACGAGGCTTTTGCGGACCAAGCTTTTGCGAACCAAGCTTTTGCGGTTGAGAGGATGCCATGGGGGTGGCCACCAAGCGGTGATAAAGTTCATCGAGTTTTTCGACCGCCATGCGTTGGGCAGGGTCGTCAATAAAGTTGTTGTGAGTCAGGTCGTTATTGTAATGTTCTAAGGGCGTCATTCCTTGAAAGCCTCGTTGGTTATCGCCATCTTTTTCATAGTAACACGCGAGCGAGAAAGAGAAATACGCGCGCACAGGAGTACCACGCTCGCGATCTGGCATGTATAGTAAACCCACGTTTCATCTTGCTGAGCCAATGGCAGATGTACGGTATTATAGGTGGGCAAGTGATTTTACTTGCCCTGACTGATCACTGAATCATCATAGTGAGCAGTCAACGTGTGAGTACAAGGAGCAGTTATGGCCTGGATTAATAGCCTGATCTTTCTCGTCATCGGTATCGCGGTGGGCTTTTTCATTGCCCGCATGACGACTCGCGATCTCAAACAACAAAAAAACATGAAAAGGGAGCTAGAAAAGTCACGTTACGAGCTAGAGCAATACCGCCAAGAATTGGTGGACCATTTTGCTCAAAGCGCTGAGCTGCTTGATACCTTGTCGAAAGACTACAACAAGCTGTACCAGCATATGGCTAAGACGTCTTCTGATTTGATGCCTGACTTACCCGATCAAGATAACCCTTTTGCCAAGCGGCTGGGGAAAATTACCAACCTGGAAGTAGACACGTCTAATCAACCACCTCGTGACTATTCTGGCAGTGCGTCAGGGTTGCTAAAAAGTGAAAAAAGCACTCACGCTAGCTGATTGAGGATTGAACTTTTTCAGACTGCCCCCACTCTCAATTCATATCTTGACAATTGGAGTGTGAGCCCATGATGAAAAAGTCTTTACTCGCGATTAGCGTCGCCGCGCTGACTCTTGGCGCGGCGTTTTCTCCTCTACCAAGCTATGCCGCCTTACCTCAAGCCGTAAGCGGCGAAGCCGTGCCGAGCTTGGCTCCCATGTTAGAAAAAGTCTCGCCGGCCGTTGTCAGTATTGCGGTGGAAGGGAATAAGGTGTCCAAACAACGTATTCCTGAAGCATTCCGGTTTTTCTTTGGTCCCAATGCGCCTTCTGAGCAAGTCCAAGAACGCCCCTTTCGTGGTTTAGGATCAGGGGTAATTGTTAATGCCGATAAAGGCTATATTGTCACCAATCATCATGTGATTGCTGATGCGGATGAGATCCGTGTTCAACTTAAAGATGGCCGCGAATACGACGCAACCTTGATCGGCAGTGACGAAATGTCTGATATCGCCTTACTGCAGTTGGATGAAGACGCCGGTAACCTGACACAAATCCCTCTTGCCGACTCTGATAACTTACGTGTCGGTGATTTCGCCGTCGCCATTGGTAACCCATTCGGGCTCGGACAAACCGTTACCTCGGGAATCGTCTCAGCCCTGGGACGCAGTGGTTTGAACTTAGAAAACTTCGAGAACTTTATTCAAACCGATGCGGCGATTAACAGTGGTAACTCAGGCGGCGCACTAGTTAACCTTAACGGTGAACTGATGGGGATCAACACCGCGATTTTAGGGCCCAACGGTGGCAACGTCGGGATTGGCTTTGCGATCCCAGTGAATATGGCAAAAAGCTTGGTCGACCAGATCATTGAATATGGCTCTGTGCGACGCGGCATGCTTGGCGTCACCGGCCGAGAGCTGACCGCGGAGTTAGCCGATGCCTTTGGATTAGCCACCCAACACGGGGCCTTTGTTAGTCAGGTAATGCCTGAATCTGCCGCCGACGATGCGGGGCTAAAAGCCGGTGATATTATTGTTTCTGTTAACGGTAAAAGTATTCGCAGCTTCAGTGAGTTACGCGCTAAAATTGCCACCTTAGGGGCCGGCAAAACCGTTACGTTGGGCGTGATCCGTGATGGTGACAGCTAGAGATGGAAACCACCCTCAAAGAAGCCGCTCAAACTCAAACCAAAGCCGATAATCTACACAAAGCCTTGGCCGGCGCAGAGTTGAAAAATCATGACACTGAGCCAGCGGGGGTCGAAGTCGCGGCGATTGAAGAAGGCTCTCTTGCCGCTCGATATGGACTGCGCGCGGGTGATGTCATTGTTGGTGTCAATCGACATAAAGTGGCGAATCTGGGTGACTTACGCAAACTGCTCGAAGAAAAACCGGGCGTGCTCGCACTCAATATTGTGCGCGATAACAGCTCGCTTTATCTTGTGATTCGATAGTCCTACTCTCTTTGTACCATGGAATGAATGCCTACCACTTCGGTAGCATTTTTTATCGGCCCATTCATTTTTATAAGCCCATGGCGGTGATGATTTCCACAACCCGACCCCACAATGCTATTCTCTAGCTCCGTTCTGTTTTGTTTTAGGATGGCATTGTTTATGCTGGCTCTACTTGTTCGTTCCGTGATTATTGGCCTTGTTACGGCTGCCTTACTCTTGGTCGCGGTGCCTGATCTACGCTCGGGCCTGTTATCCGATATTTCTTTTGTTGAGAACGGTGATCAATCCTCAGCAGAGTTGGTGTCATTTAGCTATGCGGTCAAACGCGCCTCCCCCGCAGTGTCAATATCTACACCCGTAATTATACCGGCAACGATAAACTAGAGCTCAATACTCAAGGGTTAGGCTCTGGGGTGATCATGAGCGGTAAAGGCTATATCGTCACCAACTATCATGTGGTCGCCGAAGCTGACCAAGTGATCGTTGCTTTGCAAGATGGACGCATTTTTACGGCTCAGATGGTGGGTAAAGATCAGCGTACCGACTTGGCTGTCATTAAGATCCAATCTGAAAATCTTCCAAGTATCCCCGTGAACAAACGTTATCAACCCACCGTGGGTGATACTGTCCTTGCGATTGGTAACCCATACAATTTAGGGCAAACCACCACCTACGGTATCATCTCGCGACCGGCCGGACCGGGATGAGTTTTTATGGTCGCCAAGACTTTCTACAAACCGATGCGGCGATTAACCGAGGTAACTCGGGCGGGGCACTGGTAAACAGTCGTGGTGAGCTCGTCGGCATCAATACGGCCTCTTTTCAGCAAGCCACAGATCTAGAAACGTACGGCATTTCCTTTGCGATTCCTTACCGCTTAACCGAGAAAATCATGAATAAGCTGATTGCTGATGGCCGAGTGATCCGCGGCTACATTGGTATAGATGGTCGTGATGTAAACCCGGTGATGGCCCGATTATTGGATGCTGAGCAGCAACGTGGGGTGATGGTCGCAGGTCTCGATAAAGGCGGGCCCGCGGAAAAAGCCGGCATTCAACCCCAAGACTTGATTATCCAAATTAACGACAAGCCGGTGCGCGGCGCTCGCGGTGCCATGGATATGGTGACCGACACGCGTCCGGGCTCAACGCTTGAGATCACACTGATCAGAGACGGCGAGACCTTAACCTTGCCGGTGAAAGTGGGCGATGAACGCTAGCAGCGGATACCTTAAGTTCTCGCCGATCAAAAACGCCAGCCTGTGAGGGCTGGCGTTGTCATGTCGCGCATTAAGGCCAACGCTATGATTGGACTAATTCACTTCATCTGAGTCAATTCGCTCAATTTTAGCGCCCAAGGCCTGTAGTTTATCTTCAATACGCTCGTAGCCTCTATCGATATGATAAATACGATCAACCAGGGTTTCGCCCTTAGCGATACAACCAGCAATCACCAAGCTAGCTGAGGCGCGTAGATCCGTTGCCATCACTTGTGCGCCGCTTAGGCTCTCTGTATCACCGCATATCACGGTATTGCCTTCAATCTCTGCATGTGCGCCCATTCGTTGTAATTCAGGCACATGCATAAAGCGATTTTCAAAGATGGTTTCGGTGATAATCCCGGTCCCTTTGGCAACCAAGTTAAGCAAGCTAAATTGGGCTTGCATATCGGTTGGAAATCCCGGGTGTGGCGCGGTACGCACGTTCACCGCTTTGAGCTCGCGGTCGGTCATGTCTAATTCGATAAAGTCATCACCGGTCACTACCTTGGCACCCGCTTCTTCTAGCTTGTGCAGTACAGCTTCAAGTAACTCCGGCGAGGTATGGCGACACACAATATGACCACCTGATACCGCGGCCGCCACCAAAAAAGTGCCGGTTTCGATGCGATCCGCCACCACGGCGTGCTTGCCACCGCCAAGACGCTCAACGCCTTTAATCTCTATGCGGTCTGTGCCTGCGCCTGTGATTTTTGCCCCCAACATGTTGAGGAATTTGGCGGTATCAACAATTTCCGGTTCACGAGCCGCGTTTTCAATCACGGTGGTGCCTTGCGCTAACGTCGCAGCACTCATGATGGTTACCGTCGCACCGACGCTGACCTTATCCATCACAATGTGCGCACCTTGAAGTCGACCATCGACCGTGGCACGCACGTAACCTTCTTCTAAGGTAATGGTCGCACCGAGCTGCTCAAGACCGTTGATGTGCAAATCCACCGGCCGTGCACCAATCGCGCAGCCGCCGGGCAAAGAGACTTCGCCCTTACCAAAGCGAGCAACCAAAGGCCCTAAAGCCCAAATGGACGCGCGCATGGTTTTCACTAAATCATAAGGCGCACAGAGTTCAGTGATATCACTGGCATCAACATGCACCGATCCATTACGGCTCACCTTGGCCCCTAAGCGTGATAACAGGGCCATCGTCGTGTCAATATCGCGTAACTTAGGGACATTCGCGACTTCGACTGGCTCTTCAGCCAGTAATGAAGCAAATAAAATCGGGAGGGCGGCATTTTTTGCGCCAGAAATGGCCACATCACCTTTAAGCGGGCCATTGCCCGTCACTCGAAACTTTTGCATCACACCCTCTTACAACTGCATCAGTTTTTTATCGCGTGCCCACTCAGCGGGTGTCATCGCTTTAATACTGACTGCATGAATATCATTACGCGCAATGTGATCCGTCAACGGACCATATATGGTTTGTTGCTTTTTTACGCGTGACATACCGTCAAACATCTCTGCCACAGCAATCACTTCAAAGTGGCTGCCATCGCCTTTTACGTGCAGCTCGTCCACTGACACAGCCTGCTCTAAAAACGCGGCCTCTAAAATGGCTTTAACGTCGCTTGCTTCCACGTTTAAACTCCTTGTTGATGCTCAGCATCGTCAAAATATGTGTCTAAATTACTCAGCGTTAACAATAGTTTTAGCTGTTCAGGCATCCCTTGATACTGAATGCCCTGCCCGTTATCACGCAGGGTACGATCAAGGTGGAGCAACATCGCCATTCCCGCTGAATCCACACGTGATAACGCACTTAAATCTAGCGTTAAGGCGGTATCTGTTGGCATCCATTGGTGACGCTGACGCCAAAAGGCAGGCACTGTGTCACGATCAAGCTGCCCTGACAAGTGATAGTGCTGCTCGCTGCCAACCGTCAAGTTGACGCTCATGACGCGTCCTGCTTTTGCTTGTCTTCCCGACGGATAGGCCGTTTGGCAATCTCTGCTAATTGTTCAATCACCGCATCAATGCCATCACGGCGAAGCGGTGTCTTCCATTCTGACTGCTTAGACTGGATCATACTGACCCCTTCCGCTGTGACGTCATAAGCTTGCCAATTTCCTGTCCGCGTATTTTTACGTAAGCTGAAATCCAGGCGAATAGATGGACGTGATGAATCGATCATGTCGACCCGCACTTTGACAATTTTATCTTCGGGATCAATGGGTTTATCCTTTTGAACCTCAATGGTTTGGTTGTCGTACTCCAGTAAAATCTGCGCATAAGAGGCAATCATGTACTCGGTGAATGCCTCGGTGAACGCATCGCGCTGTTCAGGGGTCGCCTTGCGATAATACTGAGCGCCTAATACCAGCGACGCCGCATAGCGATTGTGGATATAAGGAAGCAGCTCGTCTTTAACAACATCACGCAATAAGTCAGGGTCTGCGCGGAGTAGGGTGCGATCTTTGCGTATGCGCGAAAAAGTGTTGTCCGCAACTTGCTCAATCAGCCGATACGGATTGGATTGATCTACCGGCTCACTGGCCTGTACGGTCTGTCCAAGGCTGACTAACATTAGACTCAACGCTGAGCCTAATGCGATAAGTGTCTTTTTCATTTTGGTTACTCCTTGTCACCCATACTGTAGAGGAACTGACCAATCAAATCTTCTAAGACGAGGGCCGACTTGGTATCTTGGATTTTGCTCCCCGCGTCTAGGTAGCCAATACCCAGAGCTTCATCGACAAACCCAGGCGTAATACCAATATATTGCTCACCCAATAAACCTGCGGTGTAGATGGACGCAGAGCTCGATTCAGGGAAACGCCCCGCGTCTTCGCTGATTTGTAGGGTCACTTGCGGCACATAGGTCTCTGGGTTGAGAGAAATATCCGTTACCTGGCCAACCGTTACGCCACCCACTTTTACCGGAGAGCGCACTTTTAACCCGCCAATATTGTCGAATTCTGCGGTGAGGATATAGGTGTCTGCCCGCCCCCATCGCTGAACATCGGCGACTTGAAACGCAAGGTTAATAGCGCGGCAATACCCACAATGACAAAGCAGCCTACCCAAAATTCTGTTTTACGACTCTGTTGCATGATTAATTCCCAAACATGAGTGCAGTAAGGACAAAGTCTAGGCCGAGAACGGCCAGCGATGAATGTACCACAGTACGTGTGGTCGCGCGGCTGATCCCTTCCGACGTCGGCGTGGCATCATAACCGTTAAAAAGAGCAATCCAGGTGACGGCGATGGCAAAAACCAGGCTTTTGATTAACGCGTTACCCACATCATAGCCAAGGTCGACCGATGCCTGCATCACCGACCAAAAACTCCCATGATCAATGCCTTTCCAGTCTACTCCGACCAGCTCGCCACCCCAAATGCCCACTAGCATGAAAATCACCGCGAGCAAGGGCATGGCGATCACGCCGGCCCAAAAACGGGGGGCGATGACACGACGCAGCGGATCGACGGCCATCATCTCTAAACTCGATAGCTGCTCGGTGGCTTTCATCAAGCCAATTTCAGCGGTCAGAGCGGATCCGGCTCGACCAGCAAACAGCAAAGCGGTCACCACGGGGCCGAGCCTCGCGTAGTAGCGATAAGGCCACCATCTGACCCAGGCTGGTCTCGGCACCGAAATCCGACAAGACTAAATACCCTTGTAGGCTTAATACCATGCCGATAAACAACCCTGAGACAACGATGATCGCTAATGAACGCACGCCGACAGAATAGAGTTGTTGGATAAGAAGTGGGAAGGTTTTGCGCGGTTGAGGACGCCCCACCAGCGCACCTGTCATCACAAAGGTGGCGCGACCCATTGACTCGGCCACACGCATTGTTCGACGGCCAATATCCTCAATTTGTGTTTTAATCACCGAAAATCTCCTGCTTTAGCTCACCCGCGGGATAACGAAATGGCACGGGACCATCGGCATGCCCTTCTAAGAATTGCTGCACCCAAGGATCTGGGTTATCCCGCAACGATTGCGGAGAGCCACTGGCGATAATACGGCTATCGGCGAGAAGGTAAACTTTATCGGCAATGCTCATTACTTCAGGCACATCATGCGATACCACCACACACGTTAACCCAAGCGCCTGATTAAGCTGACGAATCAGAGTGACAAGTACGCCCATGGTAATAGGATCTTGTCCGACAAAGGGTTCATCAAACAAAATCAGCTCTGGATCAAGGGCAATTGAACGGGCGAGGGCTGCTCGACGGGCCATGCCACCAGACAAGTTACTCGGCATTAATGCTGCCGCTCCCCGCAGGCCCACCGCTTCCAATTTCAACATAACAATGGTATAGACGAGGGATTCATCCAGTGCGGTGTGCTCACGCAACGGAAAAGCCACGTTGTCGAACACCGACATGTCAGTGAATAGCGCACCGGATTGAAATAACATACTCATGCGCTGGCGCAGATCAAATAGCTGACGACGCCCTAACGAGGGAATCGAGTGACCATCAAACACAATGTCGCCAGTATCCGGCTTAAGCTGACCGGCTATCAGGCGCAATAATGTGGTTTTACCAATACCTGAGGGCCCCATAATTGCGGTGATCTCCCCGCGAGGCACCTGCAGATCAATGTTATCAAAAATGCATTGGTTGCCCCGTGAGAACGTCATCCCATTAATATCTATCAGGCTCTGTGCTGCCATGGCCGCATCTCATGGTTGGAAAGGAACAAAATTAAGTAGCTGATAATAAGGTGTCACTCAGCCTAACACAAGCCACCCTGTCTGGCGGGCCAAGCAGGACGTGACATATCCCTGATAATAGCACCCGCTACACACTCAACGTGTCAGGACTGCGTTAATGTCGTCCCGTACCAGATGATGCCTTAACCGCGGTCCACTCATTGATAAATACGGCCCCGATGCGCGTGTCGATAGCGATAGCGCAACCGTGTTCGCATCAAGCGATAAAATACCAGGATGGATAACCCGCGCACGGGCTTTTTGCTTCACATTTCCCCCTTTAGCCGTCAGAATTGCACCTCATTTGAACCAAATTTAAAACGCAAAGGATAGGTGTCATGGTTATAGCGGTTGCCATACTCGTAGTTGGACTCGTCGTGCTGGTATGGAGTGCGGATCGACTGGTCTTCGGCGCGGCTGCAATCGCGAAAAACTACGGCGTTTCGCCTTTAGTGATCGGAATGACCATTTTGGCAATGGGCTCGTCGGCCCCCGAAATGATGGTGTCTGCCAACGCGGCCCTCGCCGATAAAACCGATACTGCAGTGGGGAACGTTTTAGGATCGAATATCGCCAACATAGCGCTTATTATTGGTTTTACGGCGCTTATCAAGCCGCTATCGATTGGGTCGACCATTATCCGCCGTGAATTGCCTCTGATGCTCGGAGTCACCGTACTCGCTGGGGTATTGCTTTGGAACAGTCACCTTGGATTTTTTGAAGGGGTGGGGCTCATCACGCTATTCGTGATCTTTATTTTAATGATGATAAAAATTGGCAAAGATTCTGGCGGCACTGATCCGGTACTGGCCGATCAGCAGTCTGATATCCCTAGTGATGTCAGCAACCTGAAAGCGGCGATGTGGATTATTGTCGGCTTGCCCTTACTGCTGCTGTCATCGGATCAAGTGGTTGACTCGGCCGTGACGATTGCTCAGTACTTTGGCATGAGTGATCTGGTGATTGGCTTGACCATCATTGCGATTGGCACCAGCCTCCCCGAACTTGCCGCCTCGATTGCGGGGGTGATGAAAGGCGAGGATGACCTGGCGGTGGGGAATATCATCGGCTCGAATGTCTTTAATATTCTTGCGGTCATGGCGATCCCCGGGTTACTGAATCCGTCACCGATCAGCGAATATGCGATGAGCCGTGACTATTATATTATGCTGGTGTTTTCTGTCATGTTGCTGGTGTTTGCTTTGGGCAAATCACGCAGTATTAATCGTATTGAAGGCGCTATTTTCCTACTTTGTTATATCAGTTACCAAGGCTACCTATTTATCAACGCGGCCGCCTAAACGGACACAATACAATGAGTGAATACAGTTTTGATTTTCGCCGCGCTGGGCTAGATGTGCTTAACATTGAGCAAGATGCGATTGCACAATTAAAAGCCGCCATTGACGATCGTTTCGAGGCGGCTTGCCAGCTGATGCTTAACGCCACCGGCAAAGTGGTCGTGATGGGAATGGGTAAGTCAGGACATATCGGTAAAAAGATTGCAGCCACACTGGCTAGCACCGGTACCCCGGCGTTTTTTGTTCACCCCGGCGAGGCAAGCCATGGTGATTTAGGCATGATAAACCAAGGCGATGTGGTGCTGGCGATCTCTAACTCTGGTGAGGCCGGTGAGATATTAACCTTACTACCCGTGATCAAGCGCTTAGGCATTCCTTTGGTCTGTATGACAGGCAACGCGCAATCCAGCATGGGACAGTTAGCGAAAGTAAATCTCAATATCCATGTCCCGCAAGAAGCCTGCCCTCTGGCACTGGCGCCGACCTCGAGCACCACCGCCACCTTGGTGATGGGCGACGCGCTCGCCATGGCCTTAATGCAAGCAAGAGGCTTTACCGCTAATGACTTTGCCCTCTCTCACCCAGGCGGCGCATTGGGACGGAAGCTGTTATTGCGCATCATTGATTTAATGCATCAAGGGGCGCGTTTACCCATGGTGCCCGAAACCGCCACCGTGCGCGATGCCCTATTAGAAGTCTCTGAAAAGGGCCTGGGGATGACCGCTATCGTGGATGCAAACCAACAGCTGACCGGTATTTTCACCGATGGTGATTTACGCCGCTTATTAGATATGCGTATTGATTTGCATACCACCGCCATCGGCTCGGTCATGTCAAAAGGCCCGGTGACGATTGAGCCGGAGTTACTCGCGGCAGAAGGACTCAAACTCATGGAAGAGCGAAAAATTAACGGGCTACTGGTTGCCAAAAACGGCCAGCTGCTTGGCGCCCTGAATATGCATGACCTTTTAAAAGCCGGAGTAATCTAATGGCCTCTACTGTGATTGACACCCTATACGGCCCTGTCGCCGCCGATGTCTTCCAACGCGCCGCCGCCATTCAATTACTCATTTGTGATATTGATGGTGTCTTTTCCGATGGCCGCGTCTACATGGGTAATCAAGGCGAAGAGCTCAAAGCGTTTCATACCCGCGACGGCTACGGCATCAAGTCACTGATGAATGCTGGGATTGATGTCGCGGTCATCACCGGTCGCCAATCTCATATTGTCGAAAACCGAATGCGCGCCTTGGGTGTCAAGCATGTGTACCAAGGGCAAAGCGACAAGTTAGCCGCATACCAAGACTTGTGTACGCACTGTGATGTCCTCCCTGCACACACCGCTTACATTGGCGATGATTTGATCGACTGGCCTGTGATGGAAAAGTGGGACTGTCTTGTTGCGTTGCAGATGGCCATCCCCTATTGAAAGCGCGTGCTAACCATATTACCCAAATTCGTGGAGGATTTGGCGCGGTGAGAGAAGTCTGTGACTTGCTACTTGAAGCCCGTGGCGAGCTCGACCAGCACAAAGGTTTGAGTGTATGATTCGGCGGCTTGGCCTGCTTCTGCTGATCGCACTTTGCGCACTCAGCGGCTATTATTTACTGGCGCAGCACAGCTGGCAAAAGGTGCTACAGGTCACCCCTGATGCGGAAAAGCCTTTGTTTACCGGCGAAGACATTCAAACCGTGCAGTATAATGCCGATGGTGTGCGCAGTTACACCGTTCAAGCCAAGCACCTTGAACACTACGCCAAAATAGAAGAAACCCATTTTAATGAGCCCGTGCTTTGGACCTATAAAGACGGCCAAGATGAAGAGTGGCGTGTTAGCGCAAACTACGCCGTTTTATCGGACGAGTACCTGCTCACAATGACGGGCAATGTCCGTATTTTTAATTTACTGCCGAATGCGCAAATTGATTCGGTAGCCACCGACTCTGTGACCTTAAACCTCACAACACGAGATTTTTGGTCCAACAGTCCTACCACCATCACGGGCACCGGTTTTCAAACCACAGGAAAACGCGTGAAAGGCAACTTCGGTAGCCACCAGATGGAATTGATAGACGATGTAAAAGGCCGATATGAAACGACCCCTCGCTAAAGCACTGGCAGGTGCGATGTTGCTACTGTCTCACTATTCACTGGCATTAAGTAGTGATACGGAGCAACCTATTTATATTGAATCAGAGAGCCAACATTTGGATATGGCGACCAATACCGTCACCTTTACTCAAAATGTGATACTCACTCAAGGGAGCATCACTATTCTGGCGGATAAACTGATCGTCATCCGCCCAAAGGGCGAAGAAGGTAGCGAAACCATCGAAGCTTACGGTGAGCCGGCGACCTTTGAGCAAACCATGGATGATGGTAAACAAATTCACGGCGAAGCGAATAAGCTGCGTTATGAAGTCGGTAATGAGTTTCTAAAAATGTCCACCAATGCGATGCTCGAACAAAGTGGCAATCAAGTAGAGGGGAATGTGATTACCTACGAAATTGATAAACAGCAATTGGTTGCCGAGAGTGATAGCAATAAACGCGTCACGACGATTTTACAGCCGACAAGTAAAGATTCATCCAATAAAGATTCATCTGAGTCAGACGCGCAATAAGAGGCCACATGGCAACACTGACAGCGGCCAACTTGGCAAAAAGTTATAAAGGGCGAAAAGTCGTCGCCGATGTAAGCTTGGAAGTGAAATCCGGTGAAATCGTCGGCCTACTTGGCCCTAATGGTGCGGGAAAAACCACCTCGTTTTATATGATTGTGGGTTTAGTCGCTCGTGATGAGGGGGCGATTTATATCGATGATAAAGATATCAGCATTCAACCGATGCATAATCGCTCACGCTTGGGGATCGGTTACTTACCGCAAGAAGCGTCGATATTTCGTAAACTCAGCGTCTACGATAACCTGATGGCCGTACTACAAACGCGCAAGTCATTGAGTAAAGAAGAGCGCCAAGATAAAGCCGAAGACTTGTTGGACGAGTTTAATATCCAACATATCCGTGACAGCTTAGGCATGGCGCTTTCAGGCGGCGAACGCCGGCGAGTCGAAATTGCGCGCGCCCTGGCGGCTAACCCTAAATTTATTCTGCTTGATGAGCCCTTTGCCGGGTTGATCCAATTTCGGTTATCGATATTAAAAAAATTATTGAGCACTTACGTGACCGTGGTCTCGGTGTGCTTATTACCGATCATAATGTACGAGAAACGCTCAGTGTCTGTGAGCATGCCTACATTGTCAGCCAAGGTCACTTGATTGCACATGGCACGCCTGATGAAGTGCTCAATGATGATCACGTTAAACGGGTTTACTTGGGCGATCAGTTCAAATTGTAGGATCGGCTCACGCTAAAAAATGCCAATCAGGCTATAGTTAAATAAGACGCTTGCTTTGTTCATCAGAGCAAGCGTTTTTAACCTCTTTGGTCGTTGAAAAGGAAAGGTGTAAAGCCTCTATGAAACCCACGCTTCAGCTTAAGCTTGGACAACAACTCGCAATGACACCGCAACTGCAACAGGCGATTCGTCTTTTGCAGCTATCGACGTTGGATTTGCAACAAGAGATCCAAGAAGCGTTGGAAAGCAACCCTCTATTGGAACATGACGAAGGCCAAGAGCAAGACACGGATCAGGAAGGGAGTCAGCACGAGCAGCACACGGGCCCACAAGAAACAGCAACCGCCAGTGCCGATAACATGGAAACGTCCGATGCGTTTGAAAAAAACGAGATGCCGGATGATCTCCCCGTTGATACGACCTGGGACCACCTATACTCTGCCGGAACAGGCAGTACCGGTGTCGGTGCCAGTGGTTATGATGATCAACCCGTTTATCAAGGGGAAACCACACAGACGCTGTATGACTATTTAAAATGGCAGCTTGAACTCACACCATTTTCAGAAAACGATCACGTCATTGCCATGGCAATCATCGATGCGGTGGACGACCAAGGCTACCTCTCAGTCAGCACTGACGATATTTTAGAGAGCCTTGGCAGCGATGAGATTGAACTGGATGAAGTCGAAGCGGTACTCAAACGCGTCCAACACTTTGATCCACTTGGTATCGCAGCGCGTTCACTGCAAGAATGCTTAATGCTACAGCTTGCCACCTACGACGACGATACCCCTTGGCTCGCAGAAGCCCGCAAGATCTTAACCGAGCATATGGGCTTACTTGCCAATCGCGATTATCGTCAACTCATGCGAGAAACACGCCTTAAAGAGCCCGATCTGAAAGCCGTGATGCAACTCATCCACAGTTTAGAGCCACGCCCTGGTAATTTAATTGTGACCAACGAAGCGGAATACGTGGTTCCCGATGTGTCAGTGTTTAAGCACCAAGGCAAATGGGTGGTTCAGATCAACCCAGATAGTGTGCCCAAGCTTAAAGTCAACGAACAATATGCCGCCTACGGACGCAATGGCTGCAGCGCGTCCGATAGCCAATTTATTCGTTCGCACTTGCAAGAAGCTAAATGGTTGATTAAGAGCTTAGAAAGCCGCAATGACACCTTACTCAAAGTGACGCGGTGTATTGTTGAGCATCAACACGACTTTTTTGAGTACGGCGAAGAGGCCATGAAGCCCATGGTCCTCAACGACATTGCCCTGGATGTGGACATGCACGAGTCAACCATTTCCCGCGTGACCACACAAAAGTATATGCATACGCCACGCGGTATTTTTGAGCTGAAATACTTCTTCTCCAGCCATGTGAGTACCGACAATGGCGGTGAGTGCTCATCGACAGCGATTAGAGCTTTAATAAAAAAATTGGTCGCTGACGAGCCGGCGAACAAGCCACTCAGTGATAGCAAAATTGCCACATTGTTGGCCGAGCAAGGCATTAAAGTTGCAAGACGGACAATTGCCAAGTACAGAGAGTCGCTTGGGATTGCGCCGTCAAACCAGCGTAAGCGTCTATTATAGGCGCCTCAACAGAAGGAAAATGTGTATGCAAATCAACCTGACTGGACAGTCTGTCGACATCACGCCACCATTGCGCGAGTATGTGGAAACCAAATTTGCTAAACTCGAGCGCTTTTTCGAGCACATTAACAATGTCCATGTTGTACTGAATGTTCAAAAGCTTGACCAAATTGCAGAAGCGACGCTCCATGTGAATAACGGCGAGCTCCATGCAAAATCACAGTCGCAAGATATGTACGCGGCGATTGACGGGTTGACCGACAAACTGGTTAAACAACTGAGTAAACACAAAGAAAAGCTCAAACAGCATTAATCTATGGAACTTAAAGATGTACTTTCAGTGGACTGCACACGCAGTGCTGTCCACTGCTCCAGCAAAAAACGCGCCTTGGAAATTATCAGCCAGGTTGCTGCGGATAAGCTGGGCACTAACGCGCAAAAATTATTCGAATGCATGCTCAGTCGTGAAAAGCTCGGTACCACCGGGATTGGCGCGGGGATTGCCATCCACATGGGCGAACACTCGATAGCCAACAAGCCATCGGCGTACTATTGCAGTGTTCAGAGCCAATCGAGTTTGATGCGGTCGATAAACGTCCTGTTGATCTGCTGTTTGCATTATTGGTGCCCGACGAGCAATGTAAGGTACACCTAAAGACCCTTTCGATCATTGCTGAGAAGCTGAACGACAAAAAGCTATGCCGCCAGCTTCGCAGTGCTGACTCGGATCAAGCGCTCTACAATATTATTACTCAATAACACAGAAGGCTGACGGGGAAACATGATGATGCTAAAAATTGTCAGTGGCCGCTCTGGCTCAGGCAAATCAGTGGCGCTAAGGGTACTCGAAGATCTTGGCTACTATTGCGTCGACAATTTACCCGTTAACTTACTGCGTGACTTTGTTGTGTCACAAGATGACGCCGATGCAAAAATCGCGGTCAGTTTAGATATACGTAACCTCCCAAATGCGAAAGAGCCTATTGCCGATTCGCTAGCGGCATTACGTCAAGTGTGTGATGTGACGCTTTATTATTTGGATGCGGATGACAAGGATCTGATCAAACGATTCAGTGAAACGCGACGTCTGCATCCACTGTCGCGTCATAACCTGTCGCTTGAGCAAGCCATCCAAGCCGAAAAACAACAGATGGCGCCGATTAAAGCCCATGCAGATCGCGTGATAAATACGTCTGGGCTCTCTATCCACGATCTGAGTGAATCCGTCCGCGCTTTGGTCCTTGGCCGCACTAGCAGCGATCTAGTGATGGTATTTGAGTCTTTCGGCTTCAAACACGGCTTGCCCGCCGATGCCGACTATGTCTTTGATGTTCGCTTTTTACCCAACCCCCATTGGGAGCCGACGTTGCGACCCCATACGGGGCTGGAAAAACCTGTTCGCATGTTTCTTGCCGCACAGCCTGATGTCGCCATGGTGATCGCTCAAATCAAAGGTTTTTTAGAATCCTGGCTCCCTGCCCTGAAAAATAATAATCGCAGCTACGTGACCGTGGCGATCGGCTGTACTGGCGGCAAACACCGCTCTGTCTATGTTGCCCAGTATTTATCCGATTATTTCCATGAGTTAGGCGAGCAGGTACAAATCCGTCATCGCACGTTGGAGCAACAAGGATGACCACCTTGTCAGCACAGGTCTGTGTCCGTAACCGCCTCGGTTTACACGCCCGCGCGGCGATCAAGTTGGTTGAGTTAGTGCAAGACTATGATGCGCAAGTCACCCTTCAAACCGGCCATAAATCCGCCAACGCAGACAGTGTGATGGCAATGCTGATGCTCGAATCGGCACAAGGCGAAACCATCACTGTGTCTGTGCATGGTCCCCAGTCAGCGTTAGCCCTTGATGCCGTAAAAGCGCTATTTGATGCTGGGTTTGACGAAGACACGGTGTAATCTTCCACATCACGGTGCAACCCCGTGCGTTCGCGCCCCACAATTCTCCTCCACAATTCTCCTCCACAATCGATTTGTCATGAGACAGACTCCCCTGATTGGGTTAGAATTTTAGTCATTGCATTTGGGGGAGTGACCGATGGCAGAGTCAACAGAACAAGAACAAAGTAACCAAACCCACCAACGTCTCCAAGACGTCACTCAACTTCTTGAGCAAGGGATGTTCGTGCGTGTCCGTCGCATGCTCGAAGAGATGGAACCAGAAGATACGGCCCATTTATTAGAGGCATCGCCGCCAAAAGGGCGTCTCGTCCTGTGGCAATTAACCGATCCTGAGGATCAGGGGGAAATCCTTGATGAGCTCTCGGAGGACGTTAAAGACGGCATTATAGTGCGAATGGCTCCCGATCAGCTCGCGGCTGCCACTGAAGGTATGGAAACTGACGATGTTGCCTACTTGCTGCGCAGCTTGCCCCGAGACGTCTCCCAAGATGTGCTAGCCCAAATGGATGCCCAAGATAGGACGCGGGTGCAACAAGCTCTCTCCTATCCGGAAGAGTCTGCCGGCGGGATCATGAATACTGACGTCGTCACGATTCGTGATGATGTCACCGTGGACGTAGTGCTACGCTATCTGCGCATGCGCGGTCAGATCCCGGATACGACAGATACCTTGTATGTGATTGACCCCAACGGTCGTTTAATTGGAAATTTGCCCATCAGTGCCCTATTGGTGAATCAGCCTGATGTCGCTATTACTGACATCATGGAGGACTCTGATGAAGCGATCAGCGTCACTATGGATGATGGCGATGTCGCCCATTTGTTTGAGCGCCGTAACTGGGTATCCGCCCCGGTGGTGGACGCACATAACCACCTTGTCGGTCGGATCACCATTGATGATGTGGTCGATATTATTCGTGAAGATGCCGAGCACTCAATGATGAGCATGGCAGGTTTGGATGACGAGGAAGACACCTTCGCGCCCGCCTTTAAAAGTGCGCGTCGTCGTAGCATCTGGCTTGGGATCAATGTGCTCGCCGCCCTAACTGCTGCCTCTGTCTCTAATATGTTTGAAGGCACCCTCGATAAAATGGCGGCCATTGCGGTATTAATGACCATTGTTCCTTCGATGGGAGGGGTAGCTGGCAACCAAACGGTCGCATTGGTGATCCGAGGGCTCGCCGTTGGCCATATCGGTGATTCCAACACCCGCTGGTTACTGGCCAAAGAGGCAACGGTGGGGATGATTAACGGGTTGTTTTGGTCCGTCATTATTGGTGGCATTGTGGTGGTATGGAAAGGCAGTATCGAGTTAGGTCTAATCATTTCTGGCGCGATGATGGTCAACCTCTTTATCGCTGGGATTGCAGGGGTTGCGATACCTACATTGCTCAAAAAGTATAATATCGATCCGGCACTGGCGGGCGGTATGGCGCTTACAACCATCACCGATGTGGTCGGCCTGCTGGCTTTCTTAGGCTTGGCCACACTGTTTATCACTTAGTACGCGCAGAGTAACGGCGACATGCCAACCGTATTAGTTTGTCCGTATCATAGACAAGAAAAAGGCGAGCCACTGGCTCGCCTTTTGTTTTGGTGCTAATCGCTTGTTTTGGTGCTAAAGC
>NZ_AQOD01000115.1 GCF_000513715.1 Salinivibrio socompensis S35
TAGTCGTTCGAGCAATGGGATGAGCTTGTTCGACGACTCAACAATGACCATCGGCTGCCATCGATCGGCTGGTGCATCATGCGATCATTCTTCACTGTGAAGGTGAAAGCTACCGACGCAAAATGGCAATGAGAGAAGGTAGTTAGAAATCAGTATCAACCGGCCAGGATAATTGACGGAAAACCGGCCAAGATAATTGACGCTCTATAGACATTCGCGAAGAAGCGACCTTACACACCTGTGCAGAAGTGAAAGGGATCACCCAGCGGCGCCTAAACGAAGTCTCAGAGAAGATAGCAGCCCTTGAACGGGTAAAGCATGCCCTGACACGTTTAAATGCCGCCTGCTGCGGTATGGACGACGATGACGCGACCCATTGCTCGATATTGGAAACGTTAGCCAGCAGTGATGAATCGAACCAAGCCCATTGATATGTGCCCGCCCGTTAAAACCTGTCCGTTAAAAACAAAAACGGGCTAACCGATTGGCGGCCAGCCCGTTTTACCATAGCCAAACCAATGATTGATTAGTTCATGCCGTATCATTGGATTTCTTGTGTTTGTTTTGCTTTAGCTTTCTTTGACTAATGAGGTATAGCCTTGTCTTGGGTGATTTTTGTACTGAGGGAAAGCCAAACCAAGCTGTTCATTGTCTACCATAGCTTTAAGGTACTGCTGGCGTATTGATTGTTGGTCTCTATCTAAAATGACTGCTAAGGCAGCGGCGGAAACGTAGTGCCCCTTGCATACATTGGCGATAGCAGAGGTCATCTGTTCTTTTCTGAGGCGCTTCTTCTTTCTCGGTTCTCGAGCAAAAGCCATTAGCTCCTCTCTGATGCTACTGCTCAACTCTTCCACTCTGTCTATAAATGGTAAGTCAAAATGCTCTAGAGCGATGAGGCGGCCGTGATTATCTCTATTTGAAGGGGCTTCACTATGTTTGGAGCTCCCTTCGTTATGTGTGGAGTTGAAGCCGTTATGTGTGGAGCTAGGCTCGTTATGTGTGGAGGTTTCGAGAGAGCTTGCAATATTTCTAGTGCTAATAGAGGCAAATACTTCGTCTGGAGTAGGTAGTGTTACGCCGGGCAATGTGTAGGTCTTTTGTTTCTGCTCCCCATTTGAAACAAGAAATCCTTTCCCTTCTAAACGAGGTAAAGCGAGTGTAACTTCCCTTGAGTGGCGAGTTGTGAGCTGGCAAGCACGTTCATGGTTGATCCATCCTTCCACTGCTGCGGTTGTCACAATGAGTTGTTCAAAGCCATCCAGTTTGTTGAAGCTGTCACCAAACTGTTGGTGTAGAAGCTCACGAATGTCATTTGGGATTAAACTAGCTGTAGATAGCTCTAATAATGTTTGAGCCGGCGGCATTTTCTCCCAGAGCTTTGGAGTGCGCCAGTTTACGGATTTCCACCCACTAAAGATTTTGGTCATWCCAGAACCAGCCTCTCACCTAAGCCTATCAGAAGAAACATCTGATGTAACAGACGGTTGCGACAATCACTGGTTCCCCCTGCAATGACCTCTTCCAGAGGTATTCGCAATAGACCGGGGTTTCGAAAACCGAACATGTCCGGGCGTTTTACGACTAAAATAGAAACGCGATCAGAAAAGTCTGCATGGACGATGCAATTTACTAATGCTTCACGAAGCGCTGTGTGGACAGGAGTATCAGCTTTGCGTTGCCCTTGTTCTAGCGTGAATGGTACTTTGAGCTCGGCTTTAAGCTTTTGATAGACTCGGCGATAGAAATCAAAAAGGTTGCCAGACCAAGTGCCATCAGGCAGATACGATCAATCCATCGTAATTCAGTTTTGGCTTCGGGTCGCTCCTGATAATCAACAAAGTAATTAGGTGCTGCTGCTGTAATAGCTTCCCAATTACCGAACATTAGTATGCCTGCTATGGTGATCCCTTGCTTGCCTGTTTCACGGTCTTTTCGCCACCCACCTATCTTTTGGAATAATTCGAAGAGTTCATATTCAAGATATGGATGTTGGGGGCTATGTGCTGCGAGTAGGTTGCGGTAGGTTTTCAAGCTATCAATGTTGATATCGTCAGCAAAACTGTAATGAGCCGAAAGGATTTCATTATCGCGACTGTCATGGAGCTGTTCAGCCAGCATGCGCTTTACTGTTTCATCGTCACAGCGGCGATCGCCTTCGTGCATACGCAAGTAAGTATTTCCGAAAGGCGTTTTCTTCAGATGAACTGGCTTTTGCTTGCGAGATGCTGGTGGAATATGAATAGCTAGTACAGGCTTTCCTTGTAGTATTACATGTTGTGCATCCTGATCGGATATTACATTGTTACTGACTTTGTCGCGATCATTGAGTTGATTGAAAAGGTCTGTTTTTACTTTTTCAGGTTCGACGACGCCAACCGGAGTAAATTCTCCGTGCTTTTCTTGTACACCGAGTATAACCCAGCCACCACGCCCATTGGCCATGGCCGAGTAGGATGACCAGAAGTCTTTGGGTAATGTACCTTTACCGTCTTTACCACCAGCCAGTTTGAACTCGACTTGGTCAGACTCAACTAGGGTTTTAAGGTCTAGGATATCCTCGATGGTTATGTTCATTTGCTCACCGCTGCGCATGGTGGTTGCTGTTCACTTGATAAGACTGAATATGATACTGGTTTTTAAAGGCTCGGTCTGCTGATGAAGCAGCAGATTGTATGATATCTGTTGTGATGACCAACTGAAATAACTTAGGTGTCAAGCGTGATATTTTTCAAATCAATCATCTAGATACTCTTTATCAGATGCTGACAGCGGCCTGAAAAACTTCTGGAAGACAACCATTGGAGCATAGACATGAAACGACAGGTGAGGTGTATGGTTTATTTAAGGTGTCCATGAGCCATAAACGTTATACCAAAAAATTCAAAATCGAAGCAGTAAAAAAGTACACTGTAGACGGTCAGGGTTACTTGGTTGGGTGGACTGCAGACATATCCAGAGCCTTAAATCCCTATCGAATATACATATCAGGACAGAGAACAAAAAAAGCCGTGCCCCTAGAAAGGTAGCACGGCTCTACTCTCAATAATTTATGCCTCGACAATCAGTTCATGCCGTATTTTTTCAGTTTCTTACGCAATGTACCGCGGTTGATGCCCATCATGGTGGCTGCGCGGGTTTGGTTACCGCGGGTGTATTGCATGATGGTATCCAGCAGTGGCTGCTCAACTTCTGCGAGGACAAGCTCATACAGATCGTTGACTTCCTGGCCATTCAATTGCGCGAGGTAGTTCTTCAAGGACGCTTTTACAGAGTCACGAAGTGGCTTTTGCGTAATTTGATCTTGTGAAGTTACAGTTGTTACTGTCAATGTTTCGGAAGTCAGGTTTTGTTCGAACATATTCTGTCAGCTCTTCTCGTATTTATGCAACGTTGTCGAAGTAGCCTTGCAGCGCATCGATCTGCTGGTGTGCATCTTCGATTGCGTTGAAGGTGCGGCGAAAGTCGCCTATTTGATCATGCTCTTTTAGATACCAGCCACGTGCTTTCGGGCAATACGTAATCCTTTGAGCTCCCCATAAAATTGATGAAGCTCTTGAACATGACCCAACAAAATTGTCCTCACCTCTTCTAAAGAAGGGGCAGGCAAGTGCTCACCTGTGGTGAGATAATGGTGGATTTCGCGAAAAATCCACGGGCGTCCCTGAGCAGGGCGACCAATCATTACGGCATCTGCCCCTGTGTAGTCGAGGACATACTGGGCCTTTTCTGGTGAATCAATGTCGCCATTGGCTATCACCGGAATCGATACCGCTGCTTTCGCAGCTTTAATGCTGTCGTACTCTGCTTCACCTTTGTACATGCAGGCACGAGTACGACCGTGCAGTGCAAGGGCTTGGATACCACAATCTTCCGCCATCCGGGCGATCGTTACACAGTTCTTATTGTCCGGATCCCAGCCTGTACGCGTTTTAAGCGTCACGGGAACATCCACCGCGTTTACCGTGGCTGTTAGGATTTGCTCAATCAGATCAGGTCGGGTAAGCAAGGCAGAGCCTGCCAGCTTTTTGTTGACCTTCTTCACTGGGCAACCCATGTTGATGTCAATCACTTGCGCCCCGTTTTCGACACAAAATCGCGCCGCCTCAGCCATGAGTTCTGGTTCAGCGCCGGCGATTTGCACCGAACGTAGACCGGATTCGTCAATATGCACCATGCGCTTTTGCGATTTGCTCGTTCGCCACAACGCTGGATTGGATGACATCATTTCACTGATAGCCATACCGGCACCATGCGCGAGGCATAGCTCACGAAATGGTCGGTCCGTCACGCCGGCCATTGGGGCGACGATCAAAGGGACATCCAGGGTGTAAGGTCCGATACGCAAAAGCTCTAAATCCTCTTCAGCCGCTCTGAGTCAGCAAGGGCGCGCATTTTACGCATTTTTGACGCATCTGAAAAGGACAATATTTGAGCATTGATGGCTTGATTTTTACAGCATTTTTTGTATTACGTGCGTTTCGCCGATTAATCAAGCAGTTCTAGTAACACGTCAGTCATGGTTTACCAATAAATGTGGATGTCGCGGTAAGCCAATGAGGCATCCATTTGGCCAACTACGCGGGCAAATACCCACTGATGCGACACCACTCTTCACGCTCTACGATCGGATCAATATTGAGGCGATTACGGTAATGATTAGCTACATCTTCGGCTTGGGTCTCTAGCACGCCAGACATCGCGAGTTGTCCATTGGGTTTGATCAGCCCTTTGATCACATCGGAGAGCTCACGTAGTGGGCCGGCGAGAATATTGGCCACCACCACATCGGCGGTGAGATCGGCAGGTTGGTCGTTGGAAGATAAAGATGCAGTTGATCGGCGACGCCATTGCGCTCAGCGTTATCTTGGGAGGCTAGCAGGGCTTGGGGATCGATATCAATCCCGATCACGCGCGTGGCTCCCAGCTTAATGGCAGCAATAGCAAGAATGCCCGAGCCGCAGCCAAAATCAATCACGGTTTTTCCGTTGAGATCCAAGCTATCAAGCCACTCCAA
>NZ_AQOD01000116.1 GCF_000513715.1 Salinivibrio socompensis S35
TAAACGGGATCCCAACGCCAACTTGTCGCAAATCGGCCATCGCGTAAATCAGCGCTGGCTTAGAGGAAATCGCCGCAATACGTTCGAGTTCTGGTTTTATTGGCGTCACCCCCAAGGCATCGATTTTATCTTGATCCATGTAGCTGAGATAAAAATCACGCAGCTTTTGCTCGTTGGAGCCGGGCTTAAGATCATCACGCGCCACCAGCTCATCAATGATACCTCTGAGACGCTTTTCATTCTCTTCGGCCAACACACGGAACGCACCATAGCTGGACATATCACTGGGGATTTGGGTTTGGTCATACCAAGTGCCATTGACGTGACGGAACAAGTCATCTTGCGGACGAACCGATCGATCAAAGTCTTGCAGATGCAGCCCGGATTCACGCTGCATTTGAACCTGCGCGGTCTCGGTCGCTTGCACTATCGGCGATGACACACTCAGCCCCATGCCAAGTGCGACACTTAGCGCGACACGCGTCAGTAATATGTTATTTTTTCGGTGTTTTTATCATCTTCCTTTCCTATATAACGGCGTTACTTTCCTTGTTACTGGCGTTTTCTACTATCGGTCTCTAGGTCACGATAAAGCACCACACAATGGTACTCCCGCCCTTCATCCTGTTCGGGTTCAAAATGGGTCATACGACAAAACCCTTGTTGGTACCAAAATCGAAACGCGTGAATATTTTCGGCGTAAACATTTACACCCATGCGTCGATAGTCTCCATAATCTTGCACGGTTTCAATCACGCTCGCAACCGCTTCGCTGCCATAGCCATGTTTTTGATATCTTGGAGAAATAGTGAGCATGGGCAGCCAAACACTCTGTGCATCGGGCGCATTGAGCGAGATTTGTAGGTAGCCGATATCTTTACCGTCATGGGTTTGAATGCGACGAAGATAAAACGCCTCTTCGGCATCGGTGCTCTTTTTCTCTGCACTATCGGCAATCAGTGCTTGGTAGGTCGATAACGACCAAGGTTTAAACGTGGGATCTTGATATTGTAGATGCTGATTTTGCTCAAACAGCGCTTTGACGAGCTTTGCATCGCTGTACTCAAACGGACTAAAACACAAGCGCTTGGAGCGCCATGTGGCTGGGAACATGTTTAATTCCTATTTTATCAGCGCATACATTGATTGATATCGCGCTTAACGACCTAACCTCACAGCATATTACTCGTTTCGCAGCCAATGGTAATCCATTTGCTTTGCCACGCGTAAGGCTAAATCCTCGCTATGCAGATCAGCCACCAGCTGCAAACTCATATCAATGCCCGCAGAAATGCCCGCGGAGGTGAGATATTTTCCATCCCTCACCCAGCGCTTATCTGATACCACGCTTAATTGCGGATAAGCACGGCTGAGGTCGTCCATGTCTTCCCAATGCGTGATCACCTTTCGACCATCAAGTAGCCCGGCCTCTGCGAGTATGAACGCCCCCGTACAGACAGAGGCCGTACATTGAGTGATCGCGTCTTGTTGCTTCACCCAATCGATCACCGACGGGTTAGTGACTTGCTCATGGTGAACGCCGCCGACAACCAGCAGCACATCCAGCGTGGGATGGTTGGCGAGATGATAATGCGGCATGACACGCAAGCCGCCGCGCGCCAGCAACGGTGTGTCTTGTTCAGTAATCAGCCCAACCTGCCAACCTGTCCGCTCCCAAACGTTTTGCGGTGCTAAACACTTCATAAGGTCCGGCAAAATCGAGCACCTATGCGTGCTTATAGATATAAATACCAATATTCATCGTTTGTTCTTACATCCATGTAGGGGCGGTTATGACGACGTGGCCGCGAGGCGCGTTTTCTCCCGCACCGATAATAAAAGCATACCGATGCTGGCACACACAGCCATCGCAATAACAAGCGACCAAGTCACCGAATAGCCGAACGTATCGATGACATAGCCAATCAATACGAAGCTTGGCATCAGCAATAAGCTAAGCAACGTGATCAGTACCCCTTGAATACGACCGCGATGACTCGCCGGTGAGTTGTTGGCAAGATACACGCCCTCTTTGGTGAGGACTAACACCTCGCCAGCGGAAAGAAAAAACCACGCTAAAAAGTGAACGGGAATCGTAGGTGCCAACATCACAAGACCATACCCCAGCACAAATAAAAGTCCTGCATAGGCCAACGCCATCGTCTCAGTATTTCCAGATGTCGCGCGCAGCAATAGCGGCGTGATGATCACCACCAACACGCACGCATACGTCATCAGTTGACCAAAACGCACGGGCCCTTCTTGGCCAAATAAATGACTCAAATAAAGCGGGCTAGCCATTGTCATTTGGTTCAACGCAAACCAAAGCATGCCGCAAAGCAAAGTGAACACAATGAGATAAGGACGTGACTTAAGCACCGACCACACACTGCCTTCTACCGCGCGTTCAAGGTCAGAATCCGACTCGGGGACAGCTTGCTCGGTCACATTGACCAAAAAGGCAACCACAAGAATGCCCACCAAGACCGCAAGCCCGTTACCAAAGAAAATCCACTCAGTGTGTTGCCAAAACAAATAGCCCGCCAAGATGGGGCCAATCGCTGAACCCAAGTTATAGGCAAGGTAGCTAAGTGACATCACGGCATCACGATTACCTGCGTGAGATAAATCGGCCACCAATGCATTACTGGCCGGCAACGCGACACCGATAAAAAAGTATGCAGCGAACAAAAACGCCGGCACCATCACCGGAGCATCGGGAGCAAACCCGCACACCAGCAGCAAGATAGCACCGACACATTCTCCCGCCAGCGACGCGGAGTAGCCAAGCTTATCGGTAAACAACAGCACGAGGAAAGGAATAATAAAGTTGCCCATCCCGAGAATCATGCGGGCCAGTGCAACGTAGTAAATATTGCGGTGCAATCCTTTATACATCGCCACCGCTGAAACAATCTTGTTGATTGTCGTAATTGTTAAACGTCCATGTTAAAAAATCAGCACATAATATACATGATTGATAAATTTATAAAAACTCGTTATTCACTAACGACCAATGGTGCGGCATGAGCTCGCGCATAGTTTTAAAAACTAGCTGGTTGTCTGGCGTAGAAATCGCGGCTTTTGCGCGATTACTGTGCCCAAAAGAGGCAAATACGTGGCTTGGACCTTTCTGTTTTTCGAAAAACAAATTCCCTAATATGGTGGCTACGTTTCGACCTCTCCAGAGACACACTGATGGATGATAACGCTCGGCAATTGCTTGACCACCTATGCCACGGCTATGACCAATTAGCTCAACGTCACCAGACGCGCGCTTTTCCAGAGCTCTCCACCGCTCTCAAGCACCCACTCGGCTATTGTCTCGTTCACTGCCCTATCGGTAGTCAGCGATTATCGATTGTCTCGCTACAATTTGCCCCCAACGTTCGCAGCCAAGGGGTGCTGACGGCGTTTATCGATTATATTCAAGCGCATCCGCATCACTATCGCGGCATTGAAGTCGCCACCATCCAAAACCCAAGTTTAGCGAAACGGTTACTGGTACTGGGTTGGCGATATAAGTCTGTCCTAACAAAACTATTTCGCGCCAACACACCCACCTTGGTGCATGATTTCTAATCAAAATACGGAAGTTTTCGCTAAGGTGGGTTCCTATTATTGTCAACGGCTTATTATTGGCAAGGTCAAGGTATTGTAAGTAAGCGTTAACCTAGGATCGCTGCACGACAGCTATTTAAAGCAAACTTCCGCCCAACGCGCTAAGCCTGCGGTGACTGAGCCAAAATAGTCGCCACTCACCACAGGAATAGTCGGCAGCTCTGCTTGTACAGCCTCCCGTAAGAAAGGCGAGCGCGCCGAGCCACCCGTCATAAAAATCACGTCAGGCTTTACACCGGCCTGAGCGACCACATCGTGAACTAAGGCGATCATCTTACGTTTGGGCGCTTCAATCGCATCAATCATGTTATCGCGCGATACATCAACGTCCACGCGCTCAGAGAACAGTTGAATACCCGTTCGGTAAGCGGTTTGATCCGACAACGCAATCTTCGCCTCTTCCGCGCGACGGACAATGTTGTGACCCAATGATTCATGGTGAACCTCAAGCAAACGGGCAAGTTTCTCTGGCTCTTGTGCTTGTTTGTGCAGCCCTTTGAGCACCGCTAAATTTTCAAACGCGTAGAAATCGTTTTGCGCTTGTACGTTATTAATCGCGATGGGGTTGGAAAACTGCGTAATCGGCATCTCAATGCCAGACGCCATTTTGCTGCCCATCCCAAACGGGAACATCATTTGTTTGAATGCCAGCGCAATATCTAAGTCATTGCCGCCAATACGCTGCCCTTTGTGCGCTAACAAACTTGCGCTGCGATCGCTATTGCCACGCCATGATGGCCCCATCTCAATCAACGAACAGTCTGTGGTACCGCCACCAATATCGACCACCAGAACGATTTGGTCTTCGCTCAGCGTCGCTTCATAGTCCAGGCCGGCAGCAACCGGTTCAAACTGAAATTCAACCGCTTTAAAGCCCGCGCGCTTGGCGGCATTGAGCAAAATACCTTCGGCTTGGCGGTTTGCCGTCTCGCCCCCACGGCCTTGAAAATTGATCGGCCGACCGATCACCGCATCATTAATACTCTGTTGAGTTTGGCATTCGGCTTGGGTTTTGATGTTATCCATCATTGCGCATACTAGGTCTTCAAAAAAGCGCAGTTGGGCATCACGTAAACCTGATGCGCCAAGGAAAGATTTGGGCGATTTCACGTAGTACATATCGCGCGGATCATCGAGATAGCGATCGAGCGCAGCCTGGCCAAACGCCATGTCTTCCGCCTCAAGCGCAATGCTTTCCTCTCGGTTAGCATGGATCGCGCGACGTAGCACTTGCTCGCCCACCTTATCTAACGGCTTAATACCGCGGTAACGAAACAGATATTCAGACACCGATTCGCGCGTCGGTGCGGCAAGGGAGGAAGGAATATAGGTGCTGTTTCTTTCGAGGGTTAACAGCGTCGGCTTGCCATTCTCAATCTTCGCCACCGAACAATTCGCCGTACCATAGTCAAAGCCGATATACATAAGCGCGCCCCACCGCTGAAAAGGCCGGCAATGCTACCTCAACCGTCGCGGGATTTCTAACCTCAGTGCGCTGAAGACAGTCCGGCGTCTCAATTCATGCTCAGCGCTATCTCAGCGCCTGCGTAGAACATCGATTTGTCAAAACCGTTATACGCGGATTTTTCATCTAACTATCTATGATTAAAAATATTTTTAGCGATCGAAGCAATCACTTCTCTGTGATAGTGTGCGTGCCGCCTATCCCGGTTGAAGTGTTAGCGTAACAGAGCCTAAAAAGGTTGTTTAGGCATAAGCGCCTAATATGTTGGTAAGGTCAGAGTTTGGATGTTTGCGGGGGCATAAACGCAAAAAGCCGCTGACTTATCAGCGGCTTTCAATGTTTGGCGGAGAGATAGGGATTTGAACCTAGAAGGGCTATTAACCCTTGCCGGTTTTCAAGACCGGTGCTTTCAACCACTCAGCCATCTCTCCTGAACGGGACATATAGTAGAGGCTGCTTAATACGATGTAAAGTGCCTTTTTATCTTTTCGAGCTTAAGTGCTGAAATTGTCAGCAAAGGCCCATTTAAATACGTTTTCTTCCACTCTGCCCCGTCGTCTACTTAACCAAAACGACCATTGATGTAATCAGATGTTAACTTGTGCTCAGGGTCATTAAACACTTTTTGTGTCGTGTTGACCTCCACCAAGCTACCAAGATGAAAGTATGCGGTGCGATCAGACACACGCGCCGCTTGCTGCATCGAGTGTGTGACAATCACAATGCTAAAGTTCTTCTTCAGATCCGAAATCAGCGCTTCGATGATCCCAGTAGCAATCGGATCAAGGGCTGAACACGGCTCATCCATTAAAATCACTTCCGGCGCGACGGCAATGGTACGTGCAATACACAGACGTTGCTGTTGCCCCCCAGACAAGCCCGTCGCGGGTTGATCAAGTCGATCTTTTACCTCATTCCACAAGCCGGCTCGTATCAGTGATTGCTGCACCAACTCATCCAAGTCGGTTTTACTATCAACCAGACCGTGAATACGTGGGCCGTAGGCAACATTGTCATACACCGATTTAGGAAACGGATTAGGTCGCTGGAACACCATGCCCACATGTGAACGGAGTTCGACAATCTCACTCTCACGATGGTAAATATCTGCCCCTCCCAAACTGATATCGCCGGTCACTTCACAGCCAGGGATGGTGTCATTCATGCGATTTAAGCAACGTAAAAACGTCGATTTACCACAACCTGATGGACCAATCATCGCGAGCACTTCTTTCTCACCAATATCGAGGTTCACGTTTTTAATCGCCGGCTTCGACCCATTGTCATAGTTGACGAACACATTGCGTGCCGTCATGCGTGGCGTATCAACAAACGGAATACCACACGTTTTACTTGGTGCTTCTGTACTCTGTGGTGCTGCTTCCACTACGTCTTCAGTCATGGTTAGGTTGTTCATTGTTGTCGTCGTCATGATTCTCTCTCCCGACTTACCAGCGTCGCTCGAGACGCTTACGCATAATCACCGCACAGGCATTCATAAAAGCTAAGAATGTCAGCAGTACCATGATTGCGCCTGAGGTGTTTTCGACAAAGCCCTTTTCAGGATTCTCTGCCCATAAATAAATTTGAACGGGTAACGCTGTCGCCGCATCGAGTGGGCCTGATGGCACATCAACAATGAACGCAATCATTCCAATCATTAGTAGCGGTGCCGTCTCGCCAAGTGCTTGTGCCATGCCGATAATGGTGCCGGTTAGCATGCCCGGCATCGCTAATGGCAACACATGATGAATCACCATTTGCATTTTAGACGCCCCCACTCCCAAGGCCGCATCTCGCACCGAGGGTGGTACGGCTTTAATCGCAGAGCGACTCGAAATAATGATCGTCGGCAATGTCATGAGTGTGAGGACTAACCCTCCGACCACCGGCGCCGAGCGCGGGAGATCGGCAAAATTCAAGAACACCGCCAGACCCAGCAAGCCGAAAACAATTGAGGGCACGGCCGCTAAGTTATTGATGTTAATTTCAATAATTTCGGTAATACGATTACGCGGTGCAAATTCTTCCAAGTAAATCGCGGCTGCCACGCCAATGGGGAAACTCAACGCCAGTGTCACCAGTAAGGTATAAAAAGACCCCACCGTTGCGCCCCAAATGCCCGCTAACTCTGCATCACGGCTATCACCATTGGTAAAAAAGCGCGTGTTAAACACAGTACGCACTCGATCGTCATCTTTCAGTTGGTTAAACCAACTAATCTGCTTATCTTTAAACTGACGATTTGACTCTGGGAGTTTGCCGTCGATGTTTCCCTTATTGAATTGGTTGACGTTATCGCCCGCCAATGCCCAAATCTCTATCTTTTGCCCCACGAGGTTGGGATTCGCCGCAACTCGGTCACGCAGGTCATATTCCGCGCCCGTGGAGATAAAGCGAAAAAGATCGCGTTTATCACTGCGCGACGTCACGTCTGGCATGGCGTTAAACACTGCCTTGGCCAACACCGAACGATAGCTGAGATATTCAAGTGTTTCGTTGTTTAGCGGTTTGCCCTCAATCCCTAGGCTTTGTTCACTAAGATCAACGGTCAAACGAATTTCCGTAGTGTAAAACGCAGTATAGCCTTGAGTCACAATCGATCCAATCAACAACACCAAGAAGGTGAATGCGAGAAAAATCGATGTAATGCCATACCAACGGAAACGCCTTTCTTTGCCGCGGCGTTTTGCTAGACCTGCTTTTACCCTGGCACGTTTCTCTTGTGCAATTGCTTCGATTTTATCAGTCATATTGTTCTCGATATTTTTTCACGATGCGTAGCGCGACAAAGTTAAGCGCCAGCGTCACAACAAACAGCGTGAGACCCAAAGCGAACGCAGCCAGGGTTTTAGGGCTATCGAACTCTTGGTCACCGACCAACAATGTCACGATTTGAACCGTGACTGTGGTCACCGATTCCAAGGGGTTTGCTGTCAGGTTGGATGATAACCCAGCCGCCATGACCACAATCATGGTTTCGCCAATTGCGCGTGATACAGCCAGTAGCAGCCCACCGACTATCCCAGGCAAGGCCGCAGGGATCACCACTTTACGCACGGTTTCGGAGGGAGTTGCGCCGAGCCCTAGCGACCCATCACGCAGTGATTGCGGTACCGCAGTGATCACATCGTCAGATAATGAGGAAACAAATGGAATGATCATAATGCCCATCACCGCACCCGCGGCGAGAGCACTTTCTGACGATGCACTGGTAAAGCCGATCGCATGGGCGACGTCGCGAATAAATGGCGCCGCAACCAATGCTGCGAAAAAGCCGTAAACTACTGTTGGGATCCCAGCAAGGATCTCCAGCATAGGTTTAACAACACCACGGACTTTCGGCGACGCATACTCGGCCAAGTAAATTGCACTCATTAAACCCACTGGCGCAGCAATGCACATGGCAATGAATGAAATCATCAAGGTGCCGGTAAACAAAGGGATCATCCCGAATGCCCCACTAGCTCCCTGTTGATCGGCGCGTAGTGCCGTTTGTGGTGACCATTGTGTTCCAAAAATAAATTCCGTCGCGGGGATCATTTGAAAAAAGCGTAGTGCTTCAAACAACACAGAAAGGACAATGCCGAGCGTGGTTAAGATTGCGAGCGTTGAGCACAATAATAAAAAGCCCTGCATCACGTTTTCAACCCGGTTACGGGCGCGTAAACGTAGTCGCAGCGAACGCCAGCCAAGGGCTAATCCCGCTAACGCGAGTGCGGTCATTGCGGTAAATCGCAATGTGGTTCCCAGATCGTTTAAGGTTTGATAATGCTCCGCCGCAGCCAACAAGACCGCATCGTCAGTTTGGGTGATGCCACGGGCGATATTACCGATCTGACTGTATAGCAAACCGGCATTACCGAACTGCGTGACGTACGCATCCGAGATCTGTGCCATTACCAAGCTATGGATCACGTTGGGCTCTACCGCTTGCCACAATAATAAGAGAACCAGTGCCGGAATCGCTGCAAGAATGGCGACATAAGAGCCATAATAATTTGGTCGAGAGTGCAGCTTGCTCAATCCACCAGCCATCGTCGCGAGTTTAATAGACCGCGAACGAGCGATGAAAAAGCCAGATATGGCAATAAGAGCAATCACAGTCATCAGCATGGGTGTTGTCATCATTCCTCCTGAACACCGGTGAGAGGTGGCGCAACCAAGCCACCCCTCTCGTGTTCACATGACTCGCCTATAGGTTGGGTTTTAAGTTGATAGCAGCATCACGAACTTGTTTTCTTTCGCTGCTACTAAGAGGAATAAGCCCACGGTCAACTAAGTATCCCATATCACCGATCGCCTCGTCAGCGGTGAACTGATGCACATACTCTTTTATGCCAGGGATCACGTTTTCATGTGCTTTCTTGACATAAAAAAACATTGAACGCGATACGGGATACGACCCATCACCGATGGAATCGAACGACGGTGCAACGCCATCAATGCTGGCACCTTTCACTACATCCATATTTTCTTCCAAGAAGCTGTAGCCGAAAACACCAAGTGCATCAGGGCTCGCTTTCAGTTTCTGTACAATTAAGTTGTCATTTTCACCGGCTTCAATAAACGCGCCATCTTCACGCATGGCATGACAAATCGCTTTGTAACGGCTTTTATCTTCACTTTTCAGCGCAGCCAGTGAGGGATACTGTTTACATCCGCCTTCCATGGCGAGCTCAACAAAGGCATCTCGAGTGCCGGAGGTTGGTGGTGGACCCAGTACCTCAATCTTGATGTTTGGCAGGGAAGGATCAACGTCACTCCACGTTTGATTAGGATTGTCAATTAACGTGCCATTTTCACTTGGGATCTGTTTAGCAAGCGCATCAAACACGTTTTTAAGCGTGACGTTATAATCAATCGCTTGTTTAGAGTTCGCTATTACAATGCCGTCATAACCGATTTTCACTTCAACAATATCGGAGACACCATTGCTTTTACATAAATTCACTTCTGAGTCTTTGATTTTACGCGATGAATTAGTAATGTCTGGCGTATTTTCTCCCACCCCTGCACAGAACAGCTTGAGCCCGCCACCAGAGCCGGTCGATTCCATTGTCGGGACTGGGTATTGCGACGTGCGACCGAAGCGCTCAGCAACGACAGTAGCAAAAGGGTAAACAGTAGAAGAGCCAACGATGCTAATGTAGTCACGGTTTGCGGCCGTTGCGCTACCTGAGGCCAGCACGGCCATGGATACTGTCGTCGCTGCAAAGAGAGCTTTAAGTTTCACATCAACCTCCAAGTCGATTATTTAAAGTGGTTCTGCGTAAATCAGATTATTTACACATCACGAAGAACTCGTTTAACAGGGAAACACATTAAGAGCACTAAGTGACAGTTCCTTTATGCAATGATGAAGGTTTGATGACAGTCTGTGGTATGGGTAGCATTAAACCCAGCATCGATGTGAATGACTTTCTCACGCTTTATTTATTTCGATAAAAAAATGCGCCACAAGGGCGCATTTTTTATTATTAACACGGCAATCGTCGTGGTATCGGCTTCTTCGCTTACAGCTTAAACGCTTGAGCCTGCTCACTCATGCTGGCGTTTTCTTTTTCTAACCGCTCGTACGCTTGGCGTGTTTTTTCCGCCGTTTCAGCCAAGGACTCTGCCGCACGGTGAATCGCCGCGACGTTTTGGTTTAAATCAGCAGCAGCCGTGGTTTGTTCTTCGGTGGCGGTCGCAATGGCCCCGGTCATTTCTGACACCTGCTGCGTTGAGGCATTAATAGTCTCAATGGCCTCTGCCGCGCGTTTCGCATCGTCTAACCCTTTTTGAGTTAAGGTTTGGCTATCACTCATTACCTGATAAGCCTGACGTGCTTTGGTTTGCAGCCCTTCAATAATTTGATTGATTTCATCGGTTGATGACTGCGTTTTGGTCGCAAGGCCACGAACCTCATCGGCCACCACCGCAAAACCGCGACCCGCATCGCCAGCTCGCGCCGCTTCAATCGCCGCATTAAGCGCAAGTAAGTTGGTTTGCTCAGCAATGGCGCTGATGACCTCTGAGACCTTACCAATATTTTCACTGTCTGCGGTTAACGCTTCAATCACTTGCGATGCTTCGTTAACTTGGTCTTTCGCCGCAACGCTTTGCTGGTAGGATTGTTCAAATGTCTCTCGACCTTGCTCAGCATACTCACGCGATTTATCCGTGTGCTCTGCCGCGGCAACCGTGTTACTTGCGACTTCCCCAAATGTTGACTCCATTTGCGTCATCGCACTGGCAAGCTGTGACAGCTCACTGCGTTGCTGCTCAACGCTGTTGACCGTATCCGTCACTTGGTTGAGAGCTCATCACTGACCGTTTGCAGTCGTTGTGTACCTTTGACTAAAGAGCCAATTAAGGTGGTAATACTGTTTTGCATCTGATCGAACGTATTCGCAGCCTGGCCTAGTTCGTCACGGTTAAAATACGACAGATCGAGCCGCTGCGTCAGATCGCCACTTTCAACCCGCTGCATTTGCGTGACCAACATAGATAAAGGCCCGCGGATGCGATTTTGGAGCAAGAGCGCAACCACCACCATCAATATGATCAGGGCAACAATCACCGCAGCCCCCACAAAAATCAGCTGTTCGATTTTCTCAGATTGTTGCACTTTGATGGTATTGGCCTGTGATTCCAGATCGGCTTGTAATGCCGCAAGATTATCCACTATCTGGTCAAAGGGGGCTAACATTGGCCCAAGCATTTTGCGCCGCGCGTCCGCTAACCGCCCATTATCAATCAGACGAATATAATCATTTTGCATCTCGCGATAGCCATCCAAACGTGTCTCAATTTGGGCGACTTCAGCACTGTTACTATCGCGAACCGTCAGCGCTTTCATATCCGTTAGTGCCCCACGCACTGACTCGTTATTACGCTTAATTTTTACTAAAATGTCTCGATGTTCTTGTTTGTCATCGGTTAAGCCATAGTCGAGCGCAAACCGGCGGTAAGTCACCGTGTAATAGCGTAAATCCGATACCGTGCTGAGCAAACGCACATTGCGCTCAACAACGTCGTTAAACTGGGTTTTGACTGAACTAATTTCACTAAACAAATAGGCGCCAATCAGGGCAACTGCAATCCCGAGCGCAATAAACACTGTCCGTAAATACTGAATGATTGTCATAGATTCTCCGCAGCTCTTTAATACCACTACGATATTAGTTGCTTTTCCACACTTAGGGTAACGAGTACGACCGATACTTGTAATAGGTTCAACCAACTATTCAAAAGTATTAGGCCGTCAGTAGTAATAGTGTATGAAGCGCAATCACCAAGCCTATTCGGTATCACTGGCATGATGGCTGATCGTTCGTGTCGCTTTGCTGCTTTTCTCATCACTTCACACCTCATTATCGTGATTAACACCTCTTTTTTTTGCAAAGAAAACGCACCTTGCGTACATTGTTGCGCGTTTTGTTGGTGTTTTAAAAGGAGCTATTCATGTCAACGCGAAGTACGTCGGATGCGAGCAATGCACATTCATTGCAGCATCCGTTTGCCGATTGCGTCACCCAAACCGGCCCGTTTAAAGGCGTTCATAAGAATATGATGATCGCCGCTACCCTTCTGGTTTTTATCTTCGTTTTTTTCACCGGATTTAATACTGACTTGGCCGCCAGTGTTTTTGCCGCTGCACGCGGGTGGGTAGAGTCTACGTTCGGTTGGTACTACATGCTGGTCATTGTCTTATTACTGGCCGCTAGCTTCATCATTGCTGTGACACGCTTTGGTCATATTCGTTTAGGCGACGATGATGATCGCCCCGAATTCAGCACCTTCTCGTGGCTATCGATGTTGTTTTCTGCCGGTGTCGGCGTTGGCATATTGTTTTTTGGGGTAGCCGAACCCACACTCTATTTTGATACTAGTGGTGCGTTCGGCTACCCCAACAACCCATATGCGGATATGGCAGGTGCGACCACCATGGGATTTGACCGCGCGGCAGATGCATTGCGTGTGACCTACTTTCACTGGGGCTTTCATGGCTGGGCGGTGTACGTGATTGTTGGCCTCGCGCTTGCGTATTTCTCGTTCCGTAAAAACTGCCTCTCGCGCTGCGATCCACCCTTTATCCGCTGATTGGCGATCGGATTTACGGCCCCATTGGTCATATTACCGACATTCTTGGCGTCCTTGGCTGCGTATTCGGGGTCGCCACCTCGCTCGGATTGGGCGTTAGTCAGATTGCCGTGGGACTCGATCGCTTATTTGGGGTCGATCCGGGTGTCATGACCCAGGTTATCCTTATCGCGTTGATTTCCGTAGCCTCAATTATGTCGTCTCTGTCTGGGGTCGGCAAAGGGATACGCATTATTTCCGAGTGGAATATTATCGTCTCTGCTTTGGTGATCGCTTATTTCTTATTTGGCGGCCCAACCACCTGGTTAATACAAGTTTTTGGTACTTCGCTCAGTGACTATTTGGTCGACTTTATCCCGATGGGGCTATGGTTCCCTGAAGCGCCAGGCCCCGTGGCGTGGCAAAATGCTTGGACCATTTTCTACTGGGTTGGTGGATTGGATGGGCCCCCTTTATTGGCTTATTTATTGCTCGTATTTCACGCGGACGCACGCTACGCGAGTTTATTATTTGTGTGCTCTGTGCCCCAACCCTGATGATTTTCGCTTGGCTGGCCATTTTTGGCGGTAATGCGTTACATCAAGAACTTGTTGCCGAGACCGGCGTAGGCACTGCTGGCATCATTGATTTAGTCAATGGTTGGGACTTGCCTGCCGCGTTGTTTGCCACGGCCGATGGCATTACCGGTGGCGGGATCTGGGGTTGGATACTCAATGCCATGATGATCTTTTTGCTGTTTAGCTGGTTTATTACCTCGTCCGATTCCAGCACCTTGGTGCTCACCACCATTCTGTCGATGGGCAATGATGATCCGCCAAAACGCTTTCGTGTGTTCTGGGGCACCATGATCGGCGCCGTCGCTGCTGTGCTTTTAGTCGCCGGCGGCTTGAGAGCCCTGCAAACGGCCAACATGGTGACCGCCTTGCCAATCAGTGTATTGGTGATCTTGATGACTATCAGCGTGATGAAGTCCTTACTGGCAGAGCCGATGAGCCAATCTAAGACCTCAAAACCTTCGCAAGCGAGTCGCTAAAACCCGTTGCTATGTCGATATAATTGCTCTGTCGCTAAAAATAAAGCGCCACCGGATAGGGTGGCGCTTTTTCCTATGGTGCACAGTCGCTTCTATGGGGTCACTTCACCCACGGCCATAGCAAGCACACTGACTGGGTGTAATGCCTCTAACGGTGTGTTCTCTTCAATTTGCCATTTGCAGGTTTCACAATCGGTGATGGCAAAGTCCGCCTCCGCGGCCTTAATTTGTGCAAATAACCCACTACCAATGGCTATCGAGGTCTGATAATTCTCGGTTTAAACCATAGGTGCCAGCCAAACCACAGCACTCGCTATCGAGTACAATGACCTCTAACCCGGGGATCATGCGTAATAGCTCAATGGTGAACATCGCATTGCCACTGCGCTCCAGATGACAAGGCGTGTGATAAACCACGCGTTTGTTAACCGGTTTCAACGCAGGCATCTCGCCATTCATGGCCGCTTTGAGTAAAAAACGGGTCACGAAACTAATTTGTCCTGCCACATGCTGGTTGTCGACACCTAGTACATGCGGGTACTCTTCTTTTAATGTCAGCGCACACGATGACGAGGTGGCGATCACTGGTCGATGTTCCGAGACGGAATCAGCAATCATCGCGGTATTGGCCGTCGCATTGCGTCTTGCTTTGTCATAAAAACCGTTAGCGATCAGCGGCACACCGCAGCACTTATGTTTCTCGAGCAATTGCACGCCGTATCCCATCGCATTCATCACTTTGACCAAGTCTTTGCCAAGCTGTGGGTTGTTAAAATTCACGTAGCAGCCATGGAAGTAACTCACTTGTTTCGGGTACGCCGCTTGCGCCGCCATTTGGCTTTTCATCCAACGACGAAACGTACCGAACGAATACTTCGGCAAGGATTTATGCTTATCCACTCCGATAGTGGCATGCATCATGGCTTTGACCGGTTTAAGATCCGTCATTGCGTTAACAATCGGTGCCACCGGGTTCGCCAAGGTACCAAATAAATCGGTGTGGCTAAGCACGTAATCACGCATCAACTTGGGATTGATGCTTTTCTCACCATGTTTACCCCGTGCCACGGCAATAATATCGCCAATTTTCACCCCAGATGGACAGGCCGTTTCGCAGCGTTTGCAGTTGGTACAGAGTTTGAGCAAATCGTCATAATAGTCTGGATTTTTAATCCGCAGGCGCTCACCATCTGGCCCACACTCTTTGGGGCCCGGGTAAGCCGGATTTACTTTCGAGACCGGGCAATACACGGTGCAGACGGTACATTTAATGCACTGATCAAACTGGTGGGTTGCGGCGCATGGTCGCTATATTCCCGCTGTTTAAGCCATTCAGTTAGCATGTGGCCTCCTTAGCGTTTGCCATCACGGCAAGTGCACGTTGTGCCGCGGCGTAGCCGGTTGCAATAGCGACGCCACCGCCACAGCCTTCAAATACAGGGTCGTAACCACTGAGGACTGCCCCACACACAAACAGGTTTTGACAACGTTTTCCGCGTGCGGTGGGCCGCAGTTGGTTGTCAGTGTTAATCCCAAACGCCATAAACGGGTGACTTTGTTGGCTGAAAAAGTCATCATTACGCCATTCACCACGATCAGGGCTTTGCACCATATCTAATCCCAGTGTCGGCTCGCTGACTTGGGTGCGATCCGCATTCAGACCACGGCTAAAATAGCTTCCCGTCGCCAAGATCACCGCCTCTGCGGTTAACGGTATATCCTCTAACTGACGGGTACGCAGTACGGTGAGACGACCACTATCGTCAAACTCGCCGCTTGTGACTTGATCTCCCCGTAGCAGCATCCCACCCGCACTGGCAAATGCGCGTTGCAGCGCCTCTTCTATTCGAATACCCAGTAGCGATGGTGGCATGGTCGGCACTTCATGGAAGCAGCGATCGGTACGTGTTTTTAACTCGTCCATACCTCGCTCTCCGGCCACATGGGCAATGATAGCAGGTAAGATAACCAGATCATCCGGTCCAGACTTTTCTATTAATTGCTCGCATAAGCGGTCAAATGCCGCAGGTTCAGCCAATAATCGAGAGAGATCCACCGAGCGCAATTCATTACGATTACGACGCAAACGCTCTGCACCAGGGATCGTGATGTCAATGATGCGGCTCGGACAAGCAGAGAAATCACGCTGAGCGGTAATGGTATCTTTGGCTAACGTCGGTTGGGCATCACGATAGCCATCGATAGACACAAAGCAAAGGCCAGAAAAACGACGTGGGCCGCGATGTTGATACACATGCCCTTGCGATAGCCAAGTTGGGCGCACAGTCCCCAGCGGCGTGATCCGGCCATGATTGGCGCTGTCTTCTTGATGATACAAACAGACTTTCTGCGCACTGAGTTGCTGTTGAAACCAGGTTAACGAATCGGTGATTTCATCAAGGCTGACCTTGGCATAAGGATGCTCAGGATGCTGGCGCACCAGTCTCGGGATTGCTGCAAACGGCTGAGAAATCGGTTCACCATTAGGGAAATGACCGAGTACATCGATTGAACCAGAGGAAAAATGCAGCGCGCTTTGTCCGGCACTGATCATCACCGTTTTTTTGCCTGCTTCTAGGGCGCGCAACGCCGCGGTGTAACCCGCAATGCCACCACCAATCACGGCAATATCATAATGAATCATTGTGAGACCTCCTGATCGACAGCTTGCGTCGGCGCTTGCTCATTCATTTCTGTGTTTAAGGCTTTGTTTGGTGATTTGGGTACGTCACCCGCACCAAATAACCCTTGATAAATCCAATAACTAAATTCGGCTTCTCTTAACGCATCCCCCCAGAAGATAGGCTTCACGCCCTTCCAACGTTCTTCGAGAAAGTCCACCAGCAACCGAGTACTCGCTTGCCCATCTAATCCTACGCACTCATTGAATAAACTGGCAGCGCGATAGCTGCACAATTCCCCCTGACACGGCCCCATTCCAAGACGGGTGCGACGACGTAAATCAGTGATATTTTTTGCATCCAACGATTGAATGGCATAATTCACCTCGCCCTTGGTGACCATCTCGCATTCGCAAATCACGGCTTGGCTGTCATCGCTTTCATCTAAGAAATGGCTGACGCGTTCGCCATGGCGGTAATAGGCGGATTGGTACACGGGTTTGACCAAGCTTGCACTGGCTTTACTGATCCCTTTGGAAGGCTCAGAGCCCGGTAGCGGGCGTGTCGCGGTTTGGCAGGCATTGCGGTTACCCAGTTTTTCTGCGACCAAATCCGTGGCTTTTTCGGCCATCAGTCGATAGGTCATTAATTTGCCACCAGTAATGGTAATTAAGCCATCAAGGCCATCACGGGCTTGGTGGTCTAGCAACACAATGCCGCGGCTGATATTACGACCGCTGCCGTCATCGTCGATCGATACCAATGGACGTACGCCTGCGTAAGCGCGCAGCACCCGAGTATTGGCCATGATTGGTGCCAGCTTTGCGCCCTCGCGCATCAGCACATCCACTTCTTGTGGCGTAACCGCCAACTTATCAATTTGGTCGTACTCAATATGCTCGGACGTCGTGCCAATTAAGGAAATGGTATCGCCGGGCACCAAGATGTCGGCATCTGCGGGTTTGCGGCAACGGTTGATCACCCGGTTGTTGATGCGGTAATCAAGGATCAGCAGTGAGCCCTTGGCGGGAAACATTTTGATGTTGAGATCGGCGTATTCACAGATCGTCTGGCCCCAAATCCCCGCCGCATTGATCACTTGCTGGGCCATAATCGAAAAGCGCTCGCCGGTGAGGGTGTGCAGACACTGAACCCCTTGCACCGTCGCGCCTTGGCGAATTAATCCAGTGACGTGGGTATGGTTAAATACTTTACCACCATGCTCTTTGCCGTCTAACACATTTGCAGCGCACAAACGAAAAGGATCAACCGTGCCATCGGGCACTTGTACTGCCCCTATCATGGCTGGATTCGCATTCGGCTCTAACGCAAGCGCTTCACGTGGTGTCAGCTTGCGGGTGGGGATCCCGGCTTTATCACAGCTGGCGATGAAGGTGTCTTGGTACGCCAAATCATCTTCCGGCAAGGTGATAAACAATCCGCTGGTGTCTTCCACGCAATGGCGCGCCACCGATTTAAGAATGGTGTTTTCTTGAATGCACTCGCGGGCCGATTCGGTATCTGTGACCGCGTAACGAGCCCCAGAGTGCAACAGTCCATGGTTGCGCCCCGATGTGCCTGCCGCAATATCGTCACGTTCGAGCAAAATGCATGAGATACCGCGCAGCGCACAATCTCGCATGATGCCAGTGCCGGTCGCACCGCCACCGATGATGACCACATCCGTTTCAATATACTGGCTCATTGGCATGGGGCCTCCTTGTTACTTTATCGTAACCAGAGTGTGGCATTTCCCGTGCAACAATGACGGCGATAACATCACACAATGCGCGAAAGCGAAAAGAAAAATGCGGCTTTTTTGATTTAGGACAAACTTTTCAGTGGTGGGACACGCGCGAATGGTGACACAATAAGCGAGCGCCACAAGTGAATAGAGCACGATCACCTATTTTTCTAGGAAGGCACAAAAAGCTTAATGTTCGAAAACGCGCATTGTTAATGATTTGTATGCTTATTTGCTACTTGTACCCGCACTTAAGCGTTGTCGAGTCATCGTGCCGCGGTAACACAATGCCACCACGAAACATAATCCCGCCGGAAACAATAAGGCCGCAAAGTGGAAGTGCGCGAATAACGCTGCGCCCATCACGCCACCGACAATAAACCCCGACGAAATCAGTAAAAATAGCATCAATTTGCGCTTATCCACTGGGTTGCCTCGCAGCTTACCCCCTAACATTAAACCTAAATCGGTGAAGATGCCGGTTAAGTGGGTTGAGCGCACGATTGCGCCGCTATAGGTGGTCGCCATGGCATTTTGCAGGCCACACGCCGCCGATGCTGCCAGTTGACCAATGGCAACGCCGCGGGACAAAAAATAAAACGCCACCATAATTAGCCCAGCTTCAACAAAGAGTGCCGAGTCATAATGGCGCCCCAGCTTTAGTGTGCTGCCATGCAACAAACAGCCGGACACCGCAGCACCAAGGAAAAAAGCCAACAACAAGCCCCCCAGCTGAATGACGTGCATCCACTGGCCCATAAACAGCCCCGAGCCAAATTGGGTGGCGGTGCCTGACACGTGTGAGACAGCTTGGTGTTCAAAGCCCAACAAGCCGATCGCATTGATGGTGCCGGCGATCAGCGCCAACACAAACGCCCCGGATTCAACCCACCGAGGCAAACGGGTAATCATTGGCTTTCCTTGCGTTAATTAGTCGATGACGATGCTGGCGGGTCGAGCCTATCGAGTTGGTTATGGCGAATCATGGCTTGTAGTTCATCGATATAATCTTGCCCACGCTCGGAGTAACGCCCCAGTCCGTTAGCGAGCGCAACTCCCGAAACGATTTTATCTTGCTCTCGCAACGTTGCACGAATTTCTCGTAAGCCTTGATAAGCGGCATGGGTATTGAGGTTATTAATATAGCTTTCTACCGAGGCTTGCGGGTTGCCAAACGCGGCCACTTCGTGGATTTCACCTTCTGTCCGTTGCTTAGGCACTAGGCCACAGCCTTTGCTGAAACACCACTGTCCAAAGTAGTTATTGCCTTCCCGCGCAAACCGAGATATGCCCCATGCACTTTCATTCGCCGCTTGCGCTAACACCAAAGAAGGGGGAATCATGTCGACCCGTTGGATCAATGCCATCCAATCAGCTTCTTGGCTGACGTCAAAGTCTTCCAACTTATACTGATTCGCCAGCGTTTGTATCCGTTTTATTTCATGGTTACTTAGGTCGTTTTTACGCTCGCGCCATGCTAACAGCGCGGTGCGATCAGCCAGTATTTCGCCATTGATGGTATTGACGATAGGCGTAAAGTAATCAAAAAACGCCTGCTTACGTTCAGCGCCCGCCGCAAACGATTGGAAGTCGGGCACAAGCGGCGTTTTGGGCTGCTGACGCGAGATCAAAATGGTGGCGGCAACGGCAAAAATAGCGATGCCAATAAAGACGAAGGTACGATGTTTCATAGTGCCCCTAGTGTTGTCGATGTAGGTGGTATTATACGCGAAATACCCAATGGCGACGAATGCGCCCTCTAACATTAATACTGGCAGAACAGCATCAATACTAGCAGGGCAAGATCACGCGAAAGCATGCGCCACCTAAATCACTGTGGTTTATCTCAACCTGTCCTCGATGTCGGATAACAATCTGTTTGACAATCGCGAGTCCCAACCCATAGCCAGAGCGTTTTTTATCGCGCGAACGATCGGCGCTATAAAACGCATCGAAGATAAACGGCCAATGCGGCTCTTCCACCCCTTCACCATCATCGTGTACCGCAATCACTAGCTGTGACTCGTCGCGATATACGCGCATCACGATTTGGCTGGTGGCATATTTATCTGCATTACCGATTAAGTTCGTGATCACCCGCTTTAGAAGATGTGGATCTGCTTCAACACGGGGTAAATCCTGAGGCGCCTCCAAGCTTAATGACTTGGTACTAAGCGTCTGCCAACGCGGCCATTGCTCGCTCAGCCACACAGACATATCGAGCGCTTGCGGCGTAAAGAGCGTATTAGGATGATCGACACGAGCTAAATAAAGAAGCTCATCAACCAACGACGCCATTTCATCCGTATCTTCAATAATACTGACGACTTTTTGTTTCTGCTTGCTGTCTAACTGGCTCTCACTGAGTAATTCGGCTTGCCACTGAATACGAAACACGGGGGTACGCAATTCATGCGCAACCGCATTCGTCAGTGCTCGGCTGCTACTGACCAAATTACTTATTCTGTCCGCCATATGATTAAACGTGCGGTTGAGGGTTCCAACTCGCTGGTGACTGCGTGTTGATGCGCGAGCATTTAAGTCTCCTCCTGCAAATTGTAAGGCCGTTTTCTCTAGCGCCCGGACACGACGACTCAAAAACCACACCATGAAGAAGCTATAGATGGCAAACCCGGCAAATAGAAATACGATCAGCAAGTTATCTTCGAATGCAATCGCACGATGGAGTGGCGATTCGGGATCTTCTTGCAGGGTGTAAAACACCTGCGTATCGGCGAGATGGAACCACAATGTATCATCACCGTCATAGTAAACATCAAATTGCCTATCGGTGCCGTCGAAATAGTTTTTTACCACTGCGGGCAAGCGTTCTACAGGGTGACTCTCTAGCGCAAATTCGACTTTATGGGTGTATGCCTCTAGTGCATCAAGTGCAGCGTCCGTGCCAGAGGTCGCCTCAATGATATCGAGCATATCAACGAGGCCATCGGCGCGTCGCTCTGAAAGAATCGCATCATGATCATCGGTGATTTCGTAAACTAAGACGACATACGTCACCAAGCTGGCAAAGAAAATAATGACCAACCCAAAGAAGAACTCTAAATAAATGCGGCGCATGCCCCTACCTCAATCCAACGACCTATTGCACTTGAATAAGCACTACCAAGTATCAGGCACAAATAAATAGCCTTTACCCCGCACCGTAATAATCCGGCGCGGACTAGCAGAATCGTCCATCAGTTTTTTGCGCAGCGTGACGATTTTGTTGTCCACGGTTCTGTCGATGCCGTCATATTCAATCCCTCTCAGTGCTTGGGTGAGCGTGTCTCGCGATTGCACCGCATCGGGATGCGAGGCCAACTGCCACAGAAGATCAAACTCACTTTCCGTTAAGGTGATACTTTGCTCATCTAGTTGACATTGCCTACGCACTTGGTTGAGCACAAGGCCACCATATTGCAGTAACCCTGAGGGAGTGGATGGCGTGACCGTGTCCGATTGACGACGCAATAACATTCGTACTCGCGCCATTAAGACCCGTGGTTTAATCGGCTTACTGACAAAATCGTCGGCACCGATTTCCAACGCAGCCACATGATCAAAATCGTCATCACTGGCGGTTAACATCAAAATTCTACCGAGATAACCATTGCGGATCTGTCGGCAAATTGTCAGCCCATCGTCGCCGGGAAGCATTAAATCCAGTAATACCAGATCGGGCTGCGTCGACAATATTTGCTCTGCCGCGCCTGTGCCTTCTGCCAATGCCGTTACGGTGTAATCTTGCGCGTCGAAATATTCCGTTAACATTGCGCGCATTTTGGGGTCATCCTCGACCACAAACAGGTGCAGTTTCTCTTCCATTTTGCGTCGCCACATCCTCACTAAAAGGTAACAAGTATACCAATTGTCCTATCGATTCAACTGATTCCTGTTCTGACAGATGTCAGACAATTCCTGACGAACTGAGGATACTCTCTTGCCACTGCTGAGCTTACATTACTGCCAACCCCAGTGGTCAACATTGTTAAAGGAAGTAATCATGAAAAAACTTGCAATTGTTATCGCAGCCATCTCTTCTAGCGCAGCTTATGCTGGCGACACTTATACTCGTAACGGCAACATTTATTCACACGAAGGCCAAGCCGTTGCCAGTATTGGCGTGGGAACTACCAGCGATCTTTATAAAAACCAAGACAAAAATACGTATCCGCAATTTAACCTAGGTTACAACGGCGAAAACTTTAACGCGGATCTTGCCAATGGCATGAACTACCGCTTCTTGGGTAACAATGACGATACCGTGAACCTCAATGCCTATATCGGTCACCTAACCCCTGGCTACAAAAGCAAAGATGCAGATATTCTTAAAGGCATGAAAGATCGTGATCCTGCCATTGATGGCGGCATCAATATGGACATCAACACAGGCCACGGTGGCGTACTGTCTACTTTTGTTGGTCATGACATTACCGGTGAATACGATGGCTTGAATGCGGGTATGAAGTATATGCATCTGACCCACTTCGGCAATGTTGACCTTGTACCTTATGCGGGCGTGGATTGGTTGAGCAAAGACCATGTTGACCACTACTTTGGCGTTAAAGACAGCGAAACCACGGCACAACGCGCCGCCTATAAAGGTGATGACGCCTTTGCTTACAACGTTGGCTACAAACTTGTCGTACCTATGGGTCAAAACTGGGATATTAGCCAAACCACACAATATACCCGTTTAGGCAGTGATATTGCTGATTCACCAATCGTTGATAGTGCGGACCAATGGGCAGCCCAAGCCATGGTTAGCTATCACTTCTAAGTAACAAATCGGCCACCGATTCATTGGGTGGCCGATCTATATTGCCCGACAACATAATTCATTGTTAACCCTGTCAAAAATAGTTGCCTGCACCCACTAACTCTATCTGTTGGTCATTGTTGAAGCCCTACACGCGCAACTTTTCAAAGACTCACGCGCTAGGATGCCCATGAAAAACATTCTATTTTTACCCATTGCTATGTTTGCGTTCGGTATGGATGCATACATCGTTGCGGGCATTATCCCGGAAATTTCGACCAGCTTTCACATTACTGAAGCCCAAACAGCACAGATGGTGACTGCCTTTACGTTGTGCTATGCCCTTTCCGCGCCAATACTGGCGACATTGTTAGCGGGCTTTCCAACCAAAAAGGCCCTTGTGCTGTCGATGCTGGTGTTTATTGCCGCTAACATTGTCACGATTTTCAGCACCAACTTGACCATGTTGCTCATCAGTCGGGCGTTTGCCGGTATTGGCGCCGGCATATTCTCGCCTTTAGCTGCTGCCAGTGCCGCCTCTTTGGTGCCTGCCGAAAAGAAAGGTCGCGCATTAGGTCTCTTACTGGGTGGCATGAGTGCAGGGACCGTCGTCGGTGTTCCTGCCGGCCTCGCTTTCGCAACTTGGTTGGGATGGCAGGGCGTTTTTGCCGTCGTCATCGCTATCGCACTTATTGGGCTTGTAGGCGTGGTGTTAGGTGTGCCCCATATTTGTGTTGCCCCGCCACCATCACTAAAAGCACGCGTCGCCTTACTCACTAATCGTTCCGTGTCTGCCACGATTACCGTTACGTTTCTGACTGCTGTCGCTAGCTTGGGGCTTTATTCTTACCTCGCACCGGTGATTACGGGCATCACACAACACACCAACCTCACGCCATATTTATGGGTCTGGGGGCTGGGTGGCATGATTGGCAGCTTCACCATCGGCCATTTAATCGACTGGGTAAAACGTCCAAGGGCAATCTTGCTAGGGATACTGACGCTCATGTCAGTGGCCATCTTTAGCATTCCAAGTGGCTTGAGCATTCCGAGTAGCTTGCCGTTACCCTCAATGATTGCCTTTGTGCCGTTCTTTTTATGGGGAGCGGCCGGTTGGTCATCGCTTGCGCCACAGCAACATACGCTGATTAGCCTCCAACCTGATCACAGCGCCGCGGTTGTGGCACTGAATAGCTCATCAAACTACCTGGGTGGTGCGGTGGGTACACTCTTGGGTGGGTTGTGGCTAAGCCACGGTCTTTCTGTGACTCAACTCGTCTATGCCGCCGCGGCAGTTGGTGGCGTTGCCATCGTTATTCAAATCGGGATCCTACGCCGCAACGCTAACCCTGTGACAACAGAGTGCAAAAGCTCCTAATCTGGCAACAGTCAACTCAGCTCATCTCTTAAACATTAAGCTTACTCGTCTCCGCAGGCAGTAATGCAGGTGGCGGTGTTGTCACCATTTGCAGTCCTGCGGACTTCATGAGGGTTTAATCTAGTGCTTAACTTTAATCGTCGCCGTAGTATTGCACGCCGAGTTTAATTCGCTCGCGTCCTTGCGCTAGGCGGTGTTTGTTCGTATCTCGCAGCGAGTAAATACACCCGCAGTATTCCTGCTGGTAAAAACGCTCGCGCTTGCTGATTTCTATCATTCGCTGGCTACCGCCTTGCTTGCGCCAGTTGTAATCCCAGTATTGGACATCTGGATAGGGAGCCGCTGCACGATGACCACAGTCATTAATTTGCTGCATGTTCTTCCAACGTGAGATACCCAGTGAACTACTGATAAACCGGTAACCATGTTCGGCGGCATATAGCGCTGTGCGTTCGAACCGCATATCAAAGCACATGGTGCATCGTATTCCTCGCTCAGGCTCAAACTCCATCCCCTTTGCTCTGGCGTACCAGTTATCCGTGTCGTAATCCATATCGATAAACGGCACATTATGATCCTCTGCAAAGCGAATATTCTCCTGCTTACGAATTTCGTACTCTTTGGCCGGATGGATGTTGGGATTATAAAAAAAGATGCTGTAGCGGATCCCGCTCGCTTCAATAGCTTCCATCACCTCTCCCGAACAAGGGGCACGAGCACGAGTGGAGTAATAACTGATCGTTGTCGCGATCGAAGTCAGGCGGCAAAGGCAACGGCGTGCGTGTAAATTCAGACATAACAATTCCGTGTTCACAATGCAAAAACTAAAACGCCAATATTCATGTATTTGCGTACACTGGGGATTCTAGCACGCCATTAGCCAAGTTTTCAGGCATTGTTACTCCCCTAGACTCCCCTAGCGGCGTTTTGCGTTTTTTATGGGCAATACATACCTGGGTGAGTATGGGATGTTTTGACGAGTTAGATACAAAAAAACCGCTGATTTCTCAGCGGCTTTTTCGAATGTGGCGGAGGGATAGGGATTTGAACCCTAGAAGGGCTATTAACCCTTGCCGGTTTTCAAGACCGGTGCTTTCAACCGCTCAGCCATCCCTCCGAACTGTTCGACATAATAATGTTGAGCTTGATTAATGTAAAGTACTGCAACAAGAATTTTGGTTTAAGTGATGGATATTCATCCATTACCGGTATGACACGACTTCACATTAGCTAAACAAGTTGGTACAACGTGCATATACTCTCCGTTGAGAGCTCGCATGTTACTAACTCAGGAACCGACATGACCTTAGACAGCTTTCTCGCCAAAGTCACACAAACACCCGATATGGTAATGTTTGATGAGACAATGGCGGTGATAGATGCATATTACGACTACGCGCCCACGCGATTTACTAACGGTAATCTCGCGAATAAAGCTGGACAAAATACAGGCTCTTGCAAAGTGCTCGCGTTTTGCCAGCTGCATGAGTTAACGGAAGCGCAAACGCTCGCCTGCTTCGGTGGATACTACCGCGAGGACGTGCTGAGTCACCCATCTGGAACCGATCATAAAAATATTCGTAATTTTATGGTAACTGGATGGAAAGGTGTGTCGTTTGACAAAATGCCTTTGAAGGCAAAAGCGCGAACGCATTCTTAAATGGCGCTCGATCAAAAACGGCGACGCGCGGTCGCCGTTCTATCATGACGCCTAGTCTTGCTCGAACGCTAGCTAGCATTCTGACGCGGCAGAAAGATTTCTCCCATCATACAGCGCACGCTACCGCCTCCAATCGTCTCTATTGTTGTAACATCAATCGGAACCAGTTTACCAAACTGGCGTAATGTACGCTTTTGCGCTTCCGTAAAGGCGCTATAAGCAGACAACGACATCACAATCACGGATTCACCATGTCGATTTCGTAATTGTAATATATTGCCACAAAGCTGATTCATTTGTGATTCGTTGATCGATACTAGAGTTTTATCTTGGCTGAGTGTATTGCAGACCAGATCTCGTAGCCCTGCTTCTATCACCTCATCACAAACCACCGCAAACTCTTCGCCAACCGCCATCATCACATTAGTGTGGTACACCGGGTTACCGTCGCTCATCTCAGTGTTAAAGCTCACGACTTGTCGCATGCCTACTTTTGCTGCCCATTCAGTCAATAAAATACTGTCGCAACGGTGTGAGAGCGCCGCATAGACACGTTGGTTAAGGTGATCAATAACCATGGCACCTGTACTTTCGAGAAACGCCTCTTCTTTGTCGTGACACTTAACCTTGTGTACGTGATTGACTGCATAGCCTGCACGGTCTAACGCTGCCATTAAACGCTCAGGCTTCACCTCTAACTGACGGTTTGGGCACGCCATAGGGTAAAGATAAAGCTCACCGCTGGGCAAGGTGCTAAACCAGTTATTCGGGAAGACGGCATCCGGCGTCGCAGGATCAGACTCAGGGTATTCCATCACCACCACGTCAAGACCGTGGCGACGTAAGATCATCACCATGTTATTAAACTCTGCCATGGCGCGTGTTTTCACTTCCTCATCAGGCAGTGAGGGGGCGTGTTGAAAACCATTATCCTCACTGGTTTGAGCATTAAACTTAAAATGAAGCGGTGGCACCATCACCACAGCCGACGCTACATGAGAGTGCGTCAGCGGATATTGGGTATCACAGCTCGCTAAAAACGCCATAAGCAAACCTTCTAAAACAACATGACTTTAAGAGTATAGATGGGCGGTGGGATACGCGATCATTTTCAAACGCGCAACGGCCTCACCCGATGGAATGAATAACCGCAGGAAAATATCATTGAAACACGTTTTTTACAAACCAGGTTTTTTACAAATTGAGTTTGCATCCGCACATTGCACGGCGGAAGTGCCATTAACTACACTATCAGAACAAACAGGGAGAACAGTGCATGAAACCAGCGCAACCAACTCGCAACGAAGATAAACGTCTTCACGCGTTACACGACCTCGGGATTTTGGACACGGGCCGTGAGGATAGGTTTGAGCGAATTGTACGTGTCGCTGCATACGTGTCTGAATGCCCGGTAGTTGCGATTAGCCTTATTGATGAAGACCGCCAATGGTTTAAAGCCAAGCGTGGTTTAGCCGTTAATCAGACTGGGCGCAGTGAGTCCATTTGTGGCCATGCTATTCATCAACTCGAACCATTTATCGTTGAGGACACACTTAACGATTGTCGATTTGATGATAATCCATTGGTAATAGGCCCGCCTAACATCCGTTTTTATGCTGGATTCCCATTTAGTCTTGATAGCGAGCACTTGCTTGGCACCCTCTGTGTGATCGATCATCAGCCACGAAAACTGACCGAGGCCTGCCAACGAGCTCTCTTAGACCTGGCGAGCATTGTTGAACATGAGCTGGTCATGACTCAGCAAAACGTGATCGACTCACTTACTGGTATCTTCAATCGACGTGGCTTTTATCGTGAAATCACCAACTATTTAACCGATGATGTCGTGATTGAGTCTCAACACACATTGTTGCACTTTGACGTTCGCCAATTGCAGGAGGTTAACCATCGTTACGGTAAGTACGCCGGTGATAAGGTGCTGATAGAATTTGCAGCGTGTTTGACTGATGTGTTCGATGACGTAGGCTGGATTGGGCGCTTAGAAGGCTGTGAGTTTGCGGTATTATTAATTCAGCAAGATGTTGATGCTGTAGAAGCTCAACTAGATCGTTTTTATCTTCGTCTGTGCCGTCGCTTATCATTAGATCGCTACCCATTTGTTTACTCGGTAGGGTTAGCACATTTTACGCAGATAGATGAAACCGTGACGTTAGAAACAATGCTACTGGATGCGACGAGCAATATGAGACATTACCCTGTTCCCACAGAATATCAAGGCATTGGATAAGACGTGACGTGCTGGCATGCCTGTCTTCTCATGCTATGGGGATTATAAAGGCTTGAAATAGAAAACAACCTAGAAATTGGTTGCGGGAGATGGATTTGAACCACTCGACCTTCGGGTTATGAGCCCGACGAGCTACCAAACTGCTCCATCCCGCGTCCGTAACATCAATCACTGCTTGATGTGGGCAAAACGTGGAGCGACATACGAGGTTCGAACTCGTGACCTCGACCTTGGCAAGGTCGCGCTCTACCAGCTGAGCTAATGTCGCCTTACATTGTGCATTTGCACTTAAAATTGGTTGCGGGAGATGGATTTGAACCACCGACCTTCGGGTTATGAGCCGACA
>NZ_AQOD01000117.1 GCF_000513715.1 Salinivibrio socompensis S35
ACAACCCTTCGCCAAGCGAACAACCTTAAGTCGGATACCCTTTGGGTCGGGCAAAAACTGAAGGTACCTGGTGCGACATCACCGGCGCTCAAGCACAAAGTCAAACGCGGTGAATACCTCGGTAAAATTGCCAGTAATTATGGGGTGACGATCGAAAGCCTACGTCGTGCCAATGAACTCGGCTCTGATACCTTGGCGGTTGGGCAAACCTTAATTATTCCAGGAAGCTGATATGGCGATTGAGATATTACCTGCTCGACTCGCCAACCAAATCGCCGCGGGCGAAGTGGTCGAGCGGCCAGCATCGGTGGTGAAAGAGCTGGTGGAAAACAGTATCGATGCGGGTGCAACTCGCATTGACGTCGATATTGAAAAAGGCGGCAGTAAGCTGATCCGTGTTCGTGATAATGGTGTTGGGATCAGCAAAACAGATTTACAGCTGGCATTAAGTCGCCATGCGACCTCGAAAATCCACAGCCTGGATGATTTAGAAGCGATCATGAGCTTGGGCTTTCGAGGGGAAGCGTTAGCGAGTGTTAGCGCCGTTTCGCGCCTTACCATTACCTCTCGTCCCGCGGAACAGCAAGAAGCGTGGTCAGCCTTTGCTGAAGGGCGCGATATGGCCGTCAGTGTGAAACCGGCGGCGCACCCGGTTGGTTGTACCGTGGAAGTGGTGGATTTATTTTTTAACACGCCAGCCCGACGTAAGTTTTTGCGTACCGATAAAACCGAGTTCAGTCATATTGATGAGCTGCTACGGCGTATTGCTTTAAGCCGGTTTGATATTACCATCAACTTACGCCATAACGGCACACAGGTGCGCCAATACCGACGCGTGCCAGATAATGGCGATCCCTTACGTCGTCTAAAAGCGGTTTGCGGACAAACGTTTGTCGAGCATGCTTTACGGATTGACCTAACTCACCACGATATGGCGCTTCGTGGTTGGATATGTACCCCTGATGGCGCACGGCAGCAAAACGATATGCAGCATTGCTTCGTGAATCAGCGCATGATGAAAGATAAATTAATTAATCATGCTATCCGGCAAGGCTATGAACGAAGTTTGGCCCCCGATCAGTATGCCGCTTTTGTGCTCTATATCGATGTGGAACCACATCAGGTTGACGTTAACGTTCATCCCGCCAAACATGAAGTCCGCTTTCATCAAGCACGCTTAGTGCACGACTTTATTTTCCAAGCGATCTATGATGGGCTACAGCAATCGTCGTTACCCATAAACGATACCGTAAACCCTGAGACCGGTGAGGTGCGGGAGACGGTGTCTTATCAGCCTCGGGCTTCCGCCGTTGCAACGGATAATCCCTACCAGCAAGCAGTGAATGCGTTTCCCGATTACCCGGGAAAGCAGTCTACGGAGTCGTCGTCACGCCCAGCAACAGGGCATGCACCACGTCCTGACCGTCCGAGTGCACCTTCCAAGCAAGCCACACAAGCCTACCAAGCGTTGATGACACCAAACGCGCTGCAAGCTTCCGAGGTCAATGCGAGCACGGATACGGTGTCAGCGAAGGCGTTGAGCGATCAACTTGGTTTAGGAAAGGTACTTTCAGTGGTTGAGCAGCATTATGTACTGATGTCGTGGGGTGATGAGTTATGGTTGGCCGATCATCATGCGTTAGAGAGCTGGCGCCATCAGGGAGCGTTACAACCCGCTTTGGGTGAGGGATTAGTGACTCAGCCTTTATTGATCCCACAACGTTTATCCGCTTCTGCATCCGAATGTGATGCGGTTAGCCATTATCAATCACTATTGACGCAGTTTGGTATTCATATTCGGGTAAAAGGGCAGCAGTTAATGGTGATGTCTGTGTGCCAACCACTACGGCAACAGAATCTGCAAGCTTTTGTTCCAGCATTGCTGGACTTTTTAGGGGGCTTAGATCCCAGCCAAACTAACCCGGATCACAGCGCGAACCTGTTGGGTTGGCTGGCAAAGCAGTTGACAGTCGCATCGGATCCAGTCAGCCTTGCGCAAGCGGTGCAGACCGTATCGGAAATTGAACAGTATTGGCAGGATGAGGCGTTGAAAAAAGGGCGACAGCGCTTGTTTACTCGCCTCGACCTGACCTCAGCAATAGAAGCATTACAACATGACTAATCCGCTGCCAAAGGCCATTTTTTTGATGGGGCCAACGGCCTCAGGAAAAACGGATCTGGCCATTGCATTACGCAATACCCTGCCGGTTGACATTATTAGTGTTGATTCGGCCTTAATTTATCGAGCAT
>NZ_AQOD01000118.1 GCF_000513715.1 Salinivibrio socompensis S35
TACCTTACTATAAGTTTTTTAATTTCTAGCTCTGTCATCTATGCCACTTTAAGTGTATATACAAACAGCATTATCGTATATCACTAGCCTATCAGCAAGCATATTGTTGACACCCTTTTTATTGTTATTTCTCCCGAACTTCGAGGTCAGGTCTTGTCTTTTGACTCTTATTACTTTTTGCATATCAAAGTTGACTGAGTATCATTGTGTGATTTGAAGGCGTAACTCATTTTGGGGCACAAATGAGCTAGCCCCACTCCCTCCAAAACCACCTACTCATCTAATCCTTCCTATGCTGGCTCTCCACTTCTTCGGCGAGCATGCCGTAGATGACGATCAGGTTATAACTGACCATGCCGAGGACTTGGCCATTTTCGATCACGGGAGCGCGGCTGATGCCGAAGCGTTCGAACAAACGGGCGCAGTATTTCACGTTCATATTGGGCGATACGCTGAGCGCGGGCTTGGTCATAATTTCATAAACATTGACCCGTGATGGGGCGCGGTTTTTGGCGAGCACTTTTTTGGCAATGTCGTTCATTAACACAATGCCAAATTCGTCATGTTCATCGCGTTTATTGACGATAATCGCTTTCACTTCTTGTTCGCGTGCAATGCGGATCGCTTCTTCGACCGTGGTGAGCCCATCAATACACACGGCATGGGCATGCATCACATCTCTTACCGTTTTATGTTGTTTCATAGCTCGTCCTTCACCACTTCGGTTAATTCTCGCATTTGGTGGGCCACGCCCACGGCATCTTCCACATCAATTTGCACCGCAATGCCACTGCCGGAGGTGGCATCAAACTCGCCCACGTCATTAATGGTTTCGAGTATAGTGCGCGCTAAGTGCTCTTCCACCAGGAAGATGGCCACGTCCCGCTGCACATCGAGTGTGAGCCCTAAAAAGGTTTTCTTTTTCACCAAGCCTTCGCCACGCGCGTTGTTAATAATGGTCGCGCCGGTGGCACCGGCTTGTCTGGCGGCGTCGAGCACCGCATCGGTTTTGGCATCTTCAATAAACGCCATAATTAATTTGAACCGCATAGGCTCTCCTTACGATGAACGCTGTGCGTGCTTTTTCTGTAAATAGGCTGTGATTTGGGCATAGCCCATCACGGTGATTATCGGAAACAAACTGGCAAACGCAATTAAGCCAAAACCGTCAAGCATCGGGTTTCTTCCCGGTACGGTAGAGGCCAGCCCCAACCCGAGCGCCGTCACCAAGGGCACGGTTGAGGTGGTCGCCCCGCCCGATACTTTGGCCGCTTTTATCGCTACCGCGATTAAGGAGGGCTCGGCCACGGTGGTGCTAAAACCTATCGCCGCGGCAAACAGGTACACCCAATAATAGGCTTGCCAATCGATCTCACCGCCCGCTTTGAGCGCTGCGCCGACAAAATTGGGGGCAGTCAGCTGCTCGGCCATCGACGAGCCGAGTGGGAACAGCGCCAGCTCCAGCCCCATTAAAAATAAGCTTAAGCCGAGGATGACATAGAAAAACCCGAGGATAATTCGTTTGGGGTTATTGAGCGCTTTGCGCAATACAAACAGTTGAAAGCCAAAGATGATCGCGATAATCGGGATCACATCACGCACGGTGGAGAAAAAGGTGTTGAGGAATAAGGTGAGTGGATTGTTCATGCCACCACCATGCCGTAGGCCATCACAAAGATCATCGGTGATAGCGAGGCAAAGGCAATCAAGCCAAAGCCATCCACCATGGGGTTACGCCCTTTTATCACGGTTGCCAGCCCCACGCCAAGCGCGGTGACTAGCGGCACCGTGATAGTCGAGGTGGTCACCCCACCTGAATCATAGGCAATGCCGATAATGCTGGGCGGTGCGACCATGGTCATCGCCACCACTAGCAAATAGCCGCCGATAATTAAGCGGTGGATCGGCCAGCCTTTCATGATCCGCACCACGCCGAGCACAATCGCAAACCCGACCGAGAGCGCCACCGTTAGACGAAGGCCATTGGCGTAGTTGTCTTTGGCGGCGTCACTGGTTTGTATCATCCCGCCATTGGCGGCGACATCTGCCGCCTCAGCCGCCACCGCGGTGAGCGCAGGTTCGGCAATGGTGGTGCCAAAGCCAAGTAAGAAGGCAAACGCAAATCAGCCAGCCTAAACTCCCTTTATGCGCCAGGGAGTGCGCCATCGATTCGCCAATTGGGAATAGGCCCATGTCTAAGCCGTACACAAATAAGGTCAGCCCGACCACCACCAGCACCAACCCAAAGGTGATGGATATCCAGTTAGGCAGCGGTTGTTGCAGAACAATCACTTGAAAAAAGCCGATCACCAGGATGATGGGTAACAGATCGCGAAAGCTTCCTAGCAATGATTTGAATAACGCTTGCATGTAGGCGACATGACTCCTTGCGCATTAACTGAAAACATACTCTTTATGTGACTATTTATGTTAACACTCCCAAATTAAGGAGCGAGAGGCAGAGCATAAAACTGCGCGATCCAACCGATTTTGGTTGCGGTACGTATCAAGATGCAAAGCAATCACTTGCGCTAAGTCTAAAACCCTCTTAGCGTTACAGTCAGGGATTACACCAATATGTTAGGACAGCAGGCATGAAGATTCTTATTACCGGCGGCACTGGCCTGATAGGTCAGGCGCTGATTCCGCGATTACTCACTGAGCATCAAGTCACTGTGCTGTCTCGGTCGGTGGCAAAAGTGACGCAGTGTTTTGACGAGAGTGTGACACCACTAGAGCGGCTGGATGATTTGGCGCATTTAAATGATTTTGATGCAGTGATTAACTTGGCCGGTGAGCCCATCGCCGATAAGCGTTGGAGTGAGCAACAAAAAGGGATTATTTGCACCAGCCGCTGGGGGCCTGACCGAAAAACTGGTGGAGAAAATTCATGCCAGTAGTACGCCGCCACACACCTTTATAAGCGGCTCAGCGGTAGGGTATTACGGCGATCAACAAGACCGCGCTTTTGATGAAACCTTGATGGTCCATGCCGATGACTTTGCCCAACACGTGTGTCATCAGTGGGAGAAAATTGCCTTGAAAGGTGCCTCAACGAACACCCGAGTGTGTTTGCTGCGTACCGGCGTGGTGTTAAGTGCCGAAGGGGGGCGCGTTGAAACGGATGATGCTGCCTTACAAGCTTGGGCTCGGTGGCCCGATCGGCAAAGGGCAGCAATATATGCCGTGGATTCATATTGATGACATGGTCGGTGCCATTATCCATCTATTGGCCAAGCCTGAGCTCAAAGGGCCCTTTAACTGCACCGCCCCAGAGCCGGCGACCAATAAACGCTTTAGCCAGGCGCTTGCCCGTGCCTTAAAACGCCCGCATGTATTCTTTGTTCCCACTCTCGCGATTAAAACCATGATGGGCGAAGCGTCGCACTTGTTGCTCGATAGCCAGCGCGCCTTGCCGCATGCCTTAGAGGATTCAGGCTTTAGCTTTCAGCACCCCAAGGTGGAAGAAGCGATGCAGTCGCTTTTTAAATAGCGGCCCTCGCCTTTGACACCAGCGTGTTGCTTGCTAGCCGTTCTGCACAAAAAAGCGGGTATCAATTTTTTTGATACCCGCTTTGCGATGTGTGACACGATGACGCTTTACACCCTCACCGCATTAACGCCGTTGCGGATCAATCAGCTTACGCAACATCGAGGCGACGGTAACAAACACCAGCGCCACCGCCAATATGGGCAGCACTGCCCAAAGCTCAGGGTGCAGGCGTACTTCCATTTCAAAGCCCCACTTGAGTAGCCCGGCCATCGCTGCTTCAGCGCCAAACACCGCCATAAGGCCTGACACCAAGGCCATCACGCCGTATTCACTCCACAAGGTGCGTTGAATTCGAGTGCGGCTCGCCCCCAAGGTGCGGTAGAGGTTTATTTCCTGCTGGCGTTCGCTCAGGCTGATGCGCAGCAAAGTCAGTAACAGCAGCAGGCCGCTGATCACCGCCAGCCCCGCCAATACCGAGAGCGACAAACCAATTTGTTGCAAAATCGACTGGATACGCCCACTCATGGTGCGCAAGTCGAGGAGCGTGACGGTTGGATAATCGCGCGCAAGCCGATTAAGCAATGACGTTTGTGATTCATCGAGCCTAAAGCTCACTAACCAGTTGGCCGGTTTGTCGGCGAGTGTGTCACGGTCGAAAATAAAGTAGAAATTGGGCCGCATATTGCGCCACTCTACTTCACGAATCGAGTTGACGGTGGCGGTAAAGTCTTGGCCGGTGACGCTAAAGGTGAGGCTATCGCCAATTTCAATCCCTAAACGCTCGGCAATATCCGCTTCCACCGATACGCCATTTTCACTTGGCCACTCCCCGGCAAGCACCTCGTTGTGCGACGGCAAGGTTTCACGCCAGGTAAAGTTCAATTCACGGCGCAGCGCTTCATCGGCTTCATCGCGCTCGGCCTCATCGGTGGAAACCTGGTAGCGCTCGCCATTTTTGCCCACTAACCGCCCGCGCACGATCGGATACGCATCGGATCGCATCAGGCTCGCGTCATCAAGTTCACCCACATAGTCTTGCTGCGCACTCGGGGCAATGTTGAGCGCAAACACATTGGGCGCATCGGGCGGGAGCATCCGCCCCCAATCGGCCAGCAGATCGGTGCGCAGCAGCCAGATAATCGCCAGTAGCATAAAGGAGATCGCCAGCGCCCCTAACTGCACGCTGCTTGCCAGTTTGTTGCGGGTGATCCGGCTTAATGCGAGCTTGACCGACGGCGCACGTACGCGCGATTTCACCAATCTGAGCAGGCCTAATCCTGCCAGCGCGAGCAGCACAATCATCGCTGCCATCGCCGCTAACACACTCCAGAGCAAGGTGTTATCAAACGCCCATAGCAAGAGCGCGCCGACGGGAACCGCGATTAAGAGCGCAGCCGTACCACGACGCCGTCTGCCGCTACCAGCTTGTGATTGCACCGCAGCTAAGGCAGGCGCGTCCAGCAGCTTCAGCAATGGCACGCCCAGTGCCGGTAACGCCACCAGCAAGGCGACCCCGGGGGCGAGCACCCAAGGCACCCAGCCGTAGCTCGGCAGCGGTGAGGGCAACACATCGGTCAGGGGCAAGCGCAGTAACACCTCCAGCACATAGCCAGCACTTAAGCCCACTACGGTCGCTAACACAAACAATAAGGTCAGCTGACGCGCTAACCAGCGCCGCACCCATTGCTGACTGGCGCCTAAGCTTTTCAGCATCGCCACCAAATTCGCACGGCTTTTGGCATAGTGCTGACAGGTTAAGGTTAAAGTAGCCGCGGCCATCACAATCACCAATACCACGGTTAACGACAAATACTGGCGGCTGCGATCCAGCATATCGCCGGTGCGATCGGAGGTGTTTTCATCCACCCAGCGCTCGCCGTCTTGCAGCGTATAGCTGGCCCTTGCGGCACTTAAACTTGGCTCATCACCGGTTAAGAAGTAGCGATAACGTACCCGGCTCCCTTCGCGCACCACACCGGCGGCAGGCACATCGGCACGGTGCATCATCACCGCCGGCATTTGGCTGAAGGGGTTAAACGACAGCTCTGGCTCGGCGGCCAGGGTGCCGCTCACGTTCAGATCAAGATTACCAATCGAGACGGTATCCCCCGGTTTGACATCCAGCAAGCTAAATACCCGCTCGGAGAGCCATAGCTCTCCCGGCTGAATGCGCCGGTCACCGCCAATGGCTTGGCCGTTTTGCTCCAGCACCAAGTCGCCTCGCAGCGGATACAGGCTATCCACCGCTTTGACGCTCACCAGCTGCATGTTTTGCTCGCTGAACGCCATGGTGCCAAAACGAGTTTGTGCTGATACCGTGGTACCCGCTTGTTTAAAGCGCTCAATTTGCTCCGTGTTCACAGGCTGACGCGTGCTTAACACGGTATCAGCAGCGATCAGGTTGCGCCCTTGTTGGGTGAGGACGTTTTCAATCCGATCCGCCAATGCGGAAAGCGCAAACACACAGGTGATAATCAGCGCCAGCGCCACGGCAACCGGCCATATTTGCCCATGCAAAAGCTCTCGCCACGCCCAGCGATTGAGTAGTCCGTTATTGCTCGCCATTGACGTGCTCCTGTAGTTTGCCGCTGTCCATCATCAAGGTACGCTGGCAGCGTTTGGCCAGTGCCGGATCGTGAGTGACCAACACCAAGGTGGTACCGTGCTTTTTATTCAGCTCAAACAATAAATCAATAATGGTTGCGGCGGTTTTTTGGTCGAGATTGCCGGTCGGCTCATCGGCAAACAGTACATGCGGGCGGATAATAAAGCACGCGCCAGGGCGACACGCTGCTGCTCCCCGCCAGAAAGTTGTGAGGGTAAGTGCGTTTCCCGTCCTTGTAGCCCGACCGACGCTAGCAACTGTTTGGCACGGGCTTCATCTTCGTTTTCGCCACGAATGGTCAGTGGCAGCATCACATTTTCTAATGCATTCAGTGATGGCACTAAAAGAAAGCTTTGGAACACAAAGCCTACCGATTCAGCGCGCAGCGCCGCACGGGCGTCTTCATCGAGCGTCGAAAGCTTGTGACCGAGCAGATCGACTTCGCCTTCACTGGGCGTATCTAACCCGGCAAGCAAAGTCATAAGGGTCGATTTCCCCGCGCCCGACACGCCCATTAGCGCAATCGACTCGCCTGCCTCGATTTGTAGCGAAACATCCTGCAAAATGGTAAGCGGCTGTTCGCGTGTCACGACATGTTTTGCAATTTTTTCGGCTCGAATAACAGGAGAGGCCATGTTACGCATCCTTACTTTGTTGTGTTTTTTGTGGGTGAGCAGTGCCAGTGCACAAACGCTCCTTGTCCTTGGTGACAGCTTAAGTGCCGGCTACCAAATGGCGGCTGAACAAGCCTGGCCTGCCAAGCTGCCGCGCGCACTGAAAGACCACGACCTTGATGTTGAGGTGATCAATGCCAGTATATCGGGTGACACCACGGGCAATGGCCTACAACGTTTGCCACAATTGCTCGAACGCCACCACCCTGAGTGGGTGCTGATTGAGCTCGGCGGCAATGATGGCCTGCGGGGTTGGCCGTTTAACCGTATACGAGACAACCTTAAGCAATTGATCACTCAGGCGCATACAAGCAACGCCAAGCCACTGTTGGTACAAATCCAAATTCCGCCCAATTATGGCCAGCGCTATGCACAAGGGTTTGCTGATATTTATCCTACACTGGCAGAACAAACACAAACCCCACTCTTGCCCTTTTTTATGGAGTCTGTGATCCAAAAGCCTGAATGGATGCGTGATGATGGCATTCATCCGATGCCGGCCGCCCAAACGTGGATTGCCGATTTTATGGCAGAGCAACTGGTACCGCATCTGTCACAGCCTGACAGTTAATCGACAGTAATCAACCAATAGGGATAACGATGACACCCACCACCCCCTTAAAGAACGCGATCCTTATCACCGGTTGTTCAACGGGGATCGGTTATGCCTGTGCCAACGCCTTGCATGCCCAAGGCCACACGGTGATCGCAAGTTGCCGTAAGGCGGAGGATGTCACACGGTTGCAGCAAGAGGGTTTAACCTGCATTCAGTTAGATGTGTCGGACAGCCATAGCATTGATCGCGCGGTGGCCACAATTGATGAAATGACCGGTGGGGTCTTGTTTGGCCTCTTTAATAATGGCGCTTACGGCCAACCTGGCGCGCTGGAAGATTTGCCCACCGACGCGCTGCGCGCACAATTTGAGACCAACCTATTCGGCTGGCACCACCTCACTCAAGCTCTGTTGCCGTTACTGCTCAGTCATAGCGGTGGACGGATTGTGCAAACGAGTTCGGTACTTGGCATTGTCGCGCTTAAATACCGCGGCGCGTATAACGCCAGCAAGTTTGCCTTGGAAGGCTGGACCGATACCCTGCGCTTAGAGCTCAGCGATACGCCAATTAAAGTGAGCTTGATTGAACCCGGCCCGATTGAAACCGCGTTTCGTGCCAATGCGCTCAGCGCCTTTAAACACTGGGTGGATTTCAATAAAAGCCGCCACCAGCAGGCATATCAAAGCCAATTAGACCGCCTCGCTGCAGAAGAAGGCGGCAACAAATATACCCTGCCCGCTAACGCTCTGGTTGCCCCTCTGCAACATGCCTTGTTCTCGCCGCGTCCGAAGGTGCGTTATCGCGTCACTCAGCCCACCGTATGGATGGCGATTCTCAAGCGACTGCTCCCTAGCCGCTGGCTGGATCGGGTCTTGCTCAAAGGCAGTTAATGCAATAATCAGCCATCGCGATAAAAAATGTGCTGATTGCCTCATTTGTCATACTTTTGTCATAGAGGTGGGCTAATCTAGCTTGCAATGGCGAGAAAGGCTTCGTTCACCCCGAGCCGCGGATACTCTCTTGTCAACAGGAAGTACAATAAAGACAAACACAACAATAGGGTCTGTTGACCCTAGGAGCCGGCGGATGACCTTGCATCAATTAAACTGGCTCTGCTTGAGCGTCGCATTGTGCGTGGTGCTCTTGTTTTAACCCGCACACATTATTAGTAAAACGTCGCTTGTTTGCAGACCGACGAAATAGGCCACCAAAAGGTGGCTTTTTCGTTTCTCGCCCCCCTGGTTTGCTTTGCACATTCCCGTGAGCTTAAACACGCAATTACACGGCCAGTTGCTTGAATTTCTGCGCGTTTGCCCCCACTCTTTATGGAAATCCATTTCGTCAGGATCCATGATGAACGCAAACTATATCGTCGAATTAACCGAGCATAATTTTCAGCAAATTCTCGAATCATCGTCACGCACACCGGTGCTGATTTACTTTTGGGCCAATATGATGCCCGAAAGCGTGGAGCTTAAACCCACCGTCGAACAAATTGCTCACGACAGTCATGGCACCTTTACGCTTGCAACCATAGATTGCGAAGCCCAACAACTGATCGCGGCCCAGTTTGGTGTTCGGGCGCTTCCAACCCTGGCATTGTTCAAAGATGGTCAGCCAATTGACGGTTTAGCTGGCCCACAAAACTACGACACAGTGCGCGAAATGCTTGATAAGCACCTACCTAGCCAGGAGAGCCAGGCGTTTGATCAGGCGCGCCAGTTAATGGCAGAGGGCAATTATACCGATGCGCTTGTGATCATTAAGCCGCTGGAGTCCAGCCTTGGCGATAAAGCGGAATACAAGCTTGCCCTCGCGGAATGCTTGGTGGAAACCCACCAGTTTGATGCCGCACAAGCCATTCTTGAGACCATTTTGCTGCAAGATCAAGACACAACTTATAAGTCATTGATCGCAAAAATTGAATTGCACCATCAAGCGGCGGATGGACCCGAAATTCGACGCCTGCAAGCAGCACTTGAAGAAAACCCGGATGATGCCGGTATTACTTACGAACTGGCTTTGCAGTTTAATCAAATTAACCGCAGTGAAGATGCGCTTGAACTCTTGATGGGCATTTTGCGCCGCGATCTGAACTACGCCGACGGTGATGCCAAGAAAACCTTCATGGATATTTTGGCCGCACTCGGCCAAGGCAATGAGATCGCCTCACGCTATCGCCGCCAGCTCTATTCGCTGCTGTACTGATCGTTTAATTGACGGCTGGCGATTAAGCCTCCGATGCGCAACAACTTGAAGCATCGACTTTAAAATCGTCTAGCTCACTGTCGCCGCGCAGTGCTTCGATAATCGGACACTGCGCGTCACCATCGCCTGGACAAGCCTGAGTCAAGGTGTGCAATGTGGTTTTCATCGCCGCCAACTCTGAGATTTTTTCATCAATTTCAACTAGTTTACTCTCTGCGCGTGCTTTAACATCGGCACTACGCAAGGACGGATCACGCGATAATGCCAATAAGTCGGCACTCTCATCTAACGTAAACCCCACCAGCCGCGCACGGCGAATCATTTGTAGCTCAGTCACATGCTGTTCGCGGTAATCCCGGTAGCCGTTATCGGCACGATGTGGCGGAGTGATCAGCCCTTTTTGTTCATAAAAGCGAATGGTTTTGCTGGTTAAGCCGGTTTTTTCTGCCACTTGTTGAATTTTCATATCCGTCGCTTGACCTTCTAGTAGCTATAAGGTTTACAGTCTAGCTTAACTGAAATTGCAAGCGTCACCAACATCGAATGATGGGAGGCGTAAGGAGAAGCAATGACGACGACCGACACCAAGATCACCTATTACACACTGCCGTTAAGTGGCCTAAGCTGCCAAGGGTGTGTGAAAAAAGTGACGAAAGCGCTCGAGGATATCGACGGCGTTCGCATTGAGGACGTTAACACCCAATCACTCTCACTAGAGACCTGGGGCGAAAGCGAACAATACTCTCTTCGCCAAGCTGTCTCAGCAATTGAATCGCTTGGCTATCATGTTGGCTACCACCATCATTTAACCTTAAGTGGCTTAAACTGTGGTCGCTGTGTCGCCAAGGTAGAAGCAGCACTCGACGATCAGCCGACCGTGTTTACACACTCAGTCAGTAAAACCCATGCTGAGGTGCACACCAGCTTGAGTGCTGATGCGGTGATCGACATTATTGATCAGCTTGGCTATCAGGCTGAGCTTGCCGCTAAAGAGAGTGAAAACGTAAGCACTGATAACAAATCACCGTCACAGACAGACGCAAGTGACGCGAATCCAGAAGCCTCAGAAGCCTCAGAAGCCAAGTCATCCTCCGTCGATAATCCTGTAGACTCAAGCAAGGCCACCCGTCAGCAATACGTATTATCCGGTATGACCTGCGCGAGCTGCGTGCAAAGTGTAGAAAACGCGATTAGCCGTGTAGATGGTGTCGCGAACGTGAGCGTTAACCTGGCCGAGCGTAGCGCGATTGTTAAAGGCAGTGCATCGTCAGACGCCATTGTTGCGGCGGTAGCAAACGCTGGCTATTGCGCGGAAAAAGTCGAAGATGATAATGATCGGCGTGAGCGCCAGCAGACCCAGCAAGCCAACGAGCTAAAAAACTTTAAGCGTAGTACGTTCGCCGGCTTAGGTTTGGGGGCACCGCTGATGGCGTGGGGCGTATTTGGTGGCAGCATGACCATTCAGTCGACCCAAGATCAATGGGCGTGGGGTGTTATTGCGATAGTGACCCTTTTGCTCCTTGCAACCGGTGGCCGTCACTTCTTTGCCAATGCCTGGCAAGCGCTGATGCATAAACGTGCCACTATGGATACCTTGGTGGCGCTTGGTACAGGTGCCGCGTGGCTGTATTCCACCGCGGTGGTGCTCGCCCCTGCCTTGTTCCCCGAGCAAGCCCGTCATGTGTATTTTGAAGCCTCAGCGATGATCATTGGTTTGATTAGCTTGGGCCATGCGATTGAAGCGCGTGCCCGTGCCAATACGTCTAAAGCACTCGACCAATTACTGGATTTACAGCCACCCACAGCATTAGTCATTGAAAACGGACAAGAAACAGAGCGTCCGCTTGATGAAGTGAAACAGGGAATGACACTGCGAGTTAAACCTGGCGCTAAGGTGCCGGTTGATGGTGAAGTAGTAGATGGTAGCAGCTATATCGACGAATCCATGCTGACCGGAGAACCCGTGCCTGTTCATAAAACCGCGGGAGACACACTTCATGCGGGGACCGTGAACCAGCAAGGTGGCTTAACCTTTAAAGCCACCGGTGTGGGTAGCGATACTATGCTGGCACGTATTATTGATTTGGTGCGCGAAGCACAAAGTAGTAAGCCCGAACTGGCGAAGCTTGCCGACCGGATTTCGGCGGTGTTTGTGCCTATCGTGGTCGCCATTGCCATTGTCACTGCGGCGATTTGGTACTTTGTCGGCCCAGAGCCATCGGTCAGCTACATGCTGGTCACCGCGACCACGGTATTGATCATCGCCTGTCCCTGCGCGCTTGGCTTGGCGACTCCCCTGTCCGTTACCGCCGCGGTGGGTCGTGCCGCCGAAGTCGGGGTATTAATCCGTGACGCGGATGCGCTGCAAACCGCCGCGAAGCTACATACCTTGGTATTTGATAAAACAGGCACATTGACCCGCGGCCAGCCCGAAGTCACCCATGTGAATGCCATTCACGGCGACCAAGAGCGTCTCATGGCGATTGCTGCCTCACTGGAGCAACATTCTGAACACCCATTGGCGCAGGCGATTGTTGCTATGCCAAGCAGCAGACACTTTCGTTGCCGACATCAAACGATTTTAACAGTGAATCTGGCAAGGGGATCCAGGCCAAGATCGATGGCGATCGCTATTACATTGGTAACCAAGCATGGATGCAAACGCAAGGGATCAATACTGACGCTCACCAAGCCGATATTGACGCCATGACTCAGCGTGGCGAAACCGCGATTTATCTCGCCAATGCGGACAGCGTACAAGCGCTTATTGGTGTCAGTGATCCTATTCGTGACGATGCCATAGACGCTATCGCTCGCCTACAACAACAGGGGCTTGAAGTGATCATGCTCTCTGGCGACCACCCTGATACCGCCAATGCCATTGGCCGTCAGCTAGGCATTGATCACGTTATTGCCGGGGTGCTGCCTGATGGGAAATCGGAACAAATCCAGTCTCTCCAACAGCAAGGTAAATGCGTTGCCATGGTCGGTGATGGTATTAACGATGCGCCGGCACTTGCGCAAGCTGATGTGGGTGTGGCGATGGGCAGCGGCAGCGATATTGCGATAGAAAGCGCGCAAATTACGCTGATGCACCAACACCTTGGCGCTTGGCAGACGCCATTGGGCTATCTCAAGCCGCGGTACGTAATATGAAACAAAATCTCTTTGGATGCGTTTATCTACAACACCTTGGGGATCCCGATCGCCGCCGGCATCCTTTACCCCTTTACCGGTATGTTGCTCAGCCCGGTGATCGCGGGTGGCGCAATGGCGCTCTCTTCGATCACGGTGGTGACCAATGCTAACCGATTACGTTTTTTCAAAATAAAATCAGACGATAAGTAACAAGGAGTGATCATGAAGCGTTTACAAATACTGGCCGCCACCGTGGGCCTGATGAGTGCCTCAGCCATGGCGGCAAGCGGCGTGGTATATAAATCCCCCAGCTGTGGCTGCTGTGATGACTGGGTTGAGGATATATAACGAAAAAACCCAGCCAAAAGGCTGGGGTTTTGCGTTGGTCGGTGAAGAGGGATTCGATTGGACCGGCTTCCGGCCCCCGACCAAATATGCTCTCCACCACCTGGATAGTGGTCGGTGAAGAGGGATTCGAACCCCCGACCCTCTGGTCCCAAACCAGATGCGCTACCAAACTGCGCTATTCACCGTTAATGCTTTTTACGTCAGCCAAGTAACGTTAGATCACTCAGCTTTAGAATAATGGTCGGTGAAGAGGATTCGAACCCCGACCCTCCTGTCCAAACCAGATGCGCTACCAAACTGCGCTA
>NZ_AQOD01000119.1 GCF_000513715.1 Salinivibrio socompensis S35
AATCACCGGCATCTGTGGGCACCCTTTTTACTGGCGAATTCGGGCGACGCAAGCATTTATTTTTGATGTCGATAAAATTAATCAATCGAGATTGTCGCCTTTTCGTTCAGCGCGTGTGCGGATGTACTGGCAATCGGCGCCTTTTCCTAAGCAGGGAGAGCGCTGGCAGCTGACTGTGCGGCTTAAACCACCATATGGCCGGTTAAATGAAACCGGCTTTGATGCAGAAAAATATTATGTGGCTCGGCGAATACACGCCAAAGCCAGTTTAAAACAAGCCACTCAATTAACCGATACCATCACTTGGCGTCAGCAGCTGCTTGATACCTTGACACCGATCCTATCGCCGCTTCGGTTTGGGCCTCACCTTTTAGCATTGAGTTTGGGCGAACGAGCGTGGCTAACTGCAGCGCATTGGGACACTCTGACGCACAGTGGTTTGGCCCATTTGATGGCGATCTCAGGGTTACACATTGGTTTAGCCTATGGCATGGGGTGGCAACTTGGCCGCTGGGCGCGTGTTTGGCTGCCTGAGCGGCGTGTATTTAGGTGGTTGCCGCTTTATATGGCGCTCGGTGTCGCGGTCCTCTATGCCGCGTTGGCGGGGTTTGCACTGCCAACCCAACGGGCATTGATTGCCCTTTTATTGGTGTCGGTGGCAAAGCGTCTTGGTGCAAGAGTCTCACCGCTAAACCTTTTGCAACTCACGGTATTATTGGTGCTTGCGCGTGATCCCCTGGCAGGCTTCTCGGTCAGCTTTTGGTTGTCATTTTCGGCGGTCGGCGCGTTATGCCTTGCGCATTATGGCTTTTCGCGCTCATCCGGTTGGGGGCAAGCGCCCCAGCGCTGGCAGTGGTTGCGGCCGTTGAAGCAACTGTTGGTCGTCCAACTTGTACTGCTTATTGGTATGTTACCGCTGCAACTCAGCTTCTTTTCCGGCGTGAGTGCGGCTGCAACGCCTATCAACCTGGTTGCTGTCCCCTGGGTGGGAATAGTCACGGTGCCTTTGGTGTTTGTTGCGCTTTTTTTGTCCACCTTTGGGTTAGAGAGCGTGGCTGTTTGGAGCTGGGCGAACACTAGCCTGGTCCCTGTGATGGCACTGGCTGGTGATGCCTCGGCCAGCTGGTTTACCGTGCCGGTGACATCAATCAGTTGGGCGTTTACGGTAATAGCGCTGGCGATAGGGCTATATGGTTGGCGCTGGCATCGATTAAGTGGGGTGATCATCGTGCTGATGCTAGCACTCATCACTTGGCGGGCGCCTAAAGCGGTAAATTGGCAAGTGGATGTGTTGGATGTCGGCCATGGCTTGGCGGTACTGGTGAGTAAGAATGAACGGTCGGTTCTTTATGATACCGGTAATCGCTGGCAAGTGGGCGGTATTGCACAAGCAGTGATTGCGCCAATTTTAGATAGGCGACACATTGAACGTCTTGATGGACTCATTCTCAGTCATGGCGACAGTGACCACGATGCGGTGCCGATTTTATTTCAGCGCGTTATTCTCCACGTTGGCGGCGTGCGAGTGAAATACGCTCTGGTTATCAAACCTGTGCGGCAGGGCAGCGGTGGCAGTGGCAAGGATTAGATTTTTCCGTCTTATGGCCACCAGATCCCAGGCCTCGTGCAGATAATAATGATTCGTGCGTGATACGCATCTCTGACGGGGAGTACAGCGTGTTATTGACGGGGGATATTGAGGCAAAAGGCGAGGCAAACTTATTGGCATCACTGGGCGATAAAACGCAGCTGGACAGCGATATCATGCTGGTACCGCACCATGGCAGTGCCTCTTCGTCGTCACCCTCTTTTATTCGCGCGGTCAATCCGACCTGGGCGGTCGCATCTACCGGGCTGTTGAATCCTTGGCGGTTGCCTGCGAAAACGGTACGCGCGGGCTATGAGCAGGCTGATGTCACCTGGTTAGATACCGCAGCTAATGGCCAGGTACGTTGGCAGCGTATCGACACGGGTTGGAAGTTGGTCCGTTGGCGGCAAGATCGTCGCGCCGGTTGGTATCGTCAGATGTTTAAACGTCGGCCAGTAAATTTGGACGCAGACCGCTAAAAGAGTAGAATGCCGGTCTGTTTTACCCATCAAAACGATTTAAATGAGCGAATATCAAGATAAAACGACCTGGCAGACGTTTAAGCAACTCTGGCCCTATATTGCCAATTACAAATTGGGGTTAATCGTTGCCATTGTCGCCTTGGTAATGAACGCCGCCAGTGACACGCTGATGCTCTCTATGCTCGGCCCACTGCTTGATCAAGGCTTTTCTTACGACGATGTGGAGGGAGATTTCCTTAAATGGATGCCACTTTACCTCGTGATATTAATGTTTGTACGTGGCTTATCGAGCTTTGTTTCTGCTTATTGCTTATCTTGGGTGTCGGGCAATGTGGTGATGACCATGCGCCGTCGTATGTTTAATCACTTTATGAAAATGCCCGTGAGCTTTTTCGACCAAGAATCGTCAGGGGCGCTATTGTCGCGCATTACCTATGATTCGGAACAAGTGGCGTCTGCAACCAGTGGTGCGTTGGTCAGCTTGGTGAGAGAGGGCGCATCGATCCTCGGGTTAATGATCTTAATGTTTTGGTCGAGCTGGCAGTTGTCCGCGATTCTTCTGGTTATTGCGCCGGTGGTGGCGATCTCGATTCAGGTGGTGTCTAAACGCTTCCGTCGTATTTCGTCGAATATGCAAGATGCGATGGGCTCGGTCACCAGCTCCGCGGAGCAAATGCTCAAAGGCCATAAAGTGGTTTTAAGCTATGGTGGCCAAGACGTCGAGAAAAAACGGTTTGAGAAAGTCAGTAACCGTATGCGTCAGCAAACCATGAAGCTGGTTTCGGCCCAGGCGATTGCCAACCCTGTGATTCAGCTTATCGCGTCAATGGCGCTGGTGGTGGTGCTGATTCTCGCGAACACCGAAGCCATTCGGTCAGAGCTAACGGCAGGGACCTTTGCGGTGGTATTCGGTGCCATGTTTGGTCTGATGCGGCCACTGAAGTCGTTAACCAACGTGACCTCGCAATTTCAACGCGGGATGGCAGCGTGTCACAGCTTGTTTAACTTAATGGAGCTGGAAACTGAGAAAGATACCGGCACGTACGAGGCTGAGCCGATTAACGGCGACATCAAAGTTGAAGACGTGGTCTTTACCTATCCATCACGAGAAGCGCCAGCACTGAATCATGTGAGTTTTGAGGTGCCCGCGGGGAAAACGCTGGCACTGGTGGGACGGTCAGGTTCAGGGAAAAGTACCATTGCCAACCTTTTGACCCGTTTTTACGAGATAGACAGTGGCTCAATTACCTTAGATGGGATGCCGATTGAGCAATATACGTTGAGTAATTTGCGCCAACAGGTTGCAGTGGTGTCGCAAAATGTCCACCTGTTCAATGATACGGTGGCTAACAATATAGCCTACGCGGCGGCCGATCAATATAGCCGTGAGCAAATTGAGCATGCCGCTAAGTTGGCCTATGCAGACGACTTTATTCGCGCGATGGATGAGGGCTACGACACCATGATTGGTGAAAATGGCGTGAGCTTGTCTGGCGGCCAGCGTCAGCGTATTGCCATTGCCCGTGCCTTGTTACGGAATGCGCCTGTCCTTATCCTTGATGAAGCAACCTCGGCCCTGGATACAGAGTCAGAGCGCGCGATTCAAGCCGCCTTGGATGAACTGCAAAAGGATCGCACCGTCCTGGTGATCGCTCACCGTCTGTCTACCATTGAAGATGCCGATCAAATTTTGGTGGTCGATGAAGGTGAGATTGTTGAGCGAGGTAGCCATCAAGCATTGCTCGCGCACAACGGTGCCTACGCCCAACTCCATCGTATTCAGTTTGGTGACTAGGTATGCTGGATCAACTTTGGTTTGGCCATCAACGATCTCTATGGGCGACGCCATTAAGGCCGTTTAGCGCGTTATTTGGTTTGATTGCTCGTTATCGGCGCCGTCAATATTTGCGCGGAAAATTGCCCTGTTATCGTGCCCCAGTGCCTGTGGTTGTGGTTGGCAATATCATGGTAGGGGGAAACGGTAAAACCCCCTTTGTGATCTGGCTGGTGGAGCAACTGAAAGCGCAGGGCTATCGCCCAGGCGTGGTTTCCCGTGGATACGGAGGTAAATCAGACCAATACCCTTTGCTGCTGACGCAAACGACACCCCCGAGTGTGGCCGGTGATGAACCGGTATTAATCGCTCGTCGTACCCAGGTGCCAGTGTGTGTTGACCCCGACCGCAGTGAAGCGGTGAAGCGCTTATTGCAAGAGGATGTCGATATCGTGGTGACCGACGATGGCATGCAGCATTATCGCTTAGACCGCGACCTTGAAATCGTGATCATTGATGGTCAGCGCCGCTTTGGGAATGGCCATTACTTACCCCTTGGACCCTTGCGAGAATCGGTCGACCGTCTCGACAGTGTCGACATGCTGATTAATAATGGCGGCGATCCCGAGGAGAAAGAGTGGCCGATGCATTTGGTGGCTGGACAAGCCACTAATCTTCGAACGGGACAGTCTTGTCCTGCGTCGATGTTACCGGGTGTGGTTGCCGTAGCAGGGATTGGTCATCCACCACGCTTTTTTGCCACGTTGCAACAAATGGGCGTGACCCCGCTACACAGCCAAGGCATTAATGATCATCAAACCCTCAGTGCCGATGAACTGGACAAGTTGGCCAAAAAGGGCCAACATTTACTGATGACCGAAAAAGACGCGGTAAAATACCAAGGGATCGCACAAGATAACTGGTGGTATTTGCCGGTAGAAGCGTGTTTGCCTGAGGCTGCGGCCCAAGCTTTACTCGCCAAGATCGAACGTTTGACCACAAACGCGAATAAATAACAAAGGAACGCTATGGATCACCGCCTGCTTGAAATCGTGGCCTGCCCATCTTGTCAGGGCAAAGTATTTTATAACCGAGATAACAACGAATTGATTTGCAAATTTGATCGGGTTGCTTATCCCATTGTCGATGGCATTCCGGTACTCATCGAGTCGGAAGCGCGTGATCTGTCACAGGAAGAGGTACAAGGATGAGTCCGTTTTCTGTGGTGATCCCAGCACGGTTTGGTTCAAGCCGTTTGCCAGGTAAGCCACTGGCTGATATCGCTGGCAAGCCGATGATCCAACATGTGTATGAGCGCGCTCAAGCAGCAGGGGCGAGTCAGGTGATTGTTGCAACGGACGATAAACGCATCGAAGCCGCGGTGCGTGACTTTGGTGGCGACGTATGCCTAACACGCGCTGACCATGAGTCGGGGACTGAACGCTTGGCTGAAGTGGTTGCACAATACGGGTTTGCTGACGACGATATCATTGTCAACGTGCAAGGCGATGAGCCGTTAATTCCGTCTACCGTGATTGGTCAAGTCGCCGAGAATTTGAATCAGTACCCGGAAGCTCCCATGGCCACCTTGGCCGTCGCGATTGATGACAGCGAGCAAGTGTTCAACCCCAATGTGGTCAAAGTGGTGACGGATCAGCAAGGATTTGCGTTGTATTTTAGCCGTGCCACGATCCCTTGGGATCGCACTCATTTCGACGCCGAAACGCCCACGATCCCACAAGCTTTGCTTCGCCATATTGGTATTTATGGCTACCGCGCGGGGTTTATTAGCCGTTACATTCATTGGACGCCAAGCCCATTAGAGAAGATCGAGTCGCTCGAGCAGCTACGAGTCCTTTGGCATGGTGAAAAAATTCATGTTGCCGTTGCCGCCGAGACGCCACCACACGGAGTCGATACTCAAGCCGATTTAGAGGCGGTTCGTGAGTATTTATCAGCCAATAGCGCGGCATAACGATGCTTAAAGAGCACCATCTGACATATCGCCTTCGATGACAAGAACGACAAGAAAAAAGCCGCGAATGATCATCGCGGCTTTTTTCTTTTCATGAGTGACTGCGTAAAGTTGCTACTTAGACGCCGGCTGTGCGATGAGATCACGTAGCCGCTGCCAGCCTTGACCAAGTCGCTCGTGCCAATAGCGCTCGAATTGCTCCAGGTATTGTGCACGAGGGCTGTACTTAATCCATGGCTGTTTGATCTCCTTTTGCGCCATGAAGTTGGTGGGTGCAGGAATGGGATTAAGGCCTGCACTTTGAAACTCATACACCGCGCGTTCCATGTGCGCGGCTGATGTGACCAACACAAGGTTACGGCTTCCAACCACAGACGCCGCTTGATACGCCTCCTCCCAAGTATCCTTTGCTGTTTCCAGCAACAGAATACTGTTTTTATTGACCCCAAGTGCCATCGCGACACGTGCCAACATGCGAGCATGGCTAACCTCATAGCCGTGATCATAGCCCGATAATATCAGTTTGGATGTCGGATACATGCGATGAATGCGGATCCCTTCGGTCAGACGCATCAGCGCCGCACGAGAAAGTTCAGACGTCGGCGGCAGTGCGTCATCGACCACATGACTGTCCCCCAGTACCATCACAAAGTCGACCGGTTTCTCGGTGGGGAGAAAGGCGGTGTATTGACGCTCAAGTGGGCGAAGTAACCCCGAGGCGACCGGTTGAAACGCAGTGAGAAAAATCCCAGCAAACGCAACGAAAATAACAAAAGATGCCAGCCTTGTACGCTGAGAGAACCAAAGCAGGCATAGCCCGAAAAGACCCAAGAGCAACAGCGCGGGCAAGGGCATTATCAAGGTTGAGATCAGTTTTTTTAATTCAAACATGCAATGTCGCCCGAAATATAGTCAAACGAGGTACAAATAATGCCATAAACCTTTATTAACGTAAGGCTTGTGACAGAATATGCCTTCATACCACTCAATGATAACGAATGCCATTGTGACTGAGGATAAAAATTTCGACGATATCGCCCACAAATTTGTTAAAAACATTTATGGATCGGGCAAAGGCGAAATCCGTCAAGCGGTAATTTGGCACGACATCGAGCAGATGTTGCAGTGCTTTCCGCCGGATCAGCCACTCCATATTTTGGATGCGGGCGGCGGCGTTGCACCGATTTCACAACCGCTGGCTGCTCGAGGTCACAGTGTCACTTTATGTGATCTTTCTTCACAAATGCTCGAGTTGGCGCGTCAGGAGATTGAACAACAGGACTTACTTGCGCAGTATCAGCTGGTCCATGCCTCAGTACAATCTATTGGTGAGCATTTGGCGTCACCCCCTGATGTGATTTTATTTCATGCGGTATTGGAGTGGGTTGCTGACCCTGAGCAAGTACTGAAAGACTTGCTCAGCCATTTACGGCCGGGAGGGATCGCATCTGTGATGTTTTATAACCAAACTGGGTTGCTGTTTAAAAACCTGGTGTGTGGCAACTTAACCCATGTTGAGCAGGGAATGCCGCACCGTAAACAGGTTTAAACTTCAGCCGCCCAAAGGGTTGCAGCCAGACAGCGTCTATCAATGGATGCAAGACAGTGGCATTAGCCTCAAAGGTAAAACCGGGGTGCGCACGTTTCATGACTACATGCGCGATACCAATATTGGTGATTTTACCTTTGAGCAGGTGCTGGCGTTGGAGCAGCAACTATGCCGCCAAGAGCCGTTTGTGTCTCTAGGGCGATATATTCATGTGTGGGGGCAATACAATGCCTCCAGTCATCAAGATGAAAACAAGGACAACCGATGAGTGATCAGGCTCCGTCTTCTCAGCATGGAGAAGACGACGCTCAGACCGTACCGGAATTGGTCAGTTGGGTTAAACACAATAACTTTGCACTTCAGCTGCCGCCCGAGCGCTTGGCATTTTTGCTGGCGATGGCGGTGATGAGCCAAGAGCGCTTAGAAGATGAACTGAGCGAGCATGAATTAGTTGATGTTTTTCGGCTGGTCAGTGAACAGTTTATTAGCGACGAAAGCGGCAGTATCGGCAACATTGCTTTTCGCGCCAACAATGCCATCAATGAAATGGTGCAAGCGCGTTTATTAAGCCGTTTTACCAGTGAGATGACTGAGGGCGATAGCATTTATCGTCTCACGCCGCTCGCCCTGGGCATTGCGGATTACTATGCTCGCCACCGTGAATACTCGACCTTAAAGTTGTCTGTACAGCTTTCAATGGTCGCGGATGAAATCGCCAAGGCACGCGGTGCGCAGAGGAAGACGGCGATGCCGCTTTTTGGCGTCACAATGTGTATGGGGTTTTAAAATACTCGGTAGCTGATATTTTTGACCGTATCGATCTTAACCAGCGAGTGATGGATGAGCAGCAACAACACGTTAAAGACGATATTGCTGCCTTGCTTACCCAAGATTGGCAAGCGGCCATTGCTAACTGTGAGCACTTGTTAAATGAAACCTCTAATACGCTGCAAGAGCTGCAAGAAACACTTCAGGCGGCGGGAGATGAACTACAAAGTCAGCTGTTAGAGATCCAGGAAGTGGTGCGTCAACGCGACGAGCTCGAGTTTGTCGATGCCATGGTCTATCGACTGCAGATGAAGCTGGATCGAATCGTCAATTGGGGCCAGCAAGCGATTGACTTGTGGATTGGCTACGATCGCCATGTGCATAAATTTATTCGAACCGCGATTGATATGGATAAAAACCGGGCGTTCAGTCAGCGTTTGCGTCAATCCGTTTCAGACTATTTGGATGCACCGTGGTTCTTGACCTATGCGGACGCTGAGCGGTTGCGCGACACCCGCGATGAAGCCTTGGTGTTACGTGATGACGAAGTCACCGGTGACATGCCAGAAGAAGTAACGTTTGAGCAGTTGACGGTGGTGGATGACACCTTGTCACAGAAAGTCTCACAGATGCTCGACCGTCACCGAGAAACCGGACAAGCGATCGATCTCGGTCGTGTCCTCAAAGACTACTTAGCCGAGCACCCTCAAGCTCGCCATTTTGATCTCGCGCGCTTAGTGATTAATCAAGCGGTTCGGATGGGCTATTCCCAATCTGATCTCAACGCGATCCAGCCTGATTGGCAGGCGATTAACGACTTCGGAGCGAAGGTACAAGCGAATGTCATCGATAAATACTGAACAGCCAATGCCAGAAGATCTGGCCAAAGCCATTGCTAACCCTTTATTTCCGGCGTTGGATAGTGCATTACGTGCTGGCCGCCATATTGCCAGTGACGATTTGGATAACCACGCCTTGCTGATTGAATTTGAGCAAGCGTTAAATGTTTTTTATCAGCGCTATAACGCTGAGTTAGTGCGTGCGCCAGAAGGGTTTTTCTATCTACGCCCGCGTTCCACCAGCCTTATCCGTCGCAGTGTCTTGTCGGAGCTGGATATGCTGGTCGGCAAAGTGCTGTGCTTTTTGTATTTGAGCCCAGAGCGCTTAGCGCAAGAAGGGATCTTTACCACACAAGAGCTATTCGACGAGCTGATGGCATTGGCCGACGAGAAAAAGCTGATGAAGCTGGTTACCCATCGTGCTACAGGCTCAGATCTCGACCGCGAGAAGCTATTCGATAAGGTCAAAACCTCGCTGCGCCGCCTGCGTCGTTTGGGAATGATCTTGCCGATTGGTGAGGGCAATAAGTTTCGCGTCAGTGAAGCCACCTTCCGCTTTGGCGCCGATGTGCGCACCGGGGACGATCCACAAGACGCGCAATTGCGCTTAATTCGAGATGGTGAAGCCGTGGTCCATAGCCAAGAGCATATTCAATCCAGCTTGCTTGATGATGAGTTTGATCAGGACACTGAGATGTCCGCCACACAACACACGGAGGAGCCGACAGCATGAGCCAGCGCGGTAAGTATCAATCACTCACCATGGTGAACTGGAACGGCTTTTTTGCGCGAACCTTTGATATCGATTCACTGGTCACCACCTTATCCGGTGGTAATGGTGCCGGTAAATCCACCACCATGGCAGCCTTTATTACTTCATTGATCCCGGATCAAACCTTACTGCACTTTCGCAACACTACCGAAGCGGGCAGCTCAAGTGCCTCACGAGATAAAGGCTTGCACGGCAAATTGCAGCCAGGTGCCTGTTATGCTGCGTTAGACGTGGTGAACTCGCGTCAACAGCGCGTGTTATTTGGGGTGCGCTTACAGCAAGTCGCCGGTCGAGATAAGAAGGTCGATATCAAGCCGTTTATCTTGCAAGGATTACCGTCCTCAGTGGCACCCACCGATGTCTTGGTGGAAACCTTAGATAACGGCCAAGCGCGGGTGCGTCAGTTAAACGAAGTGAAAGACGCGGCCGGTGCGTATGAAACCGCGTATTTTAAAGCGTTTAGCTCGGTCACTGACTATCATGCGCAAATGTTTGAATTTGGGGTGTTACCTAAAAAACTGCGTACCCAACAAGATCGTGGCAAATTCTATCGCCTGATTGAAGCGTCCTTGTATGGCGGCATTTCCAGTGCCATTACCAAGTCACTCCGTGAGTATTTGTTGCCACAAAACGGCGGGGTTAAAAAAGCCTTCCAAGACATGGAAGTGGCGTTGAAAGAAAACCGCATGACGCTGGAGGCGATTAAGGTTACCCAGCGCGATCGGGATTTGTTTAAGCATTTGATCACTGAGGCGACCCATTATGTGGCCTCGGATTATATGCGCCATGCCAATGAACGTCGCACTAAACTCGAACAAGCCTTGTCGTTGCGGGCTGAATTAAACGCCGCGCAGCAAACCTTACAGCAAAAACAGCAGCACGCCGAGGCCATGCGTGCCGAATTAAGTGAGTTGGAATCCGGACAAGATCATCTTGAGCAAGACCATCAAGCCGCGGCTGATCACTTGCAACTGGTGCAGTCGGCGATGCGTCAGCAAGAAAAAATTCAGCGTTATGAAGAAGACTTGCTTGAACTTTCTGAGCGACTGGAAGAGCAAATCATGGTGGTGGAAGAAGCCACGGAACAGCTTACCGAAGCCGAGTTGCGCGCGGCACAAAGTGAAGAAGAGGTAGATAGCTTAAAAACGCAATTGGCGGACTATCAGCAAGCACTGAATACTCAGCAAACACGCTCTTTGCAATACCAGCAAGCGGTAACCGCGCTGGAAACAGCAAGACGCCTCACTGACGATGACGGCCTTACTGTCGACGATGCCGGGGCCTGCTTGCAAAGGCTCAAAACCCAAGAATCAGAGCAAACGGATCGCGTCTTGTCGCTTAAACACAAGCGGGATTTGGCATCGGCGACCGCCAACCAGTTCGAGCAAGGGTTAAGCTTATTACAGCGTATTGATCCATCAGTGGGACGGAACGAAGCGGGCACAAAAGCCAAACACTGGGTAGAGCAGGGCCGCACCCATCGCTATCTTGCCGACAGCCTCTCTCAGCGCCAATATGAGCAACGCGAATTGACTCAACGGGTCGAGCAACAGCAAAAGGCCAGCCAGTTGGTGTCAGATTATCAGGCCTTAACGGGTGAACACCTGGCGGATAGTGATGCAGTGGAGCAAGCCGTTGCGTTGCAGCAAGAAAAGCGCGAGAGCTTACAACAAGAGAAAGAGACACAGGCGGAACGACTACGCGAGTTGGCGCGGACTGAGGAAGCGATTGACGCAGAGATTCGCGATCTTGAAAGCAAAGCGCCCCGTTGGTTTGCCGCTAATGAGGCGTTAACCAAACTGGAAAGCCAAACCGAAAAAACATTGGCAGATAGCCAAACGGTGATGGCGGCAATGCATGCCACGCATGAGTCGGTGCGTCAGCAGACCCATCACCAAGAGCAGCTCGCGCGTCAAAAAAATGAGATAGAGCACGCGATTGAACAACTGGCGCAACCTGGCGGCAGTGATGATGCGCAGTTACAAGGGTTGGCCGAGACGCTTGGTGGCACCTTGCTGTCTGAGATTTACGACGATATTACCTTGGACGATGCCCCATATTTTAGCGCCCTGTATGGCCCGGCGCGGCATGCCATAGTGGTGCCTGATCTAAAAGGCGTAAAGGACAAGCTGACGACGCTTGACGCGTGCCCGGATGATCTCTACATCATTGAGGGCGATGCGGATGCATTTGATGACCGTGTGTTTGATGCGCAAGAGTTAGGCGGTGCTGTGTGTGTGCACTTGAATGACCGACAAATGCGTTATTCACGCTTCCCAGAGACGCCATTGTTTGGTCGCGCTGCCCGTGAGCATCGCCTTGAGCAGCTTAGGACGCAACGTGATGCATTGGTAGAAGACTACGCAAAAGCCTCGTTTGATGTGCAGAAGTGGCAACGTTTGTCACAGGCGTTCAGCCAGTTTATTGCTGACCACCTTACTGTCGCGTTCGATCCTGATCCCGAACAAGCGATAGCGGCTTGCCGTGAAAAACGTGCGCAAACCCAACGAGTGATGACTGACGTTAAACACACGCTGGCGCAGCACGAGGCGGCGGTATCACGTTGTCAGCAAGCGCTACAATGCCTTGATAAGCTGCGTTACTGTGCTGGCTCCCTTGCTGAATCGGAGCTTGATGCGCGCTTGCAAGCGGCGAATAACAACCTGGATGCGGCGAAAAAGGCAAAGCTTTATTCAGCAGCATGGGGAGACATTGGCGGCCTTAGAAGGATGTTTGGCGACACTGGAAAGTGATCCTGAGCAGTTTGATAAGTTGGAGCAGGCCTATCAACAAGCCGATGAAAGGTTACAAGCCGTTAAGCAACAGCTGTTTGCCGTGGCTGACTTAGCCGAACGCCGTCCTCACTTTGCCTATCAAGATGCGGCAGACATGCTCACGCAAAGCAGTGAGTTAAACGAGCAACTGAAAGCCAAGCTAAAAGATGCAGAGCAAGTACGCCAACGCGAACGTGACGCGCTCAAGCAGGTACAGGGACAAAATAGCCAGTATCAGCAGCTGTTAGCCTCGCTCAAAAGTGCGCATCAGTCTAAGCAAGAAACGTTGAACGAGTTTAAACGTGAATTTGCCGAGTTAGGTGTACAAGCTGACGAAGAAGCCTTGCTGCGCGCGCAGTATCGTCGCGATACCTTGTATGAGCAAATGCACCAAGCGCGACAGCGACATAGTGAGCTGTCACGCGGGATCACCTCGTTAGAGATGGAAACCAAGTCGCTGACCAAAGAGCTGCGTAAATCGCTCAAGCAGTATAAAGAGCTGCGTCAGTTTGTGGTCAATGCCAAAGCAGGCTGGTGCAGTGTATTGCGGATTGCACGTGACAACGGCGTCGAAAAGCAACTGAACCGCCGAGAAATGGCGTATATGTCAGCCGAGGAATTGCGCTCTCTGTCAGACAAGTCGTTGGGTGCCTTGCGCCTTGCCGTTGCCGATAATGAAATCTTGCGCGACGCCTTGCGTGCGTCAGAAGACGTTGGCCGGCCCGAGCGCAAAGTCTTGTTCTATGTGGCGGTTTATCAGCACCTGCGCGAGCGGATCCGGCATGACATTATTCGCACCGACGATCCCGTTGAAGCGATTGAAGAAATGGAAGTGGAGCTTGCGCGCCTGACCGAAGAACTCACGCAGCGTGAGCAGCGCTTAGCGATTAGCTCAGAGTCGGTCGCCAATATCATTCGTAAAACGATACAGCGTGAACAAAACCGCATACGGATGCTCAACCAAGGGCTGCAAAGTGTCGGATTTGGTCAGGTCAACGGAGTGCGTTTAAATGTCTCGATTCGTGACACTCATGCGCAGTTGCTTATGGGCTTGGCCGAGCATGCCGATCAACATCAAGACTTGTTTGGCAACCCGAACCTGACTTTCTCGGAAGCGATGGCGAAGCTATTCCAACGCCTCAACCCGCATATCGACATGGGGCAGCGCTCACCACAGACCTTAGGCGAAGAGTTGTTGGATTATCGTAACTTCCTTGAATTAGGTATTGAGGTGAATCGTGGCACAGACGGCTGGCTAAAAGCGGAATCTGGTGCGTTATCGACGGGGGAAGCGATCGGTACCGGTCAGGCGATTTTGCTGATGGTGATCCAAAGTTGGGAAGAAGAATCACGCCGGTTACGTGGCAAAGATGTGATCCCATGTCGCTTGTTGTTCCTCGATGAGGCCGCTCGTTTGGATGCCAAATCGATCTCAACCTTGTTTGAATTGTGTCATCGTTTGGATATGCAGCTACTGATCGCTGCGCCAGAAAATATCAGCCCAGAGCAAGGCACCACCTACAAGTTGGTGCGTAAGATCTTGAACGATCGTGAGCATGTGCATGTGGTTGGTTTACGCGGCTTCGGTGAAGAAAAGCGCCAAGCGCTGGCGCAAGAGCCCGTTCTTGAGTAGTACCGAGAACAGGTTTCTCTGATCCGGAAAAGAAAGGCCAGCATCAAATGCTGGCCTTATCAGTGATAGAGTATATTGAAGTCTGTTCGAAGCCTCAATTGGTGCTATTGATTTTGGTGATATAAGTCCAGTGCGGTATCGGATTTAAACCGACAAATGACATGATTAAATCCTAAGATCCGTTTTCTCAATACTCAGGAGAGCGATAACTATTTCTTGCACGCACTTCACAATTCAGCCAGTGCTAACCTAACGATGACAACAAACCTATCCAAAAATCTGGCCTATTGCGTAGAATACATCGCCATGATTATTGGCTGGCGGACAATGCGGTGGGTTACAAAGTAGTTCGACTGACCGAACTCATGGCGTATGAGTTCGGTCAAGTAGAGGGCGATATTGAGGCGCTGAATGAGCGTGACCTTGGTAATGGTAGATGGTCCCGATGGGGTGAGCGTTTCACAAT
>NZ_AQOD01000120.1 GCF_000513715.1 Salinivibrio socompensis S35
TAGTTGGTACTCGGCACCAGTAAATATATCGGTAAAACCGCAAATCCGTATTACACCTATCGCATTGAAGCCGCGGAATCTCTTTATCATGCGGGTAAGATCCGCCATCTTCTCCTGAGCGGTGACAATGCCCATCGATCGTATAACGAACCTTGGACCATGAAACGAGATTTACGCCAAGCAGGCATTGCTGAAGAAGCAATCCATCTCGATTACGCCGGCTTTCGAACACTCGATTCCGTTGTTCGCGCCAAGACGGTTTTCAGCCTCGCGCGTTTTACCGTGATCACCCAGCAATTTCATTGTGAGCGTGCGCTATTTCTCGCGGATGTAAACGATATTGATGCTATTTGTTACGCGGTACCCAGTCCTAAAGGCTGGTCAGGTGTTAAAATACGCGCCAGAGAAATACTGGCACGTACCAAAGCAGTGCTCGACAGTTTTATTTTCAATGTAAAGCCCAAATTCACCGGACCTAAAGCCCCCATTGATGGCCTCTCAAGCGCTAATCCCTAAACGCCCTTTCGACATTACTACTTAGCTCACTACTACTTAGCGCACTGTTTATTGCTACTTAGCTCACTTTTTATCGATGCTGCCCGAATCACAAATTTTACATTGTTTTAATTATTTGTTTAAAAACCTGTCTGCAATCGATTAACACCCTGACCAATAAAGCGTATATTAGCCATCGCTTGGTAATCCGTTATGGCTTGTTTTTGCTTTAAAACCTCCGTTATCAAGCGAATCACACAAATATTATAAATAAATACAATACCTGATAACGTTTGTAAAAGGACGCCCTATGAACTTGCAATCCCTTTCTTTACGCTCCCGAAAGTTCGATCGAAAAGCCTGGATTTTGTTGGCTAATATTGTGCTGTTTTTTGTTTTATATAACAGCTTGCCGTTTGCCGCCGATGTGACAACGGGTCTCAGTTTACTGGTTTTTATCGCTGTGCTTTGGCTGACTGAAGCCATCCACGTGAGTATGACAGCGATCTTGGTCCCCATCATGGCGGTCGCCCTTGGCGTGTTTGAAACACCGACGGCTTTGTCAAACTTTGCTAACCCTATTATCTTTCTCTTTCTCGGGGGATTTGCATTAGCAGCGGCACTGCAAGCACAAGGGCTAGACCAAGCGATTGCCAATAAAGTCTTAACTATCGCCCAAGGTAAGATGTCGGTTGCCGTGATGATGCTCTTTGGTGTCACTGCCGGCCTATCGATGTGGATCAGTAACACGGCCACAACGGCGATGATGTTACCTTTGGTGCTAGGTATCTTGCACAAGGTGAATAATCAAAAAGATCATAGCACCTATGTTTTTGTCCTCTTGGGGATTGCTTACTGTGCCAGTATCGGCGGGATCGCAACCATCGTGGGCAGCCCCCCTAACGCGATTGCGGCCGCAGAAGCGGGGTTAAGTTTCGCAGATTGGATGAAACTCGGACTGCCTGTCACGCTTGTCCTCCTGCCTGTGGCTGTTCTTGTGTTGTATTTTTTAACCAAACCGAACCTTGACCATAGCTTTGAAGCCGACAAGCGTGGTTTTGAGTGGACCACTCCGCGTGTGATCACCATTGCTATCTTCGCACTCACGGTGTCGGCCTGGATATTCAGTAAGCCCTTGAATGCCATGTTCGGTGGACTTAGTAAGTTTGACTCGATCGTTGCGCTCTCTGCGATCGTGTTGCTGGGGGCCGCTCGGGTCGTGAAATGGAAAGAAGTGGAAAAGACGGCAGATTGGGGCGTACTGCTGCTGTTCGGTGGCGGTATTTGCTTAAGCAATGTATTAAAGGAAACAGGCACCAGTGTGTTCTTAGCGAACCATCTAAGCAGTGCGCTGACCGGATCAGGTTTGTTCTTTACCATGCTAGGTGTCGTCGCGTTTGTTATTTTCCTCACTGAATTCGCAAGTAACACCGCCAGCGCCGCACTTTTAGTTCCCGTTTTCGCAACCATCGCTGAGGCATTAGGGGTGTCACCCGTCGCGCTATCGGCATTAATTGCGATTGCGGCATCCTGTGCCTTTATGCTGCCGGTTGCCACACCGCCTAACGCGATTGTGTTTGGATCTGGGCATATTGAACAACGTGATATGATGCGGGTGGGTATGTACTTAAACCTCGTCTGTATTGTGGTGCTTGCTATTTTTACTCGCCTGTTCTGGTAACCCCGCTCACACTGCCTGGCATTTGCGCCAGGTAGTGTTTTTTTCCCTCTTCTTGTTTATCAAAATTGTTTCAATTGGGTTTCAGGTTTACACTAGCGCAACGCTTAATAACCCGTAAACAACTATGGCATTTGCAGAAATTACTGCTGGGGGAAATGTCTCCCACCTGCCGTGTTGAGTAACGATGACCTCAGCACTATCTTAGAAACCAATGATGAATGGATCCGCTCGCGCACTGGCATCGAAGCGCGTCGAGTCAGTCATGTAGATACATCAGACTTAGCCACCGTCGCTGCCCAACGAGCCCTGGCTGCTGCAGGTATCGACGCCAGTCAGTTAGATTTATTGATTGTCGCGACATGTTCGCCAGATACATTGATCCCCAATATCGCATCAAAAGTTCAGGGGAATATTGGTGCCCTACGGGCGGCCGCTTTCGATATGAATGCTGCCTGCACTGGGTTCCTCTATGGGTTAGAAACGGCCACAAAAATGTTGCAAGCTGGCCATTATCAGCACGCGTTGATCATCGGCGCGGAACACCTCACTTGGTACCTGGATTGGAGCAAACGCGACACCGCCGTTTTATTTGGTGATGGTGCCGGTGCAGTTGTGGTGAGCAAAAGCGATCAAGCCATCGGCTTGCTGGATGCACAATTGGGGTGTGATCCGGCAGGTCGAGACGTATTGGCCATCCCAGCATTTGGTACCGCCATGGATCGTTTTGATCCAGAGAATGGGTATTTTTCGTTTGACTTTGTGGGTCGCGACATTTTTAAACGTGCCGTGAAAGGCATGGGCTCAGCCGCTAATCAAGTGCTTGCTCGTCATCAACTCAACGCTGATGACATCGATCTTGTCATCCCTCATCAAGCGAACAAACGCATTATCGAAACCCTGTGTGATCATGCAGGCATTGGGCTAGACAAAGCATTTATCAATATCCAACACTACGGTAATACGTCAGCCGCGACAATTCCTATCGCTTTGTGCGAGGCGGTGGAACAAGGCGTCGTCAAACCGCATAGCCAACTGCTTACTGCCGCATTTGGCGCCGGATTAACATGGGGTGCAGGGCTGATTCGCTGGGGTGAGCGGACCACCCCAATCGCCGAATCAGACGCGGATCTGCCACCCACTAATAAAACAGCGCTTGAGCTTTTAGACGACGCAATTAATCACTGTCAAAAAGCGAACCAGTAACAACGCGTAAAAAGCGAAATCAAAAAAAGCCGACATCGTCGGCTTTTTTGGACCTCACTTACTTTAGTGATCACGTAAGATGCAAGAATGCCGCGCCACGAACGCCGCCTGCATCACCATGCTGTGCTTTCACAATATCGGGGGCATTCGCCGCTGACAGTAAATGCTGAGGTAAACGCGCAGGAATGGCATCATAAAGCTCATCAAAATTAGATAAGCCACCGCCAAACACCACCATGTCAGGATCGAATGCGGTTAAAATGCCACCCAAAGACATCGCCAAGACATCAAAAAAGCACGCAACAAATGTCGCCGCATCGGGGTCGCCCGCACGGTAATTTTCGATAATATTAATCGCCGATAAAGGCTGATAAAAGTGGGCATACAGCTGCTCGAATCCCCGTCCGGATAGATAATTATCTAAGCACCCTTTGTTTCCGCATCCGCAATCAAACATTGGCGGATGCTCACCAAGACGCAACCAAGCATCAATGGGCATTCGCATATGGCCAACCTCGCCAGCCATTTGGTTTTTGCCATTGATCACCTGACCGTTAATGACCAAACCACCGCCAAAGCCGGTTCCAAGAATCAAGCCCAGAACGGTTTTTGCCGACTGTGCTTGTTCATCCCAGGCCTCCGACAGCGCAAAGCAATTAGCATCGTTACTGACACGTACTTCTCGACCGACACGTGCCTCTAAGTCAGACCGTAATGATTGCCCATTGGCAGCAGGCACATTAACCGTTAATACCGTGCCATCTTCTGCTTGTGATCCGGGAATACCAATGCCGATGGTTCCCTGCTCTCCCCATTTTGCATCATACTTTTTAACCAATTGGGTTAACGTTTCTATTAACGCTGGATAATCCTGCGTGGGGGTCGGATGGCGCTCGGTCGCGATACGATTGAGTTGCTTGTCGAACGCGCCAAATTCAATTTTTGTACCGCCCACATCAAAGCCGTAATACATGGCTAAGTCACCTTTGTGTTTGTTTGTCGTTATATAACCAGATTATTCAGCAAAAAAAGCCACAAGTCCGTGAGTCTGGCCAAGTTTCGTTGTTTTTTAACTAAATATTAGGAGGTCGATCTTTTTATGGCGGCATAAAGGTGCTGAATCGCGTGATTCTGCTCTAGCTTTGACAGCAAAACATCTAGGTTATTAGGGTCAACAGACCCTAATAATAGCCGCCCAGTATACCTAACTCTGATTTAGGTTGCGGCGGCTATTTCGACGGGAAGTTATAGGTTGCGGAAAACGGTGTGACAGGGAGTGCTTTTTTCCCCACAGATGGTAGTGTTCAGAATTCTGTGTCATTTCGTTAGAATGGTCGAAAGAGGAATGATACATGACCGACAAGAAAATAGAACTCGATATGGAAGCTGCCCTAGAAGCGCTTCGTAGTGGCAAAGGTGTTACTGGCAAAGATGGCGTCTTAACACCTTTGATCAAACAGCTGACCGAAGCTGCAATAAAAGCTGAGCTAGACGCGCATTTAGAGGCTGATCTAGAGCCTAA
>NZ_AQOD01000121.1 GCF_000513715.1 Salinivibrio socompensis S35
TGCGCTGAAGTAGTCTTTAAATGTATCGATATCCACGGTATCTATCCCGAACTATTTTAGAATCTGCCTATATGATCACAGCCAGAGGTGATCGTCAAACCGATCCTTTTTTGGTTAAAAAACGTTCGCGATCTCGCCCTGATGAGAGACTGCTTCATGCTACCGAAAGTGTAACCTAGTGACGTTTGGTAACAAGTGCCAGTTCCTCTGCTTTTTTCGCCATCAACTATGCCAAAATGGCATGGTTAACAGACAGCTTTTAAGGGCCGTTTATGGATATTCGTGCGTTGCGCTATTTTATTGCCTTAGTGGAAAAGCAGAGCTTTACTGCCGCATCAGCGTCGTTGCATGTGACGCAACCGACAATCAGTAAAATGGTGCGTAACCTTGAGCAAGATGTGGGTCAGCCGTTGTTGCACCGAGAGGGAAGGCGGTTTTGGTTAACCGATGCTGGTGAGGTGGTGTATCAGCGTGCGCAGAGCATTATTGCTGAGTTCGAGCAGCTAAATACCGAGCTCGACGATCTCAATCAACTGGCGCGCGGCCAGCTTAGATTGGGGATGCCACCGATGATAGGGCCGCTGTATGCCAATGTGCTGCGTGAGTACCGACAACGCTACCCAAATGTCGCGCTCAGTATTGTCGAATACGGTGGGCGGCGCACCGAACAAGCCCTGATCAATGGTGAGATTGATGTAGCAATCACCATGCTCACCGACACCCAGCCTGAGTGCTTGCAAAGCTTACCCTTACAAACACACCCCATTTATGCAGTGCTGCCTAACCAAGCCGCGTGGCGTGCGCAAAAAAGCCTGACATGGCAGGCAGTGAAAGACGAACCGTTTTATCTGTATAGCGCCGAATTTACTCTAAGCGATCGGATTATTGCCCGCTGTGAAGAGCATGGTTATCAGCCCACCATTGCCGCGCGTAGCAGTCAGTGGGATTTTTTAGCCGCCTTGGTGAAAAGTGGTGCAGGGGTAGCGTTTTTACCTGCGCCCTTATGCCAGCGCCTCAGCGCCAGCTTAGAAGACAGTGAGTTATTGCTGGTGAAACCGATAAGCCCAGCGATTGAATGGCAACTCGGCTTAGTCTGGCACGGCGAGCGCTATGTCTCACGCACCGCCGAGGCTTGGATGCAGTTGTGCCAGTCGACAGAGGTGCATCGATAGACTCAGCGCGTTGATCTACAACGCCTCGTAGTACGCAATATAGTAGTGATCTTAAATTCGATGCTCAGAGACGGCGTGATATGGGATAAAAACCTCGCTAAAATTTAGGATTGACGACGTACTCGTTTGTTATGCGCCTTGCATCCAAGCCTAACCAGTACCATAATTAGGTATCTATTGGTATTGAGGGCTATGTTATGGCTAAGAACACTAGTATTACTTTGGGTGACCATTTTGACGGTTTTATTGCTAATCAAATCCAAAGCGGTCGCTATGGCTCTGCAAGTGAAGTCATTCGTTCCGCTTTACGTTTACTTGAAAGCCAAGAAACTAAAATGAACACTTTACGCCAGTTGCTTGTTGAAGGTGAAGAAAGCGGAGTTGCGGATTATGACCTTGATTCGTTTATCAATGAGTTAGATAGCGAAGAGAGAAAATGAGACCATTTCAGTTAACTAACAAGGCGAAATCTGATTTAAGAGATATAGCCTTGTTTAGCTCTCGACGTTGGGGTCGCGAACAGCGAAATATTTATCTAAAACAGTTTGATGACTCATTTTGGCTGTTAGCCGAAAATCCTGACATTGGTAAAGCCTGTGACGAAATTCGCGATGGCTACAGAAAGTTTCCACAAGGAAGTCACGTAATATTTTATCGTCAGATCGGCAGTCAAAATATTGAGATTATCCGCATCCTCCACAAAAGCATGGATGTGAATCCAATTTTTGGCGCATAACGCCTTGCTCACCGGAAAATTGGGAGCGCAGCGAGTAATTTTTCCGAGTGCAGCAACTTGTTATGTGCTGTACATTTTTCACCATTAAGTTTATGGAGTCCCTGCATGAATGACCTTTATAGCTCTTTCTGCAAAGTTAAGCAGCTCTCCATCAATAATATGAACCTGATCAGCTGCTGGATTAGTATCGTGATGAAACTGACCAGCATAGCGATTGATTTCATTAAGTTCCGCTGTAATATTTTGCGCATGAACTAAAGGACTAGGAGGCTGGGCACTATTAATTTGGTTTACTATCTCCCCGAATAGTAAACCGCTATTTATCATTCCTGGGAACCTTCTGTGTAAATATCCCTCAAGCATAGGTCTTATTGACCTCGCTATCTCCATACTGCTTTGAGCATTTCCTGCCATATATTCATCAAGCATCCTATGACATTTGAAATATGCACTCTCACATTCTTGGTCAATATTTATTTCATCAAAGTCGCTATAGCGATTGGCAACCGCCTTTAACTTTAAACACTTAACATTGTTTGGGTTTCCTGTGCGAAGCACATCATCACGGAGGTTTCGAAGAAAATGAACATCATGTGCGAGAACTATGATCTGCTCACAATTATCATGCAATCGTTTTAATACAGTGCGTGTTTGTTGTTTGCGATTAAGATCCAAGCTACACATTGGGTCGTCAATTATAATTATTTTACTGGCAAGATCAGGGTCTGATTCTGCTGATGCAATAAAAAATGCAAAGGCTAAAGTTCTCTTATCACCTTCGCTCAAAGAAGTATTAAAATCTGGTACACCACCATTTAAAGCAATATTGGCACCGCGCATTTGCAATACATAGTCACTTCTCAAACCACCCCGGTAATTAAAATCAATATTAGGAATCAGAAATTGAGCACCAAAACCGCGCAAAAGCTCATTAATACGATCTTTATAACTTTCTAGTGTTGCCTACATGATTTGATTCAAGGCGTCTTTTTTGGTTTGCTTTTCAGCTTTTGCAGCTACGTCTTGTCTTTTATCCAATGCAAGCTGTGAAAATAAATCTTTAACATCTTGCCTGTAACGTATTTTAGCCCACTCCAAATCACGGATTTGATTGCGCAAATTATCAATACTTAGAGCTGCCAAATTGTTTTTGTAGTCTGCTATAACAGCTATAGCATTTGAAATTGAGTCGTTACATGCAACGACAATATCTAATACTTCCTGCCATTTTCTATCGACTTCGTTTCTATCCACTCCAGAGCCAACAGAATCAAGCAAATTAACTTCTTTGCTTTCTCTCAAAGTGTTTAACAGATTTCCAATACTAGAAAAAGCATCCCTTGCCGAACTTTCATCGAATGTTGGTGGTGTTATCTCAACATGCTCCTGCCATCCATCAATGACTGCGCTGGCAGTTTCAAATCGTGACTTTAATCTGTCAATTATCTCATTTGAGCAGCTTGCGTTAATAAGGCCTTTCAGTCGAGAAACATCTGATTTAAGTTGATTATAATCTTGATTAAAGTAACTACGATATGATTGTATTAATTCGACTCCTTCAAGAGGTTGGTTGCAATACAAGCAATTACCTTCATCACCATATGCATGGCCGTCACTTATCCATTTCTCCAAACGATTCTTATTGTGAATATTTAAATGCTCTTTTACTTGCTGTTCCGCAGCTAGGTCTATATTTTCAAGGGACGTACTTAAAATATTGAAAACATCATCCACATTAAGTGTCGGTGTCACTAATTTTTGAGGCAATGCCTTAGCTTGAATAAGGCCGATGTTTTGTGCTTCGGCGATCTTGCCATTGAGAACTGATATTTGGTCATCCGCATCTACAACTTCGGCTATTCTTTCAAATTGAGTTTGCGTCAAACCTCTATGCAACACTTCCAATTGATCGCTTGTTTCACGTAAAGAACTGACTGCTATTTTCGCATTATTATCTGCAAGATCATATTCTTGTTGCGCAACAACAGCATTTTCGCCAAGAGCAAATTGCAATAGGTTTTTTCGTTGGTCGGCAGTGACTTGTCCACCTGCATAAACATTTTGCTCAACGAAATCGGCATCAAATACTAAAAGCTCTGGGCGTTCGACATCCCAACTCTGATGGCTCCCCACTTCTTACATAGAAGAATCAGTGAGATAGGATAAAAAAGGTAGTCAGATCCATGATAATCGGCGATTATGGGTCACTACAACACAAAAAGCGCCAACCACCATGAATCTAGCCAGTATTCTACACTCTTTTTTCCTGATGTCCGAGTTCTCTGCCATCAAAGATAAACGACGCATCAACG
>NZ_AQOD01000122.1 GCF_000513715.1 Salinivibrio socompensis S35
TAATCGCTTGCGCGCCCGAATTCGCAGTAAAAAGGGTGCCCACAGTGCCGGTGATTGTAGTATCCTTTGGGTTTGAAATGATATGGATCACGTTGCTTGATACAGGTTTGCGGATAATACAGCCAAGTGAGCCCCAGCGCGCTCCCTGCAAGCCACCACCAACGTGTTTTCATCCCGAAAAAAAAGACAATACAGGTAATGAAGCAGACCCAAACGGGCGATAAACTCGGCCACCATGGTAATGACAGCAAAGTCAGTGCCGCGGTAATCGTAAAGGTTAGCTTCATCGCGTAATTTCCAGGTAATATAAACAGGTATGCCCAAGAAGTTTTTTCAACGCTATATGCCAAAGCGGGAGGCATTGCGCGACAATAAGGCGCTGCGCGTATTTGGTAGCCTGTTGCATGATCCCAACCTGTGGTGTCTGAATCGGCGCTCGGCATCGGGTGCCTTTGCGGTGGGGCTGTTTATGGCGTTTGTCCCGCTTCCTAGCCAGATGATCATGGCCGCAGGCCTGGCCATTATGTTCGGCGTGAACCTGCCACTGGCCGTTGCCTTGGTATGGGTGAGCAACCCTATCACCATGCCAGTGTTGTTTTATCTCGCCTACAAGCTGGGGACTTGGATGCTAAACACAGCGCCCATTCCCTTTCACTTTGAGCTTTCATGGCACTATCTTGCCGAGCAAATGAGCCATATTGGCCCACCTTTTTTATTAGGGTGTATCACCAGTGGGCTCGTCTTCGCGATGATTGGTTATTTCAGTGTGCGCGGTATTTGGCGCTATTCGGTGGTAAGAAGCTGGCAAAAACGCAAACTTCGCTTGCCTAAAAAGATCAAACAAGCACTTCCCAAACCGAACAAACCATCATCCTAATGCGCATGTAGAGTAGCGCTGGGTGCGATGCTACGCAAGCGTGAGGCCAAGAAGGTGCGAGTGAGATGGAATAGCCGTTGATCCTTATACAATCGTTAACGCGCTTGAGCGAGACAGAATCAAAAAAGAGCCCGTTGAAAGCGAGCTCTTTTTTATGGCTATTGCGTATTACAGCGATGACACGTGATGCTATTTTGCACTGAGCACTGCAGCAGGCTGGAGCTGACAAGCGCGACGTGCCGGGTACCAGGCCGCCAGCAAGCTCAGAAGTATCGCCGTTATACTGACCAGCACCACGTCTGTGGCATGTAATTCACTGGGGAGAAAGTTGACGAAATACACATCACCAGACAAAAAACGATGACCGACCCAGGTCTCGACCTGAGACAAGATCGCGGTAAGATGACTGCCAAGCGCCACGCCCAATACACTGCCAATCGCGCTGCCTAACGCCCCAGAGAACAAGCCGTACCAGATAAATATGCGTCGAATCAGGCGATCATCGGCACCCATTGTACGCAAAATAGCAATGTCAGCGGCTCTATCTTTTACCGACATCATCAAGGTTGACACCACATTAAAACAGGCCACGCCAATCACCAGCACCATCACCAAATACATAATGGCTCGGACTAACTGGATATCGCGATATAAATAACCGAACTCGCCCGTCCAGTCCTTTAAATACACATACGTGGATAAGGTTTGCCCCACTTCTTGTACGATTTGTCGCGCTTGTAATACTGGAGAGACTTTCAACGAGACACCAGTCACCGCCTGATCCATTCCCATCAAGGCTTGAGCGTCTTGGAGCCGCATTAATGCCAGTGAATGGTCGATCTGTCCGCCTAGCTGTAATAGCCCTGCGACCTGCATTCGTACTCGTTTCGGCGCACGCAGGCTAAGGCTGCTATCTGTCGACGGCACCATCACCGTGAGCCAATCGCCCTGACTGACTCCAAGCTGAGAAGCAATACCTTGTCCCAAGACAATGCGCGATTGACCCGGTTGCAAACTTTCCCAACCGCCATCAATATAATCACCAATACGGCTAACCGTGCGCTCTGACGTGGGATCCACGGCACGAATTTGCGCAGGCTGTAACGCAGTGCCATGTTCCATCAGCACCGTGAGCTCTACATACGGCGCCGCCGCTTCCACGTTTGGATGCCGCTTACTTTGCGCTTGCACCTGCTGCCAGTTTTCAATCGGACCATTGACTCCAAACACCTGCCCATGAGGCACCACCGACAGCACGCGTTGATTCAACTCTCGCTCAAACCCGTTCATGGCCGATAACCCCACAATGATCACCATTACGCCCACCGCGATGCCAATGACCGACGAAAGCGAAATAAAGGAGACCAAGCGATTACGCTGCCGAGCACGACTAAAGCGCCGGCCTATCGCCAAGGATAGCGGTCTCATGATGCCTCCTGCACAACCAAGTGGCCATCTTGCATCATCAATTGGCGATCCAATTTCGCGGCCAGTTCACTATCATGGGTGACCACTAAAAACGCCGTCCCCTGTTTGGCATTCAGCTGACGCATCAAATCGTAGATCTCTAACGCCGTGGCGTGATCCAAGTTACCTGTCGGTTCGTCGGCCAATACCAACTTCGGCTCATTAACCAAGGCGCGCGCAATCGCCACACGTTGGCGCTCGCCACCAGACAATTCCGACGGACGATGACTGAGTCGATGCCCGACTCCCACCGCATCCAAGATCGCAGTCGCTTGTTTGGCTGCGGCTTTATGACGGGTTTTGTTGATCAGCAAAGGCATCATCACGTTTTCGAGCGCGGTGAAATCCGCTAACAAATGATGAAACTGATAAACAAATCCCAAGGTTTGATTACGCAGTGTCGCTTGTTGTGACGCCGACATCGCACTCACCAATGCATCCTCAATCCAGACATCCCCCTCGCTCGGCGCATCCAGCGTGCCAAGCGTGTGCAATAGCGTACTTTTTCCCGAGCCGGATGAACCCACAATCGCCACCAGCTCGCCCGACGCTATCGTCATTGACACCTGGTTTAACACACAGGTTGACTGCCCACCTTCTTGATAGGTTTTACTGACACGGTGACAGGACAACAAAGATTTACTCATAACGCAGTGCCTCAGCAGGGTGAACAGATGCCGCTTTAAATGCAGGGAATAAGGTTGCCAACACACTTAGCACAACCGCTAAGCCGAGTATCATGGCAACTTGAAACGGATTAACAACCACAGGCAACGCTAAACCGTTACCCAATAGACTCACGCCGAATATCGCCATGATTTCGTTGATATATGACGCAATCAATACACCAAGCACTCCCCCAATGGCAGCGCGACTAGGCCACTTAAACTACCTTGGGCGATAAAGACGACCACAATGTCTCTATCTTTCATGCCTAGGGTTTTTAAAATCGCGACCTCGGATTGTTTCTCCATCACCACCATAATCAGCGCGGAGATGATGTTAAATGCTGCCACCACAATGATCAGACTCAGCATCAAACTCATCATATTTTTTTCCATTTTTACCGCTTGAAAGAGCTCACCGCGCCAGCGTCGCCAATCGGTCCAGGTGGCAGGATCGGCCTTGGGTTTAAGCTGGGTAATCGCAAACGGATCATCTAAAAACAAGCGTAAGTCGTTCGCTTGGTTCGGGGCAATACCACTCAATTTGGCGACATCTTCAATGTTGGCCAGCATCAACTGACTATCAACATCGGTGCCAGTATGAAAAATCCCGCCCACGGTAAATAAACGTTGTGCCGGGATCCGACCGATGGGGGTAAAACGGCTGGCACTGGTGACCATGACTCGGACCGAATCTCCGACCCGTAATTGCAGCTCAGACGCCATGGCGCGCCCTATCATCACTTGATAACGCCCCGGACGCAGTGCCGAAATATCACCTTGCAAAAGGTGGGACGCAAGCGGCTCTGTCGCCGCCGGATCGATGCCTTCTAGCAAGCCTGCACTGAGGCCTTTACGGCTTTGAATCACCGCATCGGTGGTTTTTATCGGCGCAGTATCGACCACATGTGGCCACTGCTCTATGGTCGACGATATTGCTCCTGATTGGCCATTGGCGATAATCACATGGGGCAACACCCCTAAGATACGTCCTTTCAGTTGAGCTTCAAATCCATTCATCACCGATGACACCGTAATCAACGCCAATACACCGATCGCGATCCCCGCGGTAGACATCGACGAGACAAAACGCCCAAAGCGGTCGGCTGAACGGCCACGCAAATAGCGCAAGCCAATAAACACCGACAAAGGTTGATACATAGCACACCTAGCTCACTGTTTTGATTCGCTGCAAGCATACCTGTCCCAGTCAGGATCGCCAAGTTAACCGCCGCATTAACCTTATTCTGACCATCTAAACCCATGCCTTGAGATCGAGAAAGTCTCGCTAACCTTTACCTCTCGGTAAGGGTGCGTGATAATCATGAATACAACAGCAATGTAAAGGCACAGTGATGAGCCAAGACGAGTACTTTTCTGTGCGAGCGGCCATGCGGATTAATGTGGAGCCCCTCGCTGACAACCAACCGCAACCGGACGCGGATGGCTTTATGGCTGAGATCCCCGCTCCGTTTCGCTTGGCGAGCCAATGCGGTCAGCTCGATACCGACGTGGAAAAGGATTTACAATCAGTGGATCCTGATGACGCATCAGCCTTGTTCCGCATTTTGCAGACACAAAACGAAAAACTCACGTTGATGATGGGCTACATGCTCAGTCATGAAGATCAGCCCGAACATCGCTTTATTACCCATACGTTTGGAGCCAGTCGTTTTTCGTACCTGAGTCCATCTCCCCTAGAGCATGGGGTACACGCACGTGTAAAGCTTTTTCTTGACCATCCACCCACCGCCATTTATTGCTACGGCGTGGTGACTGATTGCGAACGTCACGATGACGACGAGAACAATCAACCTCATTATTTGATCCAAATCCAGTACACACGGTTATTGGAAGAAGACCAAGACACTCTCATTCGTGCCGCGTTGTATCATCAGCAAAAACTCTTAAGAAAACGCGCACGAGACCGAAAACAATCAAGCAGTTAAACTCATGACCCAACAACCGCTCTACGCTTTCACTCTACCCACAGGGCCCGGCGACGTTAAACACCTGGGTAACTTATCTGGGGCTGCGCTTCCGCTGGCGATTGCAACCTTAACCCAACAGCACGCTGGCCCCGTGTTTCTATTGGTTCCGGATAACCAAACCGCCGTCCGGTTACAACCAGCCATTCGCCAGTTTACTCAAGGCGAGTGTGATCTCTTTCCTGATTGGGAAACACTGCCTTACGACAGTTTCTCCCCTCATCAAGACATTATCTCAGCGCGCCTATCTTGCCTGTATCAACTGCCACATCAGCAAACCGGGGTATTAATCGCGCCGGCCAGTACCGCCCTGCAACGCGTCACGCCGAGACAGTTTTTACACCAACATGCATTAATGGTGAAACAAGGCGATATTCTTTCGCTTGAAAAGTTGCGCGATCAACTCACCGATGCCGGCTACCGCCATGTTGATCAAGTGATGGAACATGGTGAATTCGCCAGCCGCGGCTCCATTCTTGATTTATTCCCAATGGGCAGCGACGAACCCTATCGCATTGACTTTTTTGATGATGAAGTCGATACCATTCGTCAATTTGATCCGGAAAACCAGCGCTCAACCGGCGAACTGACCCAGATCCAATTGCTGCCAGCTCATGAGTTTCCAACTGATGATGCCGCCGTCGAATACTTTCGCGGCCGTTTCCGGGAACACTTTGATGCGCGCCGAGAGCCTGAGTCAATTTATCAGCAAGTCAGCAAAAAAACCTGGCCAGCGGGGATTGAGTATTGGCTACCGCTGTTTTTCGAGCAGACCGAAACCTTGTTCGATTATTTGCCTGAGAACACACTGGTCTTGTCGGTTGGTGATATCGATGCGGCGATCAGTCACTTTCAAGCGGATATCGCTAACCGTTATGATCAACGCCGTATTGACCCTCTTCGTCCATTGCTTCCCCCAGACGCGTTGTGGCTGAGCAAGGACACCCTGTTTGCAACGCTAAAGCAGTATCCACGGCTGAAGCTTGAAAGTGACAGCGTCACAGAAAAGGCCGGACGAGAAAACCTAGATATCTCGTCATTGCCGTCACTGACCGTCAATCACCAAGCGAAAGAGCCACTGGCTGCATTGCGCCAATTCAGTGAAACGTTTACTGGTAAAATCATTTTCTCTGTCGAATCAGAGGGCCGACGAGAAGCCTTACTGGATTTACTGAGCCGAGCCAAAATCCGCCCTATGGTCGCGGATGGTTTGCCCGAAGCCCTATCGCAGCCCGGTCGTTTTGGTTTAATCATCGGTCCGGTAGACCAAGGCTTTATCGATAACCCGCGCCAATTTGCCCTGATCTGTGAAAGCGACATGTTTGGCGAACGCGCCGTGCAACAACGTCGACGCGAGAAACGGAAACAAACCGTCAGTAATGATGCGGTGATCCGCAGTTTGGCAGAGCTAAAACCGGGACAAGCGGTGGTTCACCTCGAACACGGCATTGGCCGCTACCAAGGCTTACAAACCCTAGAAGCGGGTGGCTTAAAAACCGAATACATGACACTCGAATACCAGCAAGGGGCCAAGCTATATGTTCCCGTTGGGGCACTGCATTTAATTAGCCGGTATTCTGGCGGGGCCGAAGAAACCGCACCTATCCATAAGCTGGGCGGCGAAGCGTGGGAGAAAGCCCGTCGCCGTGCGGCAGAAAAAGTAGCGTGATGTCGCGGCGGAGCTGCTGGATGTCTATGCTAAACGCGAAACTAAGCCAGGTTTTGCTTTTACTCATGACAAAGAGGCTTATCAAACATTTCGGGCCACCTTCCCGTTTGAAGAAACCGCGGATCAGTCTCAAGCTATCAATGCGGTGTTATCCGACATGTCCCGCCCTATCGCCATGGATCGCTTGGTCTGCGGTGACGTTGGCTTTGGTAAAACGGAAGTGGCGATGCGGGCGACCTTCCTCGCCATTAATAATAGTAAACAAGTTGCCGTGTTAGTCCCGACCACCCTGCTTGCGCAACAGCACTTTGAAAACTTCCGCGACCGATTCGCTAACTTGCCAGTACGGGTGGAAGTGCTATCGCGCTTTAAATCCGCCAAAGAGCAAAAAGCGATTTTGGCCGATTGCGAAGCGGGGAAAGTCGACATACTCATCGGCACCCACAAGCTACTGCAATCAGATGTCAAAATACGGGACTTAGGCCTACTGATTGTTGACGAAGAACACCGTTTTGGCGTGCGTCAAAAAGAAAAGATCAAAGCCATGCGTGCCAATGTGGATATTCTCACGCTCACCGCGACGCCTATTCCACGGACCCTCAACATGGCGATGAGTGGCATGCGTGATCTGTCGATTATTGCCACCCCACCTTCACGACGCTTAGCCGTGAAAACCTTTGTCCGTGAGCGTGAAGACAACTTGATCAAAGAATCGCTACTGCGCGAAATCATGCGTGGAGGTCAAGTGTACTTTTTGCACAATGATATCGAAACCATAGAAAAAACGGCGAATGAAATCAGTGATATGATCCCCGAAGCTCGGGTTTCAGTGGCGCATGGACAAATGCGCGAGCGCGAACTGGAAAAAATCATGGGCGATTTCTATCACCAGAAATACAATGTGCTGGTGTGCACGACGATTATCGAAACGGGTATCGACATTCCCTCTGCCAACACCATTATTATTGATCGCGCCGATCACTTTGGTTTGGCGCAGCTTCATCAGTTGCGTGGACGCGTTGGACGCTCACACCACCAAGCCTATGCCTATCTGCTGACGCCACATCCCAAACGCATGACCAAAGATGCGGTCAAACGACTCGATGCGATCGCCGCGCTGGAAGATTTGGGGGCAGGTTTTACCCTCGCGACGCAAGATTTGGAAATTCGAGGTGCAGGCGAGTTATTGGGCGATGAGCAAAGTGGGCAAATTCAATCGATTGGCTTTACCCTCTACATGGATATGTTAGAACAAGCGGTTGAAGCTTTGAAAGAAGGCAAAGAGCCGAGTCTTGATGCTCTGCTCAATGAGCAGACCGATATTGAATTGCGATTACCTGCGTTGTTACCTGATGACTACATCCCGGACATTAATATGCGCCTATCGATGTACAAACGCATTGCCAGCGCCAAATCCAACGACGACATTAATGAGCTGCAAGTCGAGCTGATTGACCGCTTTGGATTACTGCCAGATGCGGCGAAAAACCTACTCCACATTCAGCAACTGAAAATACGTGCCGCGATCTTAGGAGTGAAAAAGATCGAGGCCAGTGAACGTGGCGGCTTAGTGGAGTTTCATGAAAACGCGCAAATTGATCCCGGATTTTTAGTGGGGCTGTTACAATCGCGCCCAGATAAATACAAATTCGACGGGCCAACCAAGATAAAGTTTGTGGAAACCCTCACCGACCGACGGGAGCGGATGAACTTTATTGATGAGCTGTTGACTCAGTTTGCAAGCCATCAGTTAGTCGCCTAGCGCGTTAAAAAACCCAATGAAAGGCGGCTGAGTAATACTCGTCGCCCTTCATGATAAATGGAGTAACCAGTGAGAAATCATCAACGTCCCGCTAAAGATTGGCGCTCAGCCACAGGCCTAAAAGGACTTGTGGTGTTATTACTGTTGTCATTAAGCCAACCGGTCTGGGCCAAGCGGCTTTATGATGTCGAATTAATCGTTTTCAAGCGCAACCAAGATTCCGCAAGCGTACAGGAAAATTGGCCATCGCAAGACAGCGAGAACACGGTAACCCGCGGCGTGCCCATCACCAATCAGCGCGCGTTGAAAGCGGCCGGGTTAACGCCATTATCACGCAACCAATGGCAACTTAACGACGCATACAGAAAGTTAGAAAATCATGCTGGCTTTACCCCGATGGTCCATGTGGCATGGCGCCAAGATGATAGCGGCCGAGCGGCGCTTCCTTTGCTACGGGTAATGGCTGGAAAAGACTATCGCGCGAGTTTTAACTCGGACGGCACGCCAATCCAAGCATCACCCAAGCCAGACGACACTACCAATGGCTTAACCAACAAGAACTGGGACGAGCAAAGCTTTTCCGAACCAGCGGCGCGACACCGATTATATGAGCTTGACGGAACGCTACGTGTCTACGTCCAGCATTATTTGTATGTTGAAGCAAATATGGTGTTACGCGAGCCGACTGAACGTCGCGCCTTAGTTGAAGACATTATTGATATGCCATTGCAACGATCCAACGCTAGCGCGAATCAAAATAACGATGTGCAAGTGGCGGGGCTGCAGAAAGTAGAAAAACAATACCATGTTGAACGTTACTTGCAGCCGTTTGCTTTTACCCACAAACGCCGTATGCGCAGCGGTGAAACACACTATCTCGATAACCCAATGATGGGAATGATTATTCAGGTACGCAAAGTCAATAACGGTTAATCGACAGTCGCTCATTGAAAGCAGTTCATCGAAAAAAACGCATTAAAAAGCCGGCACATCAAGCCGGCTTTTTTATTTTTACTTTCACACCCTGCAATCAGGCTATGATGACATTGGTTTCTATGACATTGGTTTCGATGACAAAGATTTCGCGCCACGTGTTTGAGGTTGGCCTGACTGACTGGCACCCGGTTTACCCGTATGGCGACGGTTTTTACCCATCGGTTTATGCCCTCGGGCTTTTTCGCCCGAACGCTGGCCATCTTGATATTGTTGTGGCTTCTTCGGTTTTTTCGGCGTTAGTGGGCGCGTATCTAATCGTGACTCCGGCAGTGGGTTAGCCATTGGGAATCCTTCTAAGCTAAGACGCGGCAACACTTGTTTGGTGAGTCGCTCAATCGCAAACAGATCTTTGGCTTCATCGGCACAGACTAACGAAATTGCATGCCCCACGGATCCGGCCCGTCCAGTACGGCCAATACGGTGGACATAATCTTCCGCGACATGAGGCAAATCAAAGTTAACCACTTGCGGGAGCTGGGCAATATCGATACCGCGCGCGGCAATATCGGTCGCAACAAGCACACGCACATCGCCGGTTTTGAATTGCTCTAACGCTTTGGTGCGCGCGCCTTGGCTTTTATTACCGTGAATCGCGGCAGCACTGACACCATAATCATCTAAATAACGCGATAGGCGATTGGCACCGTGCTTGGTTTTGCTAAAGACCAACACTTGTTGCCAGTTGTTGTCGGCAATTAACGATAAAAGCATCGGCGCTTTTTGCTTTTTATCGACAGGGTAAATGCACTGTTCGACACTGGTCGCGGCTTGGTTCGCCGGGTTGACCGAAATCTCTACCGGGTTGTTGACCATGCCTTTGGCCAGCTGACGGATTTCATCCGAGAAGGTCGCTGAGAACAATAAATTCTGACGTTTAGCAGGCAAGGCAGCCAAAATCTTACGGATATCACGAATAAAGCCCATATCCAGCATGCGATCGGCTTCATCCAGCACTAACACTTCAAGCTGTGAAAAGTTCACGGCATTCTGGTTATATAGATCCAATAAACGACCCGGCGTGGCAACGAGGACGTCCGCCCCTTTACGCAGTTTCATCATTTGCGGGTTTATCTTCACCCCGCCATACACTACCAGTGAGGTCAGTGGCGTGTACTGACTATATTGTTCAACGTTTTTATGTACTTGTGCAGCTAATTCACGCGTTGGCGTTAAAATCAGGGTACGAACGTGGTTTGGACGTGCCCGTTTACCCGCCTGCAAACGTTCTAAAATCGGTAACGTAAAACCCGCTGTCTTACCCGTTCCCGTTTGAGCTGCGGCCATGACATCTTGGCCTTTAATCACCGCCGGAATCGCTTTAGCCTGAATCGGTGATGGGGTGGTATAGCCTTGCTCTTGCACGGCTTTTAATAGTGGTGCAGATAGTCCTAAAGAGGAGAAACTCATCAATTGATCTCAATAAATAAAAAAATGTCGCCACGTGTAGACACCCTACCCGTCGCTTAAGGGCATGAATATCAATATCGTTGTATGAGGAAAACTCGGCGTTCAGGAGGGTTGCTCTAGAAGTGATATCAATAATCTCGATTGCGGTGCTATTGTGACGACTTTCGCCCTATTGAGCAACCATTATCGCATTCGCGCTGTCTTCAAAAAGAAAACCAGGGACAGGCCCCGGCTTCGATATGACGCGCTATCGTCTCTTAGTGCAGCTTCAGGCTTGGACGTAACACACGGTTAATGCGGCCGACCAACATCATCAACCCTGTTTTCACATAACCATGCAGGGCAATTTGATGCATCCGGTACAGAGAGATATAGACCATACGAGCAATACGGCCCTCAATCATCATCGAACCTTTGGTCAGGTTACCCATCAAGCTGCCCACGGTTGAAAACCGGCTGAGTGACACCAACGAGCCATGATCTTTAAACACATAAGGTTTTAATTCACGCCCGTTGATTTTCGCCACAATATTGCTAAAACACAGACTCGCCATTTGGTGCGCGGACTGCGCGCGCGGTGGCACTTTACTGCCATCTTCTTGCGTGCACGCCGCGCAATCACCGATCACGAAAACATCGTCATCTCGGGTCGTCTGTAGAGTGTTTTTCACCTCTAGCTGATTGATACGGTTCGTTTCTAAGCCTGCAATATCTTTCAGGAAGTCAGGCGCTTTAATCCCCGCCGCCCAGACCATAATATCGGCATGGATACGCTCACCCGATTTGGTTTCTAAACCGTCTTCATCGGCTTTTACTACAAAGGTATTGGTTTTCACTGTCACGCCTAGCTTTAGTAACTCTTGGTGCGCGGCGCTAGAAATTCGCGGCGGTAACGCTGGCAGGATTCTCTCGCCCGCTTCAACCAAAGTCACATTAAGTTTAGAGTTCTCCAGGTCACGGAAGCCATAGTTGCGCAGTTCTTTGATCGCGTTATGCAGTTCCGCCGACAATTCAACGCCTGTCGCTCCAGCCCCCACAATGGCAATATCTACACTGCCATCACCGTGTTTTGCGTGCAGGCGCATAAACTCGTTATTCATTTCACGGCGAAAACGGTGTGCCTGTTTCGGGTTATCCAGGAAGATACAATTATCACGTACCCCCGGGGTGTTGAAATCGTTAGAGGTCGAGCCAATCGCCATTACTAAGGTGTCATATTCAAGCTCACGCTCGGGCATTAGTAGCTCGTTATTCTCGTCATACATGGGTGCCAGGGTGATCACTTTACGTTCGCGATCAATGTCCCATAATGTGCCCATCTGAAAATCAAACCCATGATTTTTAGCATGAGCACGGTAGCTTAGCGCATCTACACCTTCATCCATCGAGCCTGTTGCCACTTCGTGCAGCAAGGGTTTCCATAAATGGCTACTGTTTTTATCTACTAGGGTGATCTCAGCACGGCGTTTGCGGCCTAACGTGCGGCCTAGCTTGGTAGCAAGCTCAAGCCCGCCTGCACCACCGCCGACAACGATAATTTTGGTCACTTCTACATCCTTACCTTAATTAAAAAACACTCGCTAGCCGCACGCGTGCCACTAGCTAAAATCGGTCTTTGTTCGTTACTTTCTCTATTTGTTAGTGGCACTTTCTATTCGTTAGTGACACTTTCTATTCGTTAGCGAATAACAACATAATCTATGTGAGTGAGTGCGTGTGTTTTTTTGCTGTGTAGTTCGTCAACACGCCCGCCTATTTTGCCGTAAAATGGCGGTCACTTCGACCCTTGTCTGTGCTTTATTAACGGAATAAATGTAGGAATATTACACCAGAAGCGCATCGCAAAGAACTTACCATGCGCTCGCCATGGAGAAAGTCATCGTTAGATAGACTGTTTTAAGTCGACTGTTTAAAGTGTGCAACCGCTTGTAGGTGCGTCGACAGGTTTTTAAATTTGTGGGTTTGTACTTCATCCCAACGCACAGGATAAAAAGGTGACAGAAGATGATAGCTACGCTGGCTGTCTAGCACGCCATCTTCACGTGATAGGATCACCATCGCCCGCTGTTGATTACGCTGACGAAAATCCGCCACGCATTTCGTCATAATATCCTCGTACTCTTCGGGACGATCGATCTTGCCCTGCATATTTTCCTGCGGATGCAGGTTGGGGTTGATCATAACCTGCTTTACCCCACACAAAAATCCAATGCGCTCTGACCAATACCCACCTAACCCGACACCACATATTAGCGGGTTGGGATCCTGGCTAGCATCAATCTGCGTTTGCACCTGTTTAAGTAAGTGCTGCATATCATGTTTGGGATGCATGGTGCTGTAATTAATGGTGCGGACATCGTCGTCAACAAATTGAAGTTGAAGCACCTTTTCGTGGTTGCCTGGGCTGGTGGCATCAAAGCCATGCAGATAGATGATCATAAGCGGTCCTTGCTGATTGCGCTAAGAAGGTAATGCCCTTTATCAATAGCATAGCTGCTTACACGCAAAAATGAGCAAGATCACCCTCGCGATAATCAGGGTATGTTTACTCTGCCATTCTTCGCAAACGCGACGCCCATTGCACAAGTTCTTCTCTCAGGTGCGTACGTTGGTCATCATCCAAACTTTTTTCGAATCGGAGTAGCCAATCGAGACGCCGAGAGCGATATATCGCCATATCCGTCTGAGTATCAGTGCCACCACGCCACGCGACTAAATCATCGACCCATTGATACAATTGCTCGTCCAAGTCATCTCGTTGGCGCACCTCAATCAGGTTGAACAAGCGCGCTTGCAATTGTTCACGCACGGCAATGAAGGTCGGCATCGCGCGCTGCTGATACTCTGCCATCTCGGCATAGAATGGCGCTTGACTGTCTTTGGTATGCCCAACCCAACGTTCAGTCCGTTCTTCCAGCTCTTCTTGTTGCTCAGATAACCATTCTTGCGATGATCGTTTGTCACGGCGCGCCTGTGCCTCGGCGATTTCATCTTTTAAAAACTGGGTCAAGCGCTCAGCCTGACGGTCATCAAGGCTTTGCAATAAACGCGTCGTCGTCGGGACCAGTTCATGGAGTATGGCTTGCATCCGGGCTTTGAATGCGGCTTGGTGATCGCGCAATTGATCCCACGTTTGTCGCTCCGAGCTTTGCGCGGCGATCAGCGTGAGGCGGTCCGCTAAGCGAGGCAGCTCCTCCGCGCGGTGCCATTGCTGAACCGTATCAAGGTCCGCTTTAACCTGCTGCGATTGCGTAGCCGTTAGGTCAACGATATCGTCAATATAATAATGAATCCAAAACGGTAACGTATTGTACGCAAGCTCCGTGCTACACCCGACGAGCACCAAAAGACAGCCCGCAAGACAGCCTGATCGACACCGCAGCCAAAAATCCCTGACCATATTATCTCCCGTTCTTGTGCGCCTACCCGTCAGTTAAGAGCTGTTTATACAGCGCCTCTGCCGCTTCTTTATAAGCAGGTAGCGCATACAGACTCGCGCCCACTTCATACCAGCATAGCGCTAAATAGTCGGTAAAAGGCAGCCAAGCGTTGACGCGCGCCAATGTGCGACTCACCGTTTTTACTGACCGAAGGGCACAGTACTGCGCTACCACAGGGTCTGGAGACCAGCCATTGGCGCGACAAAACAGCGCAATATCAAGATAAGGATCTCCTGCGCGAGCGTACTCCCAATCAAGCACACACGGATTGCCATCTAGCCCTATCACCACGTTGTAGGCACCTAAATCCATATGACATACCACCGATGACTCATGCATTGATGACGGATTATGTGCGAGCACCTTATGCTTGAGCCGGTGTAATCGCGATACCACATCATCAGGCAATTGCTTTTCATAATGGGCGCATTGTGCCTCGACGGAGGCTGTTTCTAGATCCGTTGGTAGTTCATGAATACGCGCTAAGAGGGGAATAAGGATCGATGCGTGGTCTGTTTTTAGGTCACAAAGCGGTTCGCCGTCCACCCAGGGCACTAATAATCCTTCGCCGTTGTGGACAATGGGTTGACGTGCAAGCCCATGCTCAGCGGCCAAAGATTGCGCCTGAGCTTCACGCGAACGGTCAATGGCAAAGGCATTCGCCGCTCGACCATGAGGGCGCCAAACACTGCGGCCCCCCTGTGAGTCGGTGAGTCGTAAACAGCGATTTGTCAGGCCCGCTGCCAGCGGCTCGGCACCGGTAATCTCCGTGGGGACACAATAATAGCGCGTCAGTGCAGTGGATAAGGTCTGCACCAGTGTTGGTGACCATTCAGCGGCTGACAAAGCGTTCCACATCCTGCCAAGCGATCACCCCTGACTGTAAGTCCATTAACTGCAAACTCAGCTGATAAGGCGCCTGACCGGTGATTTTGCCACTGAGCTGATACTGTGCGCCTAACATTCGCCCGTATTGCACAATGGTCGCGGGATCCACCAGCACCTGATTCGTCGCCAACCCTAACGAGGCGCGGACCGCCTGCACTCTCGCTTCAGGAACAAGGGTTATCCGACCGGATTCGATTAAGCCCGCTTGCAACTGCGTTGAGTACCTTGGGGTAGGAAAATAATCGCCACTGCTATTTTGGATCGGTTGGACCAAGGTCACCGGCGCTGTCTGCAACGGCTCGCTCGCCAACAAAGATTCCACCGCGGCTCGCATGGCACCATCAATGCCGTTGTACATCGTCTTCGCGCTTGATGAACCAGCCGGGCTGTTGGTCCCTGACGGTGAAGTGCCAGGCTGATAGCGTGGTGCACACCCCACCAGTAGCAGGACCAGCGCGCCCATCAGTAGTGGCGGCAAGCGCAACTTTTTCCATTTTATCGTCCATTGGCGTGGCCACTGAACGTTCACGGTTTTCATGGTTTCGTTCATCTTTAACGTGTTAACCCACCACCATCGGCCCGAGTGCTCGCCCACCCACTAAATGCATGTGGATATGATAAACCTCTTGGCCACCATGCTGATTACAGTTCATGATCAAGCGATAGCCGTTTTCGGCAATCCCTTCATCCGCTGCAATTTTCTTGGCCACGGTAATCATACGTCCGAGCGCAAGCTCATCATCTGGCTCCACATCATTGGTGGTTGGGATCAATTTATTGGGCACAATAAGCACATGAACCGGCGCGCGCGGATTAATATCACGGAAAGCAGTGACAAGTTCATCCTGATAGACAACATCCGCGGGGATTTCTTTGCGAATGATTTTGCTGAAAATAGTTTCTTCCGCCATGGTCGATTCCCTTTTATGGTTGTATACCGGCCAAGTATGCGGCAGCCCCCAATGAAGGGCAATATGCTAGCGGTGCGAATGTGCAACAATTCGGTCAATGTTCGGTTAAATCTCAGACTATCCCCCGCAAAAACAAGGGCTGAATCAAGTAATCGATTGCGTTACCATAGCGTCGATGCATTGACATGTAAGGATCACACCATGACCACCCTGCTTTTCAAAAACGCTTCTGTCGTCAACGAAGGACACGTTGTTGAGACCGATGTACTGATCGAAAATGGCCGTATCAGCCAGATTGCTCGCGACATCAGTGCCCCTGCGGCCGCGAATTGTCGCGTGATTGATGCAACCGGTAAACACTTGTTACCCGGAATGATTGATGACCAAGTTCACTTTCGTGAGCCAGGCTTCCCAAAAAAAGGCACCATTGCCACTGAATCGAAAGCCGCGGTGGCTGGCGGCATCACCACCTACATGGAAATGCCCAACGTTAACCCGCCGACCACGACGTTAGACGCGCTGGAAGAAAAGTATCAACGCGCATCACAATCCAGCCATGCCAATTACGCCTTTTATCTTGGCGCCACTAACGACAATATCGATGAGATCCGTCGCCTTGACCCCAACGCTGCGTGTGGCGTGAAGGTATTTATGGGTGCGTCAACCGGGAACATGCTGGTCAACGATCCTGATACGCTGGACGCGATTTTTGCCGACTGCCCAACCCTGATCGCGACCCATTGTGAAGACACGCCAATGATTAATGAATTGGAAAGCATTTATCGGGAAAAATATGGTGACGACGTTCCGATTGACGCACACGCCCATATTCGTTCCAAAGAAGCGTGTTTAAAATCGTCACAGCTGGCGGTGAATTTGGCCAAAAACACGGGACGCGCTTACATGTATTGCACCTGACCACCGAAGACGAACTGTACCAGTTTGAGCCAGCTAAAACCCTAGAGGCCTTGCAGCAAAAGCAAATCACTGCCGAAGCCTGCGTTCATCACCTGTTTTTTAATCGCGACGACTACGACAGCAAAGGCACACTGATCAAATGTAATCCCGCCATCAAAGAAGCGCACCATCAGCAAGCGCTCATTCAAGCGGTGAAAGACGGTGTGATTGACGTGATTGCCACCGATCATGCACCACACACCTTCGAAGAAAAGCAAAACACTTACTTTAACGCGCCCGCCGGCCTGCCCTTGGTGCAGCATGCCTTGCAAGTGGCGTTAGAATTTTATCATCGCGGGATTTTTGATTTGCCGTTAGTGGTACAAAAAGTGGCTCATGCGCCTGCTGTTCGCTATCAAGTGCAAGAGCGCGGCTTCATTCGTGAAGGGTACTGGGCCGACTTAGTGCTGGTGGATCTGAACCAAACCCAGACAGTAAGCCAAGACAATCTCTTTTATCAGTGCCAGTGGTCACCTTTTGACGGCCACACCTTCGGATCGAGCATTGAGATGACCCTCGTCAATGGCGACGTCGCCTTTGAGCACGGCCAGCACAGTGAAGCGCGCTACTCGACACGACTAGAATTCGACCGCAGCTAAACGACATAACGCTTACTCGATGATACGCGCGCGGCACCGATAGATACGCCGCGCGTTTATTCGTCTCCGTTGCCTACCCAAGAAAAGACAGATATTCCACTATTTAATACGCCAACAAGGGTGATTTTGCCTGCACGGTCAAACTCTCGCATCACAAACCTTGCTTACAATAACGATTTGCTTTTATATCCGATTCGTTTATTGTGTTGTTGATATATGGATATTCACGCTGCTTGGTTTCAACACCGGATGATGTTGAAAAGCTGTGTTCGCAAGGAGAGGTAACCTTAAGCGTCTTTCGGTTATCGCGACACTCATATCCTACCTCTTCCACTGGCGTAAGCCTTCCAAAGGCACCAGCTGGCTGATATCCGCATCAGGCGTGCATTGCAAAGCCATCGCGAGCAATGATGACCCAACATGAATGACTCACGTTTGCTCAGTAATCGAGTAGACGGAATCCAAATCATCGAGCCATCGCCGCCGTCCATATCATGCGCGTTATTGCAGTGCATGCTGGTCATCGGCAAGCTCGGGACGTCGAATAATCAACCAGTGAGGTGATGATGTCTTCATCTGCTTCTAAGCCACTGCTCAGTGTCAAAAATTTGAGCGTGTCATTTACCACCAACGACGGCATGATCGATGCTGTTAAAAACGTAAGCTTTGACATCATGCCCGGTGAAACCGTGGCTGTCGTTGGCGAATCAGGATCGGGCAAATCAGTCTCCAGCAGTGCCGTGATGGGCCTACTCCCCAATAACGCTGTGGTCAAGCCTGACTCGCAAGTAAGCTTTAACGATACCAATGTTTTGACCTTGTCGACCAAGCAAATTCAGAAAATGCGCGGTGATCGTGTGGCGATGATTTTCCAAGAGCCAATGACCTCACTGAACCCGTATATGCGCGTTGGCGAGCAGCTGACCGAAGCCATTCAGTGTCACCACCGCACAACGTCAGAAAAGGCAAAGCAGCGGATTATCGATCTCCTCGATTTAGTCCATCTTCCCAATCCTACTAGCGCCTTGCAAAAATACCCGCATGAATTTTCGGGCGGCCAATTGCAACGCATCATGATTGCGATGGCGCTGGTCAATGAGCCTGATTTGCTGATCGCTGATGAGCCAACAACGGCCTTGGATGTGACGGTGCAAGCTGAGGTATTGAACCTGATTGGCGAGCTGCAACAAAAGATGGGCATGGCAATCATGTTTATCTCGCATGACTTGGCCGTGGTGAAACACTTGGCCGACCGCGTGGTGGTGATGTGTAAAGGCGAAGCGGTTGAAACCAATGACACCAAAGCCTTGTTCGACAACCCGCAAGAAGATTACACCAAAATGCTGATCGACGCGGTGCCGCGTGGTCGCAAAGCAGCGGTAAAAGATGATTCAGAAAACTTGCTGACGGTAGATAATGTCACCATCAAATATTTCCTTGGGGCTGACTTCTTTGGTGGCAACAAGCGCTATTTTGAGGCCGTGAGCGACATTAGTTTATCGCTACGCCGTGGCGAGACCTTAGGCATCGTGGGTGAGTCTGGTTCGGGTAAATCGACCCTGGGCCGTGCGATTATGCGCCTGTTGCCCGTTGCCGAAGGTCGAGTCTGTTTTCGAGGTCACGACATCCACGAAATAAAAAACAGTGAGAACAAAGCGCTATGCCGCGATATGCAGATGGTGTTCCAAGACCCATTTGGCTCACTGTCACCCCGCATGACGGTCGGTGAGATCGTTGCTGAGGGCTTGCGCACTCACTTCCCAGAGCTCGACAAAAAAGAGCGTCTCGATCGGGTAAAAGATGCGCTGTATGAAGTGCGTCTCGATAGCTCCGCGATTAACCGTTATCCGCACGAGTTCTCAGGCGGTCAGCGTCAGCGGATTGCGATTGCACGCGCATTGATCTTGAATCCTGCGTTTATCTTACTCGACGAGCCAACCTCTGCGCTTGACCGTTCCGTACAACTGACCGTGATTGACTTGTTGAAAGATATTCAACAGCGCCACAACATTGGCTATCTGTTTATCAGTCATGACTTGAGTGTGGTACGTGCACTGTCAGACCGTGTGATGGTGATGCAAAACGGTAAAGTCATGGAAGCGGGCACGCCCGAAGAAATCTTCCATCACCCGCAACACGAATACACACGTAACCTGATTGCCGCTTCGTTCGATCTCGAAAAAGAGGAAGTGGCGTAAACACGCTGCTGTCTGATGTGCCGACTCCCCTGATTCTCGGTTGGTGAAGTCGGCATAAAAAATGCGCCAATCGGCGCATTTTTTATGGGTTAACAAAACCGAGCTTCCACGCTTACTCGTTGTCCATTTCCGCAATTTTCACTTTCCAGGTATCCGGGCCAATCTGGTGCGCGTTTTGTCCTTGTGCGTCGACCGCCACCGTCACAGGCATGTCTTCCACGTCAAATTCATAAATCGCCTCCATGCCGAGATCTTCAAACGCAACCACGCGCGCTTTTTTGATCGCTTTTGATACCAAGTAAGCGGCACCACCAACGGCCATCAAATACACCGCTTTATGGTTTTAATCGATTCCACCGCCGCAGGACCGCGCTCAGCCTTACCGATCATGCCGGTGAGTCCGGTTTCGGCGAGCATCATATCGGTAAACTTGTCCATGCGCGTCGAGGTGGTTGGACCGGCCGGACCGACCACTTCATCACCCACCGCATCCACAGGGCCAACGTAATAAATAAAGCGGCCATTAAAGTCGACGCCCTCGGGCAAGCCTTCACCGTTGCGCAACATTTCTTGCAAGCGTTTGTGCGCGGCATCGCGCCCAGTCAGGATTTTGCCTGACAACAACACAGTTTCACCGGTTTTCCAGCTTTGCACGTCCTCTTTGGTTACCGTATCGAGATTGACACGGCGGACATTATCCCCCACTTCCCAAGTGACTTGAGGCCACTCCTCTAATTTAGGAGGGGCCAATTCGGCTGGGCCTGAGCCATCGAGAGTAAAATGCACATGACGGGTCGCGGCACAGTTTGGGATCAGGCATACCGGCTTAGAAGCGGCATGGGTGGGCGCGGTTTTCACTTTCACATCCACCACCGTGGTCAGGCCGCCCAAGCCTTGAGCACCGATCCCCAGCTTGTTCACTCGGTCAAAAATATCTAACCGCAGGGCTTCATCGGCATTGTCTGGGCCACGCTCAATCAGCGCTTGAATATCGATATGCTCCATCAGCGATTCTTTCGCCAGTACGGCCGCTTTCTCAGCCGTACCGCCAATCCCAATCCCTAACATGCCTGGCGGACACCAACCCGCGCCCATGGTCGGCAGGGTTTTCTCGACCCACTCAGCAACATCGTCAGACGGGTTCAGCATCACCATCTTAGTTTTATTTTCCGAGCCACCGCCTTTGGCGGCAATTTGAATGTCCACCGCATCGCCCGGCACCATATCAATGTGCACGACCGCGGGGCTGTTATCGGCGGGTTGGTTTGGCGTTCACCGGCGGATCGGCAACCACGGAGGCACGTAACGGATTGTCAGGGTTGGTGTAGGCGCGTCGTACCCCTTCGTCCACCATTTCTTGCACCGTCATATCATGCCGATCCCACTGCACCGCCATGCCCACTTTGACAAAGCAGGTGACAATGCCGGTATCTTGGCAAATGGGGCGCTTACCTTCCGCCGACATGCGGGAGTTAATCAGAATTTGCGCAATGGCGTCTTTTGCCGCCTGGCTTTGTTCCTTGTGGTACGCTTTTTCAAGGGCTTGAACAAAATCAAGGGGATGGTAGTAAGAGATATATTGCAGGGCATCTGCAACACTTTCGATCACGTCTTGCTGTTTAATTGTGGTCATCATTGCCTCTGGTGTCATTTGCAGGACCCAAAGCGGGTATCCAGTGTTGGGGAGCTTTCCCCTCGTTATTATCGATTGGCACTCAATATTTTCGAATAGCATACAGCCAGGTTGCCTCATCGGATTATAGAAGTTGATGATGGCAATAGTGTTGCTTGGTTATTTTTGTTGGCCCGTGCCGGAAAAGGCCTAGCTATGATACGCTTAGCGCTATTCGCGCGCCACACAGCGCTTCAACCGTGATCACAAAAAGAACAATGCAGCCAGAAAACGCCATGACATTGACCATTACGCCCATCGATTACGCGCCAGATCTTGCGGTGACCCTGTTTGATCAGATTGCCCACCAGCCCTGGGCGATGCTGCTCCACTCGGCCACGCGAACCCATCCAGACAGCCGTTTTGATATCTTGGTCGCCGATCCGGTTGCTACCATTACGGCGCGGCACAATCAGGTAACAACTTGTTATGCAGATGGCACAACCACCACCCATGATCAAGACCCTTTTCACTGGGTGGCCGAGCTTCAGGCACAGCTCTTACCCGCGGCTGAGCCGATTGCACCTTGGCCATTTATTGGTGGGGCCTTGGGTTACTTTGGCTATGATCTCGGTCGATGCGTTGAAGTGTTACCGGCATTGGCGAAAGATGAGCTGGAAGTGCCCGATATGGCGGTCGGGCTCTGATGACTGGGCGGTGGTGATCGATCACCATCAGCATCAAGCGGCAGTGATTGCACCCGATAGCCAACAACGATGGCAGTGGCTCACCGAGCAACACGCGCCGGCCTCGCCGATTCCTTTCGCACTGACTGGGCCTTGGCACGCCAACATGACCGCACAACAATATGGCGAAAAGTTCGACACGGTCCAAGCGTATTTGCAGTCTGGCGATTGCTATCAAATTAATCTAGCCCAACGCTTTTCTGCCGCCTATCAGGGTGACGAGTGGCAAGCATATCGCAAACTCGCCACCCACAACGCGCGCCGTTTTCGGGCTTTATTCGCCTGCAAGACAGCGCCATTTTGTCGGTCTCGCCAGAACGGTTCTTATCGGTGCACGACAAACAGATTGAAACCAAACCGATTAAAGGCACCCGGCCACGCGACGCGGACCCGAAAAAAGACGCCCAAAATGCCCAAGCCCTGAAATCAGCCGAGAAAGATCGCGCTGAAAATTTGATGATTGTAGACTTGTTACGCAATGATATTGGCCGTATTGCCTCGCCAGGTTCCGTCTCTGTGCCTAAACTCTTTGATATAGAAAGTTTTCCGGCGGTTCACCATATGGTGAGTACGGTGACAGCGCGCTTACCCGACGACAAGACAGCACTCGACTTACTGCGCGCCGCTTTCCCTGGCGGGTCAATAACTGGGGCACCGAAAGTGCGTGCGATGGAAATCATTGAAGAGCTCGAACCCCATCGGCGTCATATTTATTGTGGCAGCTTTGCCTATATCAGCCGCTGTGGACGTATGGATACCAGCATTACCATTCGTACTTTGGTTGGTCATCAAGGACAGCTTCATGTTTGGGCCGGCGGCGGATTAGTGGCTGACAGCCAAGCCGACGCCGAATACCAGGAGACGCTCGATAAAGTGAGCCGAATTTTACCCGTACTGGCAGACGATGACACAGTAAGCGTGTCGATTCAGGATTAAGGAGAGTGGATGCAGTTACTCGCGGCTGACCATGCGTATTTCTCACCTCTAAATGCCTCCCCCCTGGGCAGTGCAACACAGACAGCATCGGGGTTTGGACCTCGCCCTGGATTTTGGCCGCGCTATGAGGGAGAGTATTTGCTCGCTGATCGCGGTGCGACCACGCGACTATCACCGACCGACGTGATCCGTGCATTTTCAATCACTCCTTTAGCGCGCCACGACGGCCGCATTCTCAATCACGTACGGCTTTCTCCGCGCATTCTCGGTGGCGCAGATTTTCAACCCGCCGCGGTATTGATCGGGCTGGTGCCTAGGCCATCAGGCATTCATTTGGTGTTAACCCAACGCGCCAATCACCTTAAACATCACCCGGGACAAGTCAGCTTTCCGGGTGGCAAACGCGAGTCTATCGATAACGATAATATTGCCACCGCCACCCGTGAAATGTGGGAAGAAACCGGAATTCACGTCTCACGCGACGCCGTGATTGGTCACTTGTGTCCCCTGCCCACAGTGACGGGTTATTATATTCATCCGGTGCTTGCCTGGGTGGATCCCGATTATCAGCCTTGCCTGGATCCCAATGAAGTGGCGGCGTGCTTTGAAGTGCCTTTAGATACCCTGTGTTACCCGGGCCACATCCGAGAACAAGCGTTTTTAATCTACGGGCAATGGCATCCTGTGAGTGCGTTTTATCATCACGATCGGCTTGTTTGGGGAGCTACTGCTCAGCTGTTACGTGCGCTAATCAGCCAACTCACCCTATTTCACTTCTCCGCTAATCGCACCATAAACCCTACCAAGATTATGGATTTTAACGCAATTTGATGCATATTTATCCAACACAAAACCGTACACACCTGCCTACTTAGTCGCACTAAAGCGCTTTTATTATTGATAGTTGTCACATTTTGGTGCAATAGTCGGGTCGCGCCTTTTCATATCGCGATCTAGCGCTTGGTTTTCTGCGTGGAAATCGCCAAAATTCGCCTTCCCTGATTCCTGTTCCCTACAATGTGAGTAGTATTGTTATGCAAACAACCTCGACGACTGGTACCCGCGCAACCACGCGCCCGCGCTGGACCAAACAAGATACAACCTGGCGCTTTCCCTTTTTGGTACCGCTGTCGGTGCCGGTATCCTCTTTCTTCCGATTAATGCCGGGATGAGTGGTTTTTGGCCGCTGGTTGTAATGACCTTATTAGTTGGCCCGATGACCTTTTTTGCTCACCGTGGTTTGTCACGTTTTGTGCTCTCGTCCAAAACCGCAGGCAGCGACATCACTGAAGTGGTTGAAGAGCACTTCGGCGTTGGCGCGGGTAAAATCATCACCTTGCTGTACTTTTTCGCGATTTACCCGATTGTTCTGATTTACGGTGTCGGCATCACCAACACGGTGGATTCATTCTTGGTTAACCAGCTTGGTATGGCGTCGCCACCGCGTGCGATTTTGTCACTGGCCCTGATTTTGGGGATGATGGCTATCATGCTACTGGGCGAGAAAATGATGTTGCGCGTCACCCAGTTCTTGGTTTATCCGCTGGTTGCCATCTTGGTATTTATGTCGCTCTATCTGATCCCAGAGTGGAACACCGCCGCCCTCTCTCAAGTGCCTTCAGCCGGCGATTTTGCCATCACCCTATGGATCTCGATTCCGGTGCTGGTATTTGCATTTAACCACAGCCCAGCGATTTCATCTTTCTCATTGGCACAACGTCGCGATCATGGTGACAATGCAGAGCAAAAATCTTGCCAAATTCTCATGCGCGCCGCGGCGATGCTGGTTGGCTTTGTCATGCTGTTTGTATTCTCTTGCGTACTCTCGCTGACGCCCGCGGATCTAGAAGCGGCAAAAGCAGAAAACATTGCTGTTCTGTCTTACCTTGCTAACAAGCATGAGAGCCCATTTATCTCTTTCTTGGGCCCCTTGGTTGCGTTTGTCGCGATCGTGTCTTCATTCTTCGGCCATTATCTGGGCGCGCGTGAAGGCCTGAATGGTCTGGTAGTGAAAACGCTGCGCGGTGCCGGTAAACCGATTAACCGTAAGAAAATTGACGTGTTCACCGTGATCTTCATGATCCTCACCATTTGGTTGGTGGCAACCCTAAACCCAAGTATTTTGGGGATGATTGAATCACTTGGCGGCCCGATCATTGCCACCATCCTGTTCATTATGCCAATGTATGCCGTGAAAAACGTGCCAGCAATGCAGAAGTATTCAGGTACAATCAGCAACGCCTTTGTTCTTATCATGGGCTTGGTCGCGATTTCAGCGATTATGTACGGCATGCTCTTTTAATTGACCATCACGGTTAAGCAGCGCGCGCAGCAGGCGTTATAGGACTGCTGTTACTGGGGACTCAATCCCAGCCGTATTCATCGATGTTTGCGGGGTAACCAGGAGCAGTGAACGCTGCTCCTTTCATTATGGCAAGCCACCGGCATTGCCATCACAGTCAATACCATGGACGGATGGCGTAAACACTAAATCCATTGCCCTTAGGGCATTGACTGAGGTAGACACATGATCAGTGTTTTTGACATTTTCAAGATTGGCGTTGGCCCGTCCAGCTCACATACGGTTGGCCCAATGAAAGCCGGCCAGTGTTTTGTTGATGCGCTTGTTGCTAACCAACGCCTGACTGACGTCGACCGCGTGACGGTTGACGTTTATGGCTCTTTGTCTTTAACCGGCAAAGGCCACCACACCGACATCGCATCATTATGGGCTTAGCAGGCAACAGCCCTGAAACCGTTAATATCGACGCAATCCCTAGCTTTGTTAAACGTGTGGAAGAGACCGAGCAATTGCCGTTGGGCGAGCAATTGCCGTTGGGCGAGCAGCAACACGTCGTCGCCTTCCCGCGTGATGGCGGCATGAACTTTCACCAAACCAACCTCTCTTTGCATGAAAACGGCATGCGTATTCACGCTTGGCAAGGCGATAAATGCGTGCTGAGCAAAACCTACTACTCGATTGGTGGCGGCTTTATTGTTGAAGAAGCCGAATTTGGTCAACCGGCCATGCAAGCGGTGCAAGTCCCTTACGACTTTAATAGCGCAGATGGCTTGCTCGCACTGACACAAGAAACCGGTTTTTCGATCAGTGGCTTGGTGATGGCCAACATGCGCAGCATGCATACCCAAGAAGACATCGACACCTATTTCGCCAATATTTGGAAAACCATGCAAGCATGTATGTACCGAGKCMGGCGTGAAAACGGAAAGCCGTATTGCCCGGCCCATTGCGTGTCCCACGTCGCGCCGCGGCGTTGCACCACCAACTCAAAACTACCGAAAAATACAACATCGACCCAATGTCGGTAGTCGATTGGGTCAATATGTTTGCCTTTGCGGTCAACGAAGAAAACGCCGCCGGGGGCCGTGTTGTAACCGCGCCAACCAATGGGGCATGTGGCATTATTCCTGCCGTCCTCGCCTACTACGATAAATTTATTGAGCCGGTCGATAAGCAAACCTACACCCGCTATTTTGCTGCATCCGGTGCGATTGGTGGCCTTTACAAGCAAAATGCGTCTATTTCTGGGGCAGAAGTGGGTTGCCAAGGCGAAGTCGGGGTCGCGTGTTCAATGGCCGCGGCCGGTTTGGCTGAGCTGATGGGCGGTAATCCGCACCAGGTGTGTATGGCAGCAGAGATTGCGATGGAGCATAATTTGGGCCTCACCTGCGATCCGGTTGCTGGACAAGTCCAAGTGCCTTGTATTGAGCGCAACGGGATTGCGGCGGTGAAGGCGATCAATGCCTCACGCATGGCATTGCAACGTTCGTCTGAGCCACGGGTTTCGTTAGACAAAGTGATTGAAACGATGATGGAAACCGGCAAAGACATGAACGCCAAATACCGTGAAACATCACAAGGCGGCCTAGCTGTTACTGTGATGTGTTAATCAAGCACCATAACGGGTAGACCTAAATGAAAAAGCCCGGCTATATCAAGTAGCCGGGCTTTTCGTTATCTGCTTTACACCGCAAACAAAACAGCATTTTTATCCACTGCCCTCACGCTGTCAACGCGTCTAATTTAGGCCGCTTGAGTGGCCATCGCAGGCTTTTTCTCATCACGCGTTAGCTCACCCACTGGCAGCACGGTACGGCCATATTCCTCGTTAAGCACCTGCGCCATCGCAAAGTACATCGCACTTAAGCCACAAACAATCCCTTCAAACCCGGCAATGGTGCCAATGAGCGTACTGCCGGTAAAGTCGCGCGCAGCGAGCAAGAAAAACAGGATAGTCAGGCTACCAAATACAAACTGTTTGGCACGGCAATAGCGCAATGAGCCAATAAACATAAATCCAGTGAACACACCCCACAGCACCAAATACCAACCCATAAAGGCGGCAGGGCTTGCGTTAGCCAGACCCATTTTTGGCATCACAATCAGGCCGACAAGCGTCAACCAGAACAAGCCATAGGAAGTAAACGCAGTGGTACCAAATGTATTGCCTTTTTTGAATTCCATGATACCCACAATCACTTGCGCTAAGCCGCCATAAAACAGCCCCATCGCCAAAATCATGCTATCAATCGGGAAAAATCCGGCATTATGAATGTTCAATAATACCGTGGTCATTCCAAAACCCATCAGCCCTAAAGGGGCAGGATTTGCCAGTTTGTTTTCCATCAGAGCCCTACTTATTAAAAAAACCTGTCAATATTCAAAATAAGCACCCAAAACCACAGATAAAAGTGATTATCACGCGCAAAAACGCGGCAATATTACGGGTTACAGACTAGATGTAAATAACTTTTAGCGCTTAGCGTGGTTTTCATAAACAAGAGGGGAGAAAATAGCCAACAAAATTGGGCAATCCCGGTTTATTGATAATAAAAAAGCAGCGAGGTGCTGATTTTTTGCTCAACTGTTCAATCGCAGCGCTTAGCGGGTACTAAAGCCTTTGCTATGCAGAAAGTCTTTCATAAACGGACGCGCTTCTTTTTCTAATGTGGCAGACACCTGCTCGCTCCAGCTCATGTCTTTATTGCCACCCGTGCGTGTTTGATAGTATTCGCGTACTTGGCTGTCATAGTCATTCAATACCGCTTCATCGATCGCCTGATAGCTATTTTCGTGAACGATAAGACTTGCCGGTAGTTTCGGTTTGGTTTCGGGATCTTGCGCAGGGACACCTAAGCACATGCCAAATAATGGCAACACATGATTCGGCATCTCCAGCAACTCGGCCACTTTATTCGGTTGATTACGTAACCCACCAATATACACGCCACCAAAGCCCATCGACTCAGCCGCGACCATCGCATTTTGCGCCATGATAGCGCCGTCAATCGCGCCAATTAACGTTTGTTCGGTAAAACCCAACTTGGCATTGGGACTGATTTGCTCATGACGATGAAAGTCAGCACACCACACTAAGAACTCGGCACAATCAGCCACATAGGCTTGGTTGCCCGCGTATTCAGCCAGTAAGCGCCGTTTGTCGCTATCGGTGACGCGGATAATACTGGTGCACTGTAAAAAACTAGAGCTCGACGCCGAGCGCGCCGCATCAATAATCTGGGTTAATTGCTCTGACGAGATGGGGGCTTGGGTAAATTTGCGAATAGAGCGGTGAGAAAGCAGTGTCTCAATCGTTGGGTTCATTCTGTTTCCTTATTAGACGTTGAGCCGTACAAGAGGGATGGGCTGTTTTTACACCTTTATAAGCCGACGCGCAATCAACACAAGAGCCACACACTGCGCTTTTACCGCCATAGAGCCTTGTAGATCGCACGTTGCGCTGCAGCCGTTCTAAGCAATCGGTTTTGCCTATCAGTGCAAAAGGGAGAATCGTCTTTTTTCTCCATCGCCAATCAGGCATAGTAAGGGTATTAATGCTAAAGGAGATGAATATGTTTGTCGTAATTTTTGGTCGCCCAGGGTGTCCTTTTTGTGTTCGCGCCAAAGACCTAGCGGAAGATCTTAAAACCAACCGTGATGACTTCAACTACCGTTATGTCGATATTCATGCGGAAGGCATCAGCAAAGCGGATTTGGAAAAAACCGTCGGCAAACCGGTTGAAACGGTACCACAGATTTTCGTTGACCAAACGCATGTTGGCGGCTTTACCGAATTTGAAGCCTACGCCAAAGAAAACCTCGGCCTTTTCCAAGACTAATTTGCGTCCAAGACTAATCTGCCGAGCAACCGATATAAAAAACCAGCACATTGGCTGGTTTTTTTGTTTTTAGCTTTTTTTAGCGTATACATACCGTGGACTTTTACTTTTGATTTATCTGTCAACGTTATCGTCTAACGCTTTGACTAACGGAAGAAGCGTTACCGCTGACGCGTAATACGCTTGCCGATAATATCCACTAGGCTGTCAGTGGTCAGTCGCCTTTTCATCAACACACCGTGAACCGTATCGTATCGTTCTGCGCTAACTTCCTCACCGGTCAGTACGATAATCGCAGCCGTTGGCTGTGTTTCTTGAATCACTGGAATTAAACGCCAACCGGATCCGTCGGGTAAACCAATATCCAGCAAGACAGCATCATACTTGTATTGAGCTAATAACGATTGAGCTTGGATCAGTGTGAGCGCATGATCGAGGGTCATATAATCACTGACCATCGCCTGAACGATTCGATGTAAATCCATATCGTCTTCAACATGCAAAATTTTTGCACGTGTAGCGTTCAGCAACTGTTGTTTTACTAGGCTGATGAGTTGTTTGTGATCGATGGGTTTTACCAACCATTCAATGTTTTCAACGTCACCATTGAGTTCTAACCGCCCTTGTTCCATCTTTGCCGACACCACGACGATGGGAATATCCGCCGTGTCAGCATGCAGCCTTATTCGGCGAATAATATCGAGCCCACCGATATCGGGCAGCATTAAATCGAGACTGATTAAATCATAATGCCCTGCTTGTAACGCTTTTAACGCCGCCCTGCCATCTTGGCTGATATCGACCCGGTATCCGGCATCCTCTAGCATTATTCTCAACAGGCTGGCCACGTCGGATCATCCTCTACAACCAGGATATTATATGAAGAATTAATAGTTGGCTTGTCACCAACGTTCGAGTCAGTCGGTTCATCCTGATCGATCGGTTTCGTCTTCACCGTTTCATGCAACGGCAGCTGAAAGTAAAAGCACGATCCTTTCTCTTGGGTCGATTTAAAGCCTATTGTTCCCTTCATCTTCTCGACTAATTCCCGAGTAATCGCAAGCCCTAACCCTGTGCCGCCTTTTTGACGGGTATTCGTGCTGTCAGCTTGCGCAAACTTCTGGAAAATTTTGGGGTGGAAATCCTCAGAAATGCCACACCCTTGATCAATGACACTGACAATAATTTGATCCTTTTCCAGCTTAGTCTCAACAGTAACCGTTGCCCCATCAGGCGAAAACTTGATCGCATTGGATAGCAGGTTAGCCAATATTTGCTTCAGCCTTTGTTTGTCTACTCGAACCTCGGCATCAGCCGTTTTACTGTTCAAGACGATGTCGACGTGCCGCTCTGCACCGTATGCTTTATTCTCGTCTAAGCATTGCTCAAGGATGGGATCAATAGGTTGAACTTGCATATCAAAATATAACTGACCAGCTGCTATTTTTTCGATATCGAGTAAATCGTTGATCAACAACGCTAACCGCTCGCTATTGCGGTGCGCAGTGTTGAGTATTTTTTGGGCTTTATCAGGGATATCACCCAAGCGTCCACCTAATACTAAACTTAGTGCGCCAGACACCGAGGTGAGCGGCGTACGTAATTCATGGCTGACCGTAGAAATAAACTCATTCTTCATTTGCTCATGGCGTTTTCGTTCGGTGATATCTTGGGCAATACCGAGGAAACCGGTAATCACTTGGTTGTCGTCGTATATCGCCGTCACCGTCAACGTAACAGGAATAGGCTGGCCTTGTTTATTCACATAGTGCCACTCACGTGTTTCTGCGCCCTCTAACATCGGAATCGTCACAAAGGTCTCAAACCCGGTTATCGTCCGATTAAACTGATCGGATAGCGCCTGAGATCTTTCTTTCACCTCGTCAGGCACATGGAAAAAGGCAGGGCTGTGTTCATCAACGACCTCAGCAGGATGGTAACCAAGCAGCCGCTCGGCGCCTGTATTGAATAAGGTAATCACTCCTCGCATATCCGTGGCGATAATCGCAACCTCAGTCGAGGCGGCCAATATATTACTGAGTAGATCGGAGGTGCTTGCCAATTCACGGGTACGATCCTGCACCTCCTGCTTCAGGTTTGCCCGTGCATTTTCCAATTCAAGGAAATTATAGCTAAGCGCATAGCTCATATCTTGCAGTGATGAGGACATAACAGCATATTCCGCCACTCGGCTTTGAGGCAGCGCGACACTGACTTGATAACGTATTTTTTCCGGTAGGTAACGGCTTGCTTTATCCAATCTAGTTAAAGGCTGAATCAGGATGCGGCTCAACAAAAAGGTGGCCAGTATACTGACAAACGCAATGCCTGAAAGCATAATAAAGCTTTGATTACGCTCACCTTCGATGTTTTCTATCAGCGGTGCCGCAGGTCGCTCTACGAGCAGTGCAGACACGTTAGGCCAGTCTGCTATTGGTAATAGATATTGATAAAAACCCGCTTTCCAGCGGTTAACCAAATTATCCCCGGATTTCGGCAACCAAATAGACAGGTTATCGGCACTGGCCCGCGACCGAATATCGCCTGGTAAAACAGAGTGTAAATCACCTACCTGCACTGTCGGTGTCCCGTTAAGGTTTAATATCGCCACACCAGACGCACTTTGAGACAGTGACGGCAGTAATGCTCCTTTTTGACTATCAAGCGAACGATCGGATTGCTGGTTGAGTCGCTCTACGGCCTCTTCGACAACTAACTTAAGTTCGTCAGCGAGCCTTTGCTCGTTGTTTATTATATTATTTTGGTTGTTAATAATAATCGGTATCATGCCCGCGGTAAGGGTCAGGCACAATAGCGCATCAAAAAGCAACTCTTGGAGCCGTATCTTTGGCGGCAACCAATTTATGGCGCCACTCTGAAAACGCCAAACCAGCAGTTTTACCATTAACCCTGCAATGAGCGCGTTAAACACACCGTTCAGGGCTTGCTTCAGGGCAATCATACTGGAGGAGCTGCCATCCATGCCGATGACCATTGTGTAGAGTGGTATCAGCGCCACCGGGCCCATCACTAACCAAAAAGCAAGATCCGCAAGTACTAAGTTTTTTACGCCACGGCGATATAATAAACTGACCGCAAACGCTTCCAATGTCAGTGTCAGCATCGCGTAGGGGTGGCCCCAAAGTACCCAAGTGTAGGCACCGCCCACCAACGCCACACACACTGCTGACCTTAACCCGAGCAAATTTACGGCCAGCATGACAGCCACCGAGCCAAAGATAAAATGCACACCAAAGAATAGCGGCAAGCTGATCATGTTACCGGCGAAGGCAACAACAGCCAGTAACAGCGTTGCCATTGCCTGCTTAGCAACTACATTCATTGTTCAACCTGCAACTGAATAAAAAATAACGCCCCACCGCCCTCAGCATCGCGATAACCCACATCGCCATCCATCTGTTGGCAGATTTCCTGCGTAATGGCAAGCCCTAGCCCCGTCCCCGCAACCTTGCGATTATCGCTGCTGTCCGCTTGGCTAAAGCGCTGAAAAAGCCGGTTTTGAAATTCCTTGGCGACACCCGGCCCATAATCTCGGATGCTAACTTCAACTTTCGTTCCATACTCAGTGACCGATACGTCCACCTGCTCTTCTTCAGGGGAGAATTTGATCGCATTGGATAAAAGATTGGTCAATGCTTGAATCAATCTTGGTCCATCAATATTGACCGTCACAGTCGGCCAGTCATTTGGGGTGTGTATTTGTACCTGGTTTTGATGCTGATAAGACTTAACAGACTCTATCGCGTCATCTAACAGCGAGCCGAGATCTTGTTTTTGTTTGTTAATTGGCATTTTTCCCGCCACGAGTTTTTCCATATCTAACAAGTCGTTTATCAGCAAGGTTAAACGTGTTGCGTTACGCTCAGCAGTATGGAGCAACTTGTTAGCCTTTGGCGGTAATTCCCCCGTTGCACCGCCATTCAATAACCCTAACGCGCCTTTGATCGACGTTAATGGCGTGCGCAGTTCATGACTGACAGTGGCAATAAATTCATCTTTCATTTTGTCGAGTTTTTTACGCTCAGTAATGTCTTCGACAAGCGACCAGATCACCTTTCTTCCATCCAACTCCGTACTCAGCATGCCTTGCAGACGGACCGGATAACGACTGCCATCTTTACGGATGTACTCTTTTTCAAACGGACCATAGCGTCCTGTGCTCTGCATACTCGCCAGCGCTTTTTGCTCCTCTGGCTTATATTCTATGGGAGTGACATCCCAATAACTAAGAGAAACGAACTCCTCGCGGGTGTAACCGGTGGGGGCTATCAAGGCATCGTTTAGGTCAAGAAACTGCCCAGTTGCAAAATCGTTCAGGGCGATGCCGATGGGGGAAAAGTCAAACAGACTACGAAGTCTTGCCTCGCTCTGCTCCAAGGCCAAGCGCGCCTGATGTTGTTCGTGAACATCCTGTAAGTAACCGTGCCACAATATACTGCCATCAATCATTTTTTCTGGCCTCGCCTCACCAGAAATCCAACGGTACCCTTTACCAGGGCAATCGCTTTGGTAGGTCGCTTGCCAATATTCTAACGTGTTGGCTGAATGCTCAATGGATTGGCGAATGGCCTCAATATCACCAGGATGGATACGTTCAAAGGCGGGTATGGCGTCTTCTGCTGCCTGTTCTGGTGTGATGCCGTACAAAGATTCTATTTGAGGGGAACTATAAGGAAACACCATACGACCATCGGGAAAAAGACGGAATTGATACAGCGTTCCCGGCAGTAATGCCGCTAACTTGGTCAGCCGCTGCTGGCTCAGATTCTGGGTCAACACATCGGATAACCAGTTGCCGAGAAGGCGTAGAAACAGTTTTTCGCCATCGTTATAATCATCAGAACGCGCACGAGAAGACGATACGTTCAGCGTGCCCCAAGGACGGTCATAGACATCGATAACAACGCCAGCATAACTGCCTAACGGTGCGGCTTGATAGCACGGATGTTGCTGGAACTCCGGACGTTCGGTATCGGCAATAAACTGTTCCTGAGTGGTGGTACTGGGGCTATCTGACATCAGGAACTGACACCAGGTGTCTTTTAATGCAAACTGCTGCCCCGCAACAATCGCGGTGTCTGGCGGCCCAGCTATCCAGTTAACCGTATACACGTCATCTTTTATTTCACTGACGATAGCCAGTTCGGCCCGCAAATAATGCTTGGCTTCTTCCAGAGCATGATTAATTCTCTCATCCAAGCTACTATGACTGGAAAAGGCAATGTCAGTGAGCACCATCAACGCCTGATGATGGCGCTCCAGCTGCGTCAAGGCATCGCGCTCTCGAGTAATATCGATAATAAACCCTTCAAGTACCTGTGGATGCCTAGGGTCTGTTTTAATGCACTTGCCTCGCTCTTCCACCCAGCGAAAACCCAGCGTACGATGCCGAACACGGTACTCAATATGCCATTCCTCATTGTTGGCCATGGCGTTGGCAACGGCCTCATCAACCAATGAAACATCATCAGGGTGAATAAGATCCGCATAACAAACACGGTTACTGTTAATTAGATCGTCGGCGGCATAACCACTAATAGTATCGACTTGGTTACTGATGTAGAGCATGGTCCAGTTTTTATCCGGCAAACAACGAAACGTTATGCCGGGTATATTGTTAATCAACGACGTCATTTCATCGTGGCTAGTTTGCAATTGTTGTTGCAGTGCTGTTGACTCACGTCGCTGATAGGTATCGGTCCAAATCAGATCCTCCACCATGCTAGCGAGGTTCTTTAGTTGAGCTACGTTCTCTTCACTAAACGGCCTTGGTTGGTTATCAATCAGGCATAGCGTGCCCAGCCGATAACCCTCGCTGTTATGGATCGGTATACCAGCATAAAATCGAATATCCGGTGCACCACAAACCAATGGATTGTCACAAAAACGGGTATCTTCTAACGCGTTTTCAACAATCAGCGGCTCACTATCGAGAATGGCATGCCCACAAAAAGAAATATCCCTTGGGGTTTCCGAGGCATCTAATCCCTGGCGAGATTTAAAGTATTGCCGTTCCCTATCGACCAGTGACACCAGCGCGATAGGCACAGAAAACAAGTCAAGGCACAAGTGAGTTATGCGATCAAAGCGTGGGTCGGCACCACTATTAAGCAGCTCTGTTTCGTCTAATGCCTGTTGACGCTGGATTTCGTTATCAGGGACAGCTGGCGTTCGCATGCAAAGGCTCCGGATAATTCACGATTAAGGGGTGTTCACTGCTTGTACAACACAATTCCGTCCGTCATGCTTGGCGCGATACAAGGCTTTATCAGCCTGCACCAATAAGGACTCACCCGTTTCGGATCGCAAGCGCTGATTATCGGCAATACCGGCGGAAAGCGTACAAGAAAACGTGGCGTCACTCGCCTTGAACGTAATGGCTCCGAAATCTTCTCGTAACTGATTGACCAAATGCTCGGCTTGACGTGCTTCACAATCTGGCAATACCAGCGCAAACTCTTCTCCACCGTATCGGCCAAGCTTGTCGGTATTCCTAAAATGCTGACGTAAAAGCGTACCGATGGCCGCGATCACCTGATCGCCAATCGCATGACCATAAGTGTCGTTCACGTCTTTAAAGTGATCAATATCCAACATGACCACGCTGAATACTTGCGACCGACGCTGCGTGAGCTGCCATTGTTTTTGTAATGCGTCTTTGATGCTGGCGTGTTTCAATAAACCGGTAAGACCGTCTTGATGTTGCGTCCGGTTGAACGCCCGAAGCCGTTGTATTCTACTTTGACACAGTCGCACCAAAAGATCCGTATCCACCGGCACCTCAAGAATAGCATCACCGTCTAGCAACAATGATTGGCGACGCAAATCTGCGTTAGGGTCGCGAGAGAGGAAAATAATCGGCAAATGTGACCAATGCTCTGTCTGCGCGAGCAAGGCCACTAATTCAGCGCCCGTCACCTGCGGTAACCAGACACTGACAAGGATGATTTCAGGATTAAACTCGCTGATACACTCAAAAAGTCGTTCTGGCTTATCCAGTATGGCGACTTTCATGTCTGCATCTTCCAAGACAGATTGGCATTGAGAAACGAGGGCTGGGTCTTGATCAATCATCATAACCCGACCAGGTTCCGCGTCTTTGCTACCGAGCATATATGCAAACTTTGAGGCAAGTTTGGCCATGTCCAACGGCTTGGGATAATAGCCCGCGCCTCCCGCGCGCAATGTTTGCAGTCTGGCTTTATAACTTTCCTCAGCACCAATAAAAAAGACAGGACATTGGAAGTGCTGCAGTTTGGTCTGCCACAAAGCCGCTAAGTCAGTATCAGACGCGTTGATCTGAATAGCATGATGGTCAATAAGCAGTAAGTCAGGTGCGTGTTTAGTCAGTTGTTTTAGTTGGCTCGCATCCTTTATCCAATACACCTGAAAACCAAAACGAGCAAACTGGGACTGGGCGTACTTAGCTAAGATATTATCGCGCTCGACCAACCCGATAACGGGCGCCCCTTCCATGACCGGTTGCTGGATTGTTGTGGTGCTTTGCGTCGCTGACTCGCTATCTTTGTGGTGCGCAGACTCAAGCACTTCCATCCAATCTGTTGGTAGACTGGTAGGCTGTTCTGCTTGAGATAAGCGCTTGGCAACCTGTTGCTCAAACTGACGGGCCGCTTCGCCGAGACTGGGAAAGCCAAATGTCCCCGCCGCACCGGCTATGGTGTGCAACCCAGCATGCAACGCTTTTAACGTTTCCTGGTCATCATTGCCTGATAACAACTTATCATTGATGTCATGAAGCCGTTTAAACTCGGAAGTCAGCCGTTTGGCGTACGCTTCCTTTAGCCTTTCCAGACGCTTATCGGTGTCATTGGTCTTTTTGTTATCATCCATTGAACTCATCCCAAAACGCGCTAATGTCATCAGCTAATGTCATAGGATCGAAAGGTTTAGAAATAACATTACTAACCCCTAAGGCTTTATAGCGCTCCAATTCTTCCGGATGAACTTTCGCGGTCATAAACATAATCAGTATCGAGTCATCAACGAGCCCTCGTTCCCGCATGGCGGTGAGTGTTTCTGGGCCATCCATATTCGGCATCATAACGTCGAGCAGTATGATCTGCGGCTTAAACCCTTCCACTTCCTGCAAGGCCCGCTCTCCCGATTCACAGGTTTGAAGGGTGAGCCCCCCCACCATCCTCAAGTGCTAAAGTAGCAATTTCACGGATATCGGGATCGTCCTCTACATATAAAACTTTACTTAAAACAGCCATATACATTCCTTGCTCATTCGCCCAACGGTGTACAACAAATACGACGAGCCGCTCAGTTCTATCAACTAACTAAGGTTTTGTTTTTGAATTTTAGTAGATTTTTTCTTTGAGCGTAGTACATGTTGCCAATCTATTGTGGTGTTCCTTAAAGTGTCGTGAGAAAAAATGATTCGATTTAGCAGTTTAATACTTCCCACTGCGCTTTGCTGATTTTGTATAAAACATGTTCGCTAAGCGGATCAGAAGGGTCGAGATCGGGGTGCTCAATTAGCCGGGGATCTCSRCGGCCCCGAATCCCCAACCACGCTCGGCGATTAACGACTGGATTTTTGTTGCCACTTTGTCGCTTTCTTCCTGGCTCAGACACGCTGGGAAGTGCGCCATAACACGGCTATCCCGGCTCATCTGCGCAAAGGGTTGTCGATCGGCGTCATCCCATTGCCGAAGTATCAATCTTTTCGTTGTTATCATACGTTAGGTGAAGCCTTTCTTACGTGCAATAACGCGGCTGATCGAGTGACTGTTCAGCCTATTATCTTTGTTGCCTTAAGGTGCATTTCGTTCAGCAGGATCGCGTTTGAAATCTTTTACCAGCTTATGCGGATCGACTTGTGCACGATGCGCCTGTGCCGCTTCGGCCCACCAGATTAATTGGTTCAGTGTTCGCGAAAAATAATCAAACCAGGCGTCTTTATCTTCCTCCTCCTGCATAGATCCGTCCGCCGTAAAGACCTCTTGAGCCTTGGGAACATGGATCATCGAAGAAACCGGCAAACAACCGAGCTCTGAAAGAAAAGTGCGCATGCCCACAGCGGCGCGCATGCCGCCCCATTGGCCGGCAGAGTAGGTCACGATGGCGCTTGGTTTGTAAGAAAACAAAGAGCTACCAAAATGGTTTAACAAGTTAGCCAGCGCCGGGCTCATAGTGTGGTTATATTCAGGACTGATCATCACATACCCATCAGCACCCTTTATTTTTTCAGCTAACGCGCTGAGCGCTGAAGGCGCCTGACTTTTCGGATAGGCAAAATGCGGTTTAAAAACAGGCTCAAGCGGGTAAGCCTTCGCATCAATCAGCTCTATGTCATGCGCTTGATAGCGCGTGTGCAGACATTCCAGCAATGCGTCCGTTACACGCGCCCCAAGCCGAGCGGGTTTAGGCGGCGTACTGTCGCGCACCGTCCCCAGGAAAACCAACAATTTCATAAAAACTCCATCAAGTGGGCCGTTGACTGCGCCCGAAATCAACTGAGATTTCGCCGCCGGAAAGCCGAAAAAAGTCACCATTATTACCTGTATTCATAAAATGGTGGTGATCTTAAATTCGATGCTCAGAGACGGCGTAATGGGATGAAAACCTCGCCAAAAATTAATGATTGACGACACACTCGTCTGTTCGTTGCCCATCTCAAAGGCGAGTGCTAACATTTGTACTCACACCAACAAAGGAATACGTCATGGACACTAGAATTCAATTTCGTGTTGATGAAGAAACAAAAATTCCCTCTGGATTGATTGCTTCCTCCGGGAAATAACGCCCGGACCATCTGCACAAAGGGTTGTCTATCGGCGTCATCCCATTGCCGAAGTATTAATCTTTTCGTTGTTATCATACGTTAGGTTATGCCCGTACTCATTGTGTACTCAGGATGCCCCGTATGCACATCTTGCTGTTCACTTATCACGCTAAAACCTTGAGATAAGTAAAACCGATAACTCGCCTGATTCTCCTTGTATACCGACAAGTTTAACACTGATCTTTGAGACTTCGCATGACTCAATAAGTGCTTACCAATACCTTGGCCCTGAAAGGCAGGAGACACAAAGATGGCAGCCAAATTATTTTCATACAGCGCATAAAATCCAACGACTTTTGACTCAGTTTCATAAACGTACACTTCTGACGCTGGGATGTAGATCTCACGCATGTTCTCAACTTGAGATTCCCAGAAGTCAGCCGAGACGAAATCATGTGCTTTAACAGACGCTTCAAGCCAGATTTCAAGCACAGAATCTACGTCATTTGGGTTGTACTTTTTTATTCATAAAAAACCTTTTCCAACACCGTTTTGGGCGGTTGCAATAAAAATACCTCGTGAACCAACTGGGTTAATTCATCGACGCTATCGATGCTTTTATCAGTGATCAGTTGCCCTGCCGCGTCCCACACCAAAAACTGCTGATTGCGAATCAAATAGCGGTGTGAAGCAGTGATCAACGACACCACAAGGTTATTGACGAAAATGGCATCGGGGTGTTGATGAGAATAGAAATGCGCCACTTCAAAGTCGGCTTCTACCACGTCGTAAAGCTCAACCTCGTACAGCGTCAATGGCGGTTGGTTGGACTCGTGTAATACCACCGTCACCACATCACCATTGCGCGTGATTTGATAGTTATCCTGCCCGATGTTGCAGGAACTCTGGTTTATATTGAGCAAGCCCCGCGGGGTTTTATTGCCAAAACCCACATCGACTAAATACGTCTCGCCATCGAGCTCAAGCACATTCATGCGGTGAGTGCGTGGATTAGTGGGTTTACCATTGAGCATCACCCGCGCCAGCACACTGCGTACCTCAAACCCCAAATGTTCCAAAGCGAGGTAGGCGATTTTATTGTGCTCAAAGCAATAACCGCCTTGTTGGTTCACCACCAACCGCTCAAACAAGGCATCGGTCTGCAAAGAAAGCGGCTGCCCCGCCATGGCATTAAGGCTAGAAAACGCATACCGCGCCAAGTGCTTTTTAATAAGTTCAGTGGCCAGTGCCACGCCCTTCGCCTCACTCAACGCAAGGTGATGTAAATACTGTTCAATCATGGGTGCTGATATCATCGTCGACTCCTTGTGTGAATGGCACCAGATTAACCCCTCAAGTTAGGTTGAGGTAAAGCGGAGCAAAGCCAGAATCCTCGCTAAACGCCTGTTATTTTTAAGTATTAAAGTTTCATTTTTGTTTACAAAATGTTGTAGATGTGGAAATGTACGCATCTAGTTTAATAGGGAGAACAAAATGGAATTGGAACTAGAAATTACTTCAAAGATGAAAAACCTCACGAATAACCAGATAACAGATAGCTCATCATTACTTTCAAAAAATAATTAATCGGATAGCTACTATGGAATATTTGAGTGCCTTAGTTACAGTAACTTCAATAGCCATCATCATGGTAATCAGTCCAGGCTATAGAGCGTCAATTATCTTGGCCGGTTTTCCGTCAATTATCTTGGCCGGTTTTCCGTCAATTATCCTGGCCGGTTGATACTGATTTCTAACTACCTTCTCTCATTGCCATTTTGCGTCGGTAGCTTTCATCCTTCACAGTGAAGAATGATCGCATGATGCACCAGCCGATCGATGGCGAGC
>NZ_AQOD01000123.1 GCF_000513715.1 Salinivibrio socompensis S35
CGAGTGTCASGTAGATAAGGTGTGGATCCTTTATACTTGGGTTGTCGTACCATACCTCTGGCCAGTACAAAGGATCAGCAAAAAAGTCGCGGCAATATCCCAAAGCGTATCGCCACGTTCAACGATATAGCGTGTTTCGCTAGTTTGTGCCGTCGTGGTAACAGGGAGTATCGCTGCCAATAAGACGGCCATGGCAAGCCTACACAGTTTTTTTGTCATCGTCGTCTTCCTTGTCAGACAGAACGCGCTGATGCTGTCAATTGGTTGGCAAAATGTCTAGAATTAACCCAATTATCCCGTGCCGCATTCGGCACAGTTCAATTTTTGCGAGACGTTATGGCTTTACTGAACGTATTAACATTTCCAGATGAACGCCTTCGCACCGTTGCGAAACCGGTGGACACCGTGACCCCTGAGATCCAGAAAATGGCCGACGACATGATTGAAACCATGTACGACCAAGACGGGATCGGCCTTGCCGCCACTCAGGTTGATTTTCACCAACGCATGGTGGTGATCGATGTATCAGAAACGCGTGACGAGCCTATGGTTCTGATCAATCCTGAAATCATCGACAAGCGCGGTGAAGACGGTATCGAAGAAGGGTGCCTCTCTGTACCGAGCTCACGTGCCTTGGTACCGCGCGCTGCCGAAGTGACGGTGAAAGCGCTCGACCGTGATGGCAATCCATTCCAGTTCGATGCCGAAGACTTGCTGGCGATTTGTATTCAACACGAGCTTGACCACTTAGAAGGCAAGTTGTTCGTTGACTACCTGTCGCCATTGAAACGTCAACGTATCAAGCAAAAAATGGAAAAACTCAAACGCGCTAACCAAAAAGCAAGCTGAGGTCACTTTGAGCAAACCGCTGCGTATAGTATTTGCGGGCACGCCGGACTTTGCCGCGCGCCATTTACAAGCCTTGCTCGACAGTGAGCATGAGGTTATTGCGGTGTATAGCCGCGAAGATAAACCAGCAGGACGGGGCAAAAAGCTCACGGCGAGCCCAGTCAAAAAACTGGCAATTGAGCATGCACTCCCTGTATACCAGCCTCGTACGTTGCGTGACGAAGCAGCACAGGCCGAGTTAGCCGCGCTCGATGCCGACGTTCTAGTCGTGGTCGCTTATGGGCTTATCTTGCCGAAAGCCGTGTTAGCGATCCCAAAATTGGGATGCGTCAATGTGCATGGCTCAATTTTGCCACGCTGGCGCGGTGCTGCACCGATAGAGCGCGCGGTCTGGGCAGGTGATAACGAAACCGGCGTGACCATTATGCAGATGGATGAAGGGCTCGACACCGGTGACATGTTAAAAATCGCCACCTTACCGATTGATGACAAAGAAACCAGTGGCAGTTTGTATGAGCGCTTAGCTGAGCTAGGCCCACAGGCACTGATTGATTGCTTAAATGATATGGCCAACGGCATTATATTGGCTGAACCGCAAAATGACGCCAAAGCCAATTACGCCGAAAAGCTAACCAAGCAAGAAGCGCATATCGATTGGCATCAAGATGCGGCGTTTATCGAACGCTGTATTCGCGCGTTCAATCCGCGTCCGGTGAGTTTTTTCACCTTAGGCGAGCAAAATATCAAAGTGTGGGGCGCTAACGCGCTCGATATTGATGTTAATGCTGCTCCGGGGACCGTGATTAATACCGATAAACACGGTATTCAAATTGCAACCGGAAAAGGTGTTCTTCAGCTCACACACTTGCAGCCACCAGGGAAAAAAGCAATGCAGGCTCACGAGCTGCTCAATGCACGTCGCGAGTGGTTTGAAACCGGCACCCAGTTAGCATAAAGGGCGCTTTTATATCGCAAAATCGTTTAAGGCCAGTACGCTGGCCTTTTTTAATGTGACGGGCGACGCTATCGTCTGAAGCCATTTTGGCCTTTTAATAGGTAAACATATGAATGTAAGAGCCGCGGCTGCCCGCGTTCTATATCAAGTGGTCGATCAAGGCCAATCCCTCTCGCAGCAACTGCACTTGCGCAACAGCAAATCGCGCCACGGGATGCGGCGTTACTGCAAGAGATCTGCTACGGCACTTTACGTTGGTTGCCGCGTTTAGAGCACATCGTGCAAGCCTTGATGGATAAACCATTAAAAGGTAAGCAGCGTGTATTTCATCACCTGTTACTCGTTGGCCTCTATCAACTCGGCTATATGCGTATTCCTGCCCATGCAGCGGTAGCGGAAACGGTCAATGCGACCAAAACGCTGAAGCGCCCGCAATTACGTGGATTAATCAATGCGATTTTGCGCAATTATCAACGGGATCAAAGCTCGCTTGATGACGCTAGCCAAGCGGAGATAGCGGGGAAATACTGTCATCCCAGCTGGTTATTAAAGCGTCTTCAACAGGCCTACCCAAACCAGTGGCAAGACATTGTCGCGGCGAATCATCAAAAAGCACCGATGTGGCTGCGCGTGAACCACCAGCATCATACTCAGGTCAGTTACCTCGCTGAACTTCACGCCGCCGGGATTGCTGGTGCTGCACATTCACAAGCCTTGGATGCCATTAAACTCGACGTACCTTGTGACGTAGCGCACCTACCGGGTTTTGCCCAAGGTTGGATATCGGTACAAGATGCCGCTGCACAACTTGCGGTCGATTATCTCCAGCCCGCCGCGGCTGAACGCATTCTCGACTGCTGTGCCGCTCCTGGCGGAAAAACCTGCCATATTCTCGAACATCAGCCTGATGCTATCGTTACTGCCATCGATGCAGATGAAAACAGATTGCGCCGTATCAAAGAGAACCTATCGCGTTTAGGGCTTAATGCAGAGGTAAAACACGCGGATGCTCGCTATCCGAGCGCTTGGCACACAGGCCCGGCGTTTGATCGTATTTTGCTGGATGCACCTTGCTCGGCCACCGGGGTCATTCGCCGCCACCCAGATATAAAATGGTTAAGGCGCGATAGCGATATTCCAGCCTTGGTCACGTTACAAGCGGAGATTTTGGATGCAATGTGGCAGCAATTAGCGCCAGGCGGTACGCTGGTCTATGCAACTTGCTCGGTGTTACCCGATGAAAACGCGGAACAAATTCGCGCATTTTTGACTCGCGAGCCAACGACAATATTGCGCACCGGCACCCACGACCAGCCAGGACGGCAACTTCTCCCCGGAGAACACGACATGGACGGTTTCTATTATGCATGCCTAGAAAAGCCAACCGGCAAATAACGAGGCAGGGAGTGAGAGCAACATGAAAATCATTATCTTGGGTGCAGGCCAGGTCGGCGGCACCCTGGCAGAAAATCTGGTCGGGGAAAACAATGACATCACCATTGTTGACCACGCCCCAGAACGGCTTCGCGAACTGCAAGATAAATACGACTTACGTGTTGTGCAAGGGTTTGCCAGCCATCCGTCGACCTTGCAAGAAGCCGGCGCACAAGATGCGGATATGCTGGTTGCCGTAACCAACTCCGATGAAACCAACATGATCGCTTGCCAGATCGCCTATACCCGCTTTAACACACCCAATCGAGTTGCTCGGATCCGTAGTCCTGAGTATCTGGCCGTCAAAGAGCAAATCTTTAACAGTGATGCCTGTCCGGTCGACCACCTTATTGCCCCAGAGGAGCTGGTGACACATTATATTCGTCGCTTAATTGAATACCCAGGTGCACTACAAGTGGTCAGCTTTGCCGATAAAAAAGTCGGCCTGGTAGCAGTCAAAGCGTACTACGGAGGGCCTTTGGTCGGCAAAGCGCTATCAGCACTGCGCGAGCACATGCCTCACGTCGATACCCGTGTCGCCGCCATCTTTCGACGTGATCGCCCTATTCGTCCTCAAGGCACCACCATTATCGAAGCCGATGATGAAGTCTTTTTCGTCGCCGCCAGCAACCATATCCGCTCAGTAATGAGTGAACTGCAGCGCCTCGAGAAGCCTTACAAGCGCATCATGATTGTGGGTGGGGGCAACATTGGAGCCGGCTTGGCGATGGCACTTGAGCGCCAGTACAGTGTGAAGTTGATTGAGCGAAACCCAGCACGAGCCGAACACCTCGCCGAGTTGTTAGAGGAAACCACCGTGTTTTGTGGCGATGCGTCAGACCAAGAGCTGCTCAGTGAAGAACACATTGATCAGATTGATGTTTTTATCGCAGTCACCAACGAAGACGAAGCCAATATTATGTCGGCGATGCTTGCTAAACGCTTGGGCGCGAAAAAAGTCATGGTACTGATTCAACGCGGCGCTTATGTCGACTTGGTTCAAGGTGGGGTCATTGATATTGCGATTTCCCCCCAACAAGCAACGATCTCGGCACTGCTCACCCATGTACGCCGTGCCGATATTGTCAATGTCTCATCATTACGACGTGGCGCAGCAGAAGCGATTGAAGCGATTGCTCACGGTGATGCCTCCACGTCAAAAGTGGTCGGTCGCGCGATTGGCGAGATAAAGCTCCCTCCCGGCACTACCATTGGGGCGGTAGTCCGTGGTGATGAAGTATTAATTGCGCATGATAAAACCGTGATCCAACAAGATGACCATGTGGTCTTATTCTTGGTGAATAAAAAGTACATCCCCGATGTTGAGCGCTTATTCCAACCCAGCCCATTCTTCCTCTAATAATGGCCTGCCGGCATAGATGTCTGCAGGCTCACGCTTTTTACCTCGACGCTGCCACTCCTGTGACTTTGGGTATACACTGAAAAGTGTGCCTATTTATGTTGCTCAGCAGAAAGGAACGCTATGTCAGACAATCAATTTCAACAGTCGACCCTATTTCTAAAAAAAGCGGTCCCTTTGATGATGAAATATAAGGTACCCACTACACCGACCAACTACGCACTCTGGTATACCTACGTCGCCAATACCGATCCAAAGCTCACCGCTGACATCGATACCACCGTCCATGAGCACGGCACCTGCAGCCCACTTCAGAGCGATATTTTGTATCAAAAGCACATGGCGGATAAACACAGCCAAAACATTGGCAGCCTCAAGCAAAGCCTTGAGTCGATGATGACAGAAATAAGTCACTCGATGTCGGATACCATACAAGACACAGACGCGTTTCACTCCGTACTCGACAAAACGTTCGAGCAACTTTCTCGCGTCGAAAATGAAGGGCTGTCAATCGATGAAACCATTGCGGTCGTCCGCAATGTGGTAAAAGACTCGCAAGCGCTAACCCAATCGACTCGCTACTTTAAACACCAATTGAGTGATGCCCAGCAAGAAATAGCCGAGCTAAAACAAAACCTTGCGGAGATGACAGAGCAAGCCACCCATGATGGCTTAACCGGCCTACTCAATCGAGCAGCCTTTGAACGTGAGCTCAGTGCATACATCGAGAACGCACAAACCTGGCCGTTTGCTTTAATCCTTGTCGATCTGGATCATTTTAAGCAACTCAATGACACATACGGCCACGTTCTTGGCGATATCGCCTTGAAGCAAGTTGCCAAGCGATTACTCGACTACTGCCGAGAGGGAGTCCAAGCATTCCGCTACGGCGGTGAGGAATTCGCGCTATTGTTGCCCAAAAAACGCCTTAACAGCGCGAAGCGAACTGCTGAAACGCTACGCGCAGCTATCGATAGAATGGTAATCAAAGATCGGCGCCGAGGCCAAACCCTGGATCATATTACCGCCTCTATGGGGGTTGCCGAGTATGATGAGCACGCACACGAATCAGGTGCTGACCTGACTTCTCGTGCCGATCAACAGCTCTATAAGGCCAAAAACCTCGGACGGAATCGTGTAATGCCGATAAATTAACTCTCTGTTCACAGGAAATTGATCCTGGCTAAGTGTCCACCGTTATCCATCAGGCAAAATGTTTTTTTTTACGTGCCACATTAAGGATACCACTATGCACTGTCACCGTATCAACGAGTTGCTTGACCTGCTAAACCAATCTTGGCAACAAACCCCCGATCGCTCGCTCATGGCTATGCTCAGCCTGATTGCCCAAGAGGCCGGTCATCGCGATGATTTAACCGCGTTATCGGACGATACATTGATCTATCAACTCAAAATGCGGCTAGAAGAGAGTAACGCGCCGATTCCCGGCCTTGCCAAAGACAGTGAAGATGACTTTAAAGCGGCGATTTTACGGGCGAGAGGCATTAACACCACAAAGGACTAAACCAATAACCATGGCTAATCGTCTGTTATAGTTGGAAATCGTTCAGTTTGTGGCTGTGTCGCAAACTATGACTCTGGTAGCGTATTCATGGCGTTTGCTGCGCTACAATCACAGGCACAATGATAATTAGGGCCTGGCAATGCACCATGGACCCGCTATCCCAAGGAAAGCCAATGTCATGAGCGATAAAAAAATTAACGTCAAAGACGTGACTGCAAAAGAGTACAACCCCAAAACCCATAAAGGCAACGACGATCGCTTTAACCCAAGCAATCGCATTTACGTACGCGCGGTGAAAGGCTATTACCAGCGTATGCGTCGCTACATGGGTTGGTTCTTTATGCTGGTGTTTCTGTTAACGCCCTGGATCCCGTATCAAGGCCGACAAGCCATTTTACTGGATATCGGTAATCAAAAGTTCCATTTTTTCGGCACCACTTTGTGGCCACAAGATCTCACCTTATTGGCTGCATTGTTAATGCTCTCCGCCTTCGGCCTCTTTTTTATCACCACCTTTCTTGGCCGAGTGTGGTGTGGCTATTTGTGCCCGCAAACAGTATGGACCTTTCTTTTTATCTGGTTTGAAGAAAAACTGGAGGGGGCGGCCAACAAACGTCGAAAACAAGATTCCCTCAAGCTTACCTCTGCATTAGCCGCACGCAAAGCCGCTAAACATGCGGCCTGGTGGATCATTTCTCTGGTCACGGGCGCCACGTTTGTCGGTTATTTTGTGCCGGTACAATCACTCGCTATCGACTTAGTAACCTTCGACACCAGCTTTTGGGTCGGCTTTTGGGTGATTTTCTTTGCGGCATGCACCTACGGAAATGCAGGTTGGATGCGCTCAATCATGTGTATTCACATGTGCCCTTACGCCCGCTTTCAGTCTGCCATGTTTGACAAAGATACCTTCATCGTTGGCTATGATGCCAAGCGCGGCGAAAAACGCGGTCCTCGTCCGCGTAAAAAAGATCCTAAAGAGTTGGGATTGGGCGACTGTATTGACTGCAACCTGTGTGTGCAAGTGTGTCCGACCGGCATTGATATTCGTGACGGTTTACAGTACGAGTGCATCAACTGTGGCGCCTGTGTCGATGCGTGTGATGAAACCATGGACCGCATGGGGTACGCGCGCGGCCTGATTAGCTACACCACCGAGCATAAGCTTGAAGGAAAGAAAACCGCGGTCATGCGGCCAAAACTGGTGGGCTACGGGGCGGTAATGATTATCGTCACCGCGATGTTTATCTACCTCGCGATGTCGGTAATGCCGATGGAGCTGGATGTGATACGCGACCGTAATCAGCTGTATCGTATTAACAACCAAGGACTGGTTGAAAATACTTACACCTTAAAAATCTTAAATAAAACGCAGACAGATGACACATATCAACTGTCAGTTGAAGGCTTGGATGATGTGACATGGCACGGACCACAAACGGTCAATGTGCAAGCGGGTGAGGTTTTCTCCCTCCCCATTAGTTTAGCCGTCGATACGTATGAGATGGAGCAACGCATTGCCGACATCACCTTTGTGATGGAACGTGAATCTGGCGACAAACAAAAAAGGGTGAGTGCAGAAAGCCGATTTATCACTGACTTGTAACCCATCACGTCAGCAAAAAGACCATTCACTACAAAGACTATTCACGACAAATAAACAGGGCGCAGGCAGCGCCCTTTTTATTTGTTACTATGACTTTTCTTTTGTCATTCTCAGGTGGCTTATGGCCGAGATAGGCTTTGACTTTCATGCTCTCACACCCGACGTTCAATTAAATGCGATTGAATCAGTCGGCATTTTCCCTCAATCCGGCCTACTCGCGCTGAACAGCTATGAAAACCGGGTGGCCCAGTTTGTCGCCGATGATGACCAGCGCTATGTGGTCAAGTTCTATCGGCCCGCTCGCTGGTCCGATGCGCAAATTCATGAAGAACATGCCTTCTGCCGCGAGCTCGCCGACGCGGATATTCCCGTGGTCGCACCGATCCAACGAGACGGCACCAGCCTTTTTTATGCGTCAGGCTTTCGCTTTGCGCTATTCCCCAGTGTGGGCGGTCGCGGTTTTGAAGTGGACAATTGGGATCAACTCGAAGCGGTCGGCCGTTATCTGGGTCGACTCCACCAAATGGGAGCAGCGAAGCCTTTTCAAGCTCGCGCCAAGTTTGATCTCGACAGCCACCTTTATCAGCCTCGCCGCGAGCTAGGAGAAGCCAGCTTGATTCCAGAAGGCATTCAAGCGACATTCTTCTCTGATCTCGATCGTTTAATCGATGCGATTGCCGCACGTTGGCACACCGACTGGCCGGCAATTCGATTACATGGCGATTGCCATCCCAGCAATATTTTATGGCGAGACGGCCCGCTCTTTGTCGATTTTGATGACACCCGAAACGGCCCAGCGATGCAAGATTTATGGCTGTTTTTAAACGGCAGTCGCGCTGATCAACTCGCGCAATTGGATACGTTGGCGGAGGGATACCGTGAATTTCGCGACTTTCCAGCCGATCAATTGCAACTGATCGAGCCATTGCGTGGTCTGAGAATGGTGCATTACATGGCCTGGTTGGCAAAACGCTGGCAAGACCCGGCTTTTCCTCGTGCATTTCCTTGGTTTGCTGATGCAAAATACTGGGAAGGCCAAGTGCTGGCTTTTAAAGAACAGCTTGCCGCCCTTGAAGCGCCACCGCTTACACTGTACCCGTAAGCGCTTAATCGATAACGGAGAATCATTGAATCATGTTTAAAAAACTGTTGCCTTTGCTACTGATTGTAAGCCTAACCGCTTGCTCTGAGCCTGAGAGCGTGACGCAAACGTCACCAGAAGCCACACAAACAACCGAAACGGCTCAGACACAGGCTGAGTCTACAGAGTCTGTCGCCCCCATTGAGATTGCAGATGCTAAACCGGGCCGCTTTAAAGCCGGTGAAGACTATCAGGTGCTAGAGACCCCAGCGACCGATACCCCGACAGTCACCGAGTTTTTCTCTTTTTATTGCCCACATTGCTACCAATTTGAACCCCTCGTCCAGCAACTCAAACAACAAGTGCCGGACAATGCCAAAGTGGTTAAAAACCATGTGTCCTTTATGGGGGGTAACATGGGCGATGTAGTGACACGTGCCTACGCCACCGCCGTGGTATTGGATGCGCAAGACACCATTATTCCAGTGATGTTTGACCGTATTGAGGTCGCACAAAACCCACCGAAATCACTGGCTGACGTTCGCCAGATGTTTGTCGATAATGGCATTGATGGCAGCGAATTTGACGGCGCTTATAACAGCTTTGCTGCAAATTCAATGGCTAAGCGTTTCGATCAATCCTTCGAAAAGGCTGGCTTGCGCGGTGTGCCTGCGGTGATCGTAAACGGCAAATACCACGTGACACCAAAAACGGTAGAAACCCCGGAAGAATACTTCCAGCTGATCAACTTCTTGCTCACCCAGAAGTAATTGGCTGACTTGGGATTAGCTGACTTGGGCGTTGAGATGGCGCAGTAAGCCATCCATCGCCCGATACCCCAGCGCTTCGGCTAGGTGAGGGCGGCTAATCGACTCGGCTTCCGCCAGATCGGCAATCGTCCTCGCGACTTTAATTATCCGATGATACGCCCGCACCGATAATCCCAACCGATGTAATGCCTGTTCGAGAAACGCGGCATCAGTCTGAGCGAGCTGACAATACCGCTCCATTTCTCGATTACTCAACAAGGCATTGACCTTCCCTTGCCGTACGAGCATGCGCTCGCGCGCAGCGGCTACCCGCGCTTTTACTGTTGGTGTTGACTCCCCGCGTTCCCCACCACTCGAAAGGCTACCTCGTGGTAGCGCAGGTATATCAATCGACATATCAAACCTGTCTAGTAGCGGTCCAGATAAACGCGCCAGGTATCGCAAAATTTGTTGAGGATTGGAGCGTGCTAATTCGCCTTCATGATGCCCGGTTGGACTGGGGTTCAACGCACCGATAAGTTGGAAACGAGCGGGGAATCGCGTTTTACCATTGACGCGCGAAATCACAATTTCGCCTGATTCAAGCGGCTCACGCAACGCATCGAGCACACGACGTTCAAACTCAGGCATCTCATCAAGAAACAATACCCCATGGTGAGAGAGTGAAATCTCACCAGGACGAGGCACACTGCCACCCCCCACTAATGCCGCCATAGAACTGGAATGGTGGGGGCTACGGAACGGGCGCTGGCGCCAATTTCCCTCATGCAACGGTTGTTGGGTCAAAGAGGTGACGGAGGCTGAGGCCAAGCTTCATCATCATTCATCGGCGGTAGCAAGTCACATAAACGCGACGCAAGCATGGTCTTTCCGGTGCCGGGGGGACCCACAAAAAGTAAGTTGTGGGAGCCACTGGCGGCAATTTCTAACGCTCGCTTACCTTGTTGTTGACCGATGATATCGCGTAAGCATCGTGTCGACGTCGGCATGTCATTGACCGCAGGTACGGCGTTTAAACATAAATTTTGCTGACCCGCTAAGTGTTGGCTCACCGCAATAAGATCGGGCGCCGACACATGCCGTTTATTGTCCACCAATGCTACCTGATTGGCATTGTCATCGGGAACCACCAGCGCGCGTTGTGCTTTTTGACTGGCGAGCGCCGCCGGCAATGCCCCTTTAACGGGACGCAATAGCCCCGATAAAGCCAGCTCTCCCAAAAACTCAAACTCGTTTAAACGTTTTTCTGGCAGTTGCCCCGACGCCACCAAGATCCCAAGCGCTATGGGTAAATCAAATCGCCCGCCCTCTTTGGGTAAGTCTGCTGGGGCGAGGTTGACAGTGATCCGACGCGAAGGAAACTCAAAGTTGGAGGTCACGATCGCACTTCGCACCCGGTCGCGGGCTTCTTTGACCGTAGTTTCTGGTAACCCCACCAGCGCAAAACCCGGTAACCCATTGGATATATGTACTTCTACGGTCACACACGGCGCCTCTACGCCCACACAGGCGCGACTGTGAACTATCGCCAATGCCATATTTCCTCACTCCGCTCTCTATTATCGCTATGAAACCCAGCTCTTATACTGCCGTGCTAATCGGTGATTGAGGGTAATTTTTTCTTGTCATGCGAGTGACCTCTGTGATACCACTACAACTGCACAACAATTAAACACGAGACTCGGCGATAGATCGGGCCCGTGACTGACCTGCAACAAGCAGGCATAAACAAAAACATAATTAACAAAACGCTCATAAAATGGGCTCAATAAAAGATAAGACAGACAAATGTTAAATTTCGCTATCGTCCTCATTATTCGCCTTATCGTGGTCATTATTCCGCGAGGGGTGTAGGTACGCGAAAGACAGCAGCAACATCGCAACCAAGCCCCCGCAACCCAAAGGTTCGGGGGCTTTTTTTTATTCATGTGGCAATGCCACGCGACAACGGAAGCAATCATGATGGAGAGCGCAGAGACAGATCATTCGCAACCCTGCCCTCCCCGCTTAGACGGGGAGGCGCGACGATGACAGGTGCACAATGGGTGGTAAAAGCGTTACAACAACAAGGGGTGGATACCGTTTTTGGCTATCCTGGGGGCGCCATCATGCCCGTTTACGATGCCCTGTTTGACGGTGGGGTTGAGCACATTTTATGTCGCCACGAGCAAGGTGCTGCCATGGCGGCGATCGGGTATGCCCGTGCCAGTGGCCGTCCTGGAGTGTGTATTGCCACTTCGGGCCCAGGTGCCACCAACTTGGTCACCGGACTTGCCGATGCGCTGATGGATTCGGTGCCTATTGTGGCGATCACCGGCCAAGTTGCCAGCCCGCTGATCGGCACCGATGCCTTTCAAGAAATCGATGTGTTGGGCTTATCACTAGCCTGCACAAAACACAGTTTTTTGGTGACCGATCCGGCCGAGCTCATCACCACACTCGCGCAAGCGTTTGAGGTCGCACAGTCAGGTCGTCCAGGACCCGTACTGGTGGATATTGCCAAGGACATCCAAGCAGGACTGGTCCCTGATACCGCCGCCAACATCACCACGCAACATGCACAACCGCTCGACAAGACAGATATCGACCAGGCTAATGCGCTTATCCGTGCCAGTCAGCGCCCTATGGTCTATCTCGGCGGCGGCGTGGTGTTGGGTAAAGCCACTCAAGCGGTACGCGACTATTTGGCGCGCAGTGAAGTGCCTGTAGTCAGTACCTTAAAAGGCTTGGGCACTGTCGCCCCAAATGACGCTTACTATCTCGGAATGCTGGGTATGCATGGCACCAAAGCCGCTAACTTGGCAGTGCAATCATCCGATTTGCTGATTGTCATCGGCGCACGCTTCGATGATCGCGTGACCGGTAAGCTCGATACGTTCGCCCCCCACGCTAACGTGGTGCATATTGATATTGATGCGGCGGAAATCAATAAACTTCGCCGCGCTCAAGCACCGGTTTGCGCGCCACTCAATCACGTACTTCCCGCCTTGGATATTCCAAATACATCACCTGACTGGCGCACGCAAGTCACTGAATGGAAAACCTCGTATGCCTGGCGTTATGACCATCCAGGTGACGCCATTTATGCGCCAGCACTACTGAACAACCTATCCGAGCGTATGCCGGCAAATACGGTGGTGGCGACCGATGTCGGTCAGCACCAGATGTGGGTCGCGCAGCATGTTCAACCGTCACGGCCAGAGAACCTGTTAACCTCAGCAGGGCTTGGCACCATGGGGTTTGGCTTACCCGCCGCAATGGGCGCTAAGGTCGCCCGTCCCGAGGATGAGGTGGTGTTAGTGACGGGAGACGGCTCGTTTATGATGAATATTCAAGAGCTCGGTACGCTAAAGCGTCGAGGGATCGCCGTTAAAATCATCCTGCTTGATAACCAGCGTTTAGGCATGGTTCGTCAATGGCAGCAGCTGTTTTTCGATCAGCGCTACAGCGAGACCGATCTATCCGATAACCCCGACTTTATCACCCTCGCGAGCGCGTTCGATATTCCTGGCCATACTATCACCTGCAAGCAAGACGTTGAGGAGGGGCTGCGCACACTGATGGCTCATCCGGGGCCTTACTTGCTGCATGTGGCTATCGATGAAATGGAAAATGTGTGGCCACTGGTACCGCCCGGTGCGGCCAACCAACAAATGATGGAGCAACGCTGATGACACAACACCAATTTTCAATTCATGCTACCCACAGCCCTGAGTTGCTGGAGCGCGTGTTGCGCGTGATCCGTCATCGTGGTTTTACTGTTTGCCAATTTACGATGTCGATGCCTTCGGACTCGGGACAGGTAATTTTTGATGTCACCGTCGAAAGCCAAAGAGCGATCGAGACCTTGCGGCCACAACTGACTAAGCTATGGGACGTGGCAGAGGTCATGATGACCTCTTCGACCACCCAGTCCCTACGCGCATAACCAAAAAGGAAGAAAAAATGTCGACAAATACCGCTGATTATATTTGGTCTAACGGGGAAATGATCGCTTGGCAGGATGCCACCGTGCACGTACTCACCCACGCCATGCACTATGGTACGTCAGTCTTTGAAGGAATACGTTGCTACGACACCCCAAACGGCCCCGTGGTATTTCGCCATCGCGAACATATGCAGCGCCTCAAAGACTCGGCCAAGATTTATCGTTTTCCGATCCCGTTTAGCGTGGATGCCTTGATGGAAGGCTGCCGAGAAACCCTCCGCGTGAACCAACTTCGTTCTGCCTATATTCGCCCGCTAGGGTTTGTAGGCAATGTTGGCCTTGGCGTTTGCCCACCACCAGAGACGCAAATGGACATCATCATCGCGGCCTTTAGCTGGGGGAGCTACCTCGGAGAAGAAGCGCTCGCACAAGGGGTAGATGCCATGGTCTCAAGCTGGAACCGTGCTGCGCCCAACACCATTCCGACGGCAGCCAAAGCAGGAGGCAACTATTTATCGTCCTTATTGGTAGGCGGTGAAGCCCGCCGTCATGGCTATGCCGAGGGGATTGCACTGGATGTGCGAGGCTATCTTTCCGAAGGGGCCGGAGAGAATCTCTTTATTGTCAAAAATGGCGTGATCAGCACCCCGCCAGCCACCAGCGCTATTTTGCCTGGCCTCACACGCGATTCGATCATGACACTCGCCAAAGAGCAAGGGCTCACGATTCGCGAAGAGCCGATTGCGCGTGAAGCACTTTATCTGGCCGATGAAGTGTTTATGACCGGGACCGCTGCCGAAATCGTCCCGGTACGCAGTGTCGATCAAATCACCGTCGGTGAAGGTCAACGTGGCCCAATCACTACCTCGCTACAGAAAGCCTTTTTTGGCCTGTTTGATGGCACCACCGAAGATAAATGGGGCTGGCTTGATCCCGTTCACCCCGCCCAGCGCGCATAAGGCAAAGGAGTCGTAATATGCCAACCTATCGTTCCAAAACCACCACCCACGGCCGCAACATGGCAGGCGCACGTGCATTATGGCGTGCCACCGGCGTCAAAGACGATGATTTCGGTAAACCCATCATCGCGGTGGTGAACTCATTTACCCAGTTTGTCCCCGGTCACGTTCATCTAAAAGACATGGGCCAACTGGTGGCGCGAGAAATCGAACAAGCCGGCGGGATTGCTAAAGAGTTTAATACCATTGCGGTGGATGATGGCATCGCCATGGGTCACGGCGGCATGCTTTACTCACTGCCCTCGCGTGAGATTATCGCTGACTCGGTAGAGTACATGGTCAACGCCCACTGTGCCGATGCCATGGTCTGTATCTCCAACTGTGACAAAATCACCCCAGGCATGTTGATGGCCGCTATGCGCTTAAATGTGCCGGTTATTTTTGTCTCTGGCGGCCCGATGGAAGCGGGGAAAACCAAGCTCTCCGATCAAATCCTTAAACTCGATTTGGTCGATGCGATGATGCAAGGGGCCAACCCGGATGTGTCTGATGAGCAAAGCGAGCAGATTGAACGCTCAGCGTGCCCTACGTGTGGATCGTGCTCAGGGATGTTTACTGCCAACTCGATGAACTGTTTAACCGAAGCCCTAGGACTCAGCCAACCCGGTAATGGATCCATGCTCGCCACTCATGCGGATCGTGAGCAACTGTTTCTCAACGCCGGTAAACGGATTGTTTCGCTCGCCAAGCGCTATTACGAGCAAGACGACGACAGCATCCTGCCACGCAATATTGCTAACCGCGCTTCGTTTGAAAACGCCATGGCTCTCGACATTGCCATGGGAGGCTCAACCAATACGGTGTTGCACCTACTTGCCGCCGCGCAAGAAGGCGATGTCCATTTCGATATGGATGATATCGATCGTATGTCACGCCAAGTGCCCCACCTTTGTAAAGTGGCCCCCTCAACCAGCAGTACCATATGGAAGACGTCCATCGTGCCGGAGGCATGATGGGGATCCTCGGCGAACTCCAACGCGCCAACTTATTGAATATTGAACAGCAAACCGTGCTGGGCATGAGCCTTAAAGAGCAACTGGCGTACTATGACATCATGCAAACCGACGATGAAGACATCAAAGCCTTTTATCGTGCTGGACCCGCCGGGATTCGTACCACCCAAGCCTTCTCGCAAAGCTGTCGTTGGGACACCCTGGATGACGATCGTCAGTCAGGTTGTATTCGCGCTCTAGACCACGCCTTTAGTCAAGATGGCGGCCTCGCCGTGTTGCAAGGCAATATCGCCTTAAAGGGATGTATCGTCAAAACCGCAGGGGTCGATGAAAGCATTCTGACCTTCGAGGGGCCAGCCGTGGTGTTTGAAGTCAAGACCACGCGGTGGAGGCCATTCTCGGTGGAAAGGTCAAAGCCGGCGATGTGGTGGTAATCCGCTACGAAGGCCCGAAAGGCGGACCAGGCATGCAAGAAATGCTTTATCCCACCACCTACTTAAAATCGATGGGACTCGGTAAGTCGTGTGCCCTACTCACCGATGGGCGCTTCTCTGGCGGTACCTCAGGGCTATCCATTGGTCATGTGTCTCCCGAGGCAGCGAACGGTGGCACCATCGCCTTAGTGGAAAGTGGCGATCGGATCCGTATTGATATCCCGACCCGTGAAATCAGCTTGCTGGTGGACGAGAGCACACTCGCCGCACGCCGTGCTGACGCCAATGCCCGAGGCTGGAAACCGAAAGATCGCCAACGTCAGGTTTCTTATGCGTTAAGAGCCTATGCCACCCTTGCTACCAGCGCTGATAAAGGCGCTGTGCGTGATCGCAGTAAACTGGAGGACTAATCATGCAACAGGCGCAACCTTTACCTACACAACCGATGGACGGTGCTGATTACCTGAGGGATATCTTGCGCGCGCCTGTTTATGAAGTGGCGATAACGTCGCCACTTCAAACCATGAAGCGCCTGTCTGAGCGCTTCGATAACCAGGTGCAGCTCAAGCGTGAAGACCGTCAACCGGTCCATTCGTTTAAGCTGCGTGGCGCGCACAACATGATGGCGCAGTTGACCAAGGCGCAAAAGCAAGCCGGCGTGATCGCAGCCTCTGCCGGGAATCATGCCCAAGGGGTGGCGCTATCGGGGAGTAAGCTTGGTGTGCAAGCGACCATTGTTATGCCTCGCACCACGCCAGCGATTAAAGTCGATGCGGTACGCGGCTTTGGCGGCCAAGTCGTGCTCCATGGCAACAATTTTGATGATGCCAAAGGTATGGCGCAAGCGCTTGCCGAAGAGCATGGTTATACCTTTGTGCCTCCCTTTGATCACCCACAGGTGATTGCCGGCCAAGGAACCATTGGTTTGGAGCTGGTGCAACAAAATGGCCACCTCGACTATGTCTTCTTACCCGTCGGTGGCGGAGGCATCGCTGCCGGCGTCGCGGTGCTGATCAAACAACTGATGCCCAATATCAAGGTGATCGGCGTTGAAGCGGAAGACTCGGCCTGCCTACGCGCAGCGTTAGATGCTGGCTTTCCTGTTACCCTCGATCGGGTTGGAACCTTTGCCGATGGTGTCGCAGTCAAGCGCATCGGCGATGAATCCTTTCGGCTATGCCAACAATACCTTGATGACAGCATCACTGTCTCCAGTGATGCCATTTGCGCAGCAGTACAGGATATTTTTGAAGACACCCGAGCTATTTCCGAGCCATCAGGCGCATTAGCACTCGCTGGGCTAAAACACTATGTTGAAAAGCATCAACTAAAAGGCAAGAAAATGGCAGCGGTTTTATCCGGTGCCAACACCAACTTCCATTCGTTGCGCTATGTCTCTGAACGTGCCGAATTGGGGGAAAAACGTGAAGGCCTGCTCGCTGTCACCATCCCTGAGCAAACCGGTGCGTTTTTCAATTTCTGTCAGATCCTTGGCGACCGGGCCGTGACTGAGTTTAACTACCGCTATGGGGATGAACAGCTGGCGAATATTTTTGTCGGGGTGCGGCTGCTGGATGGTCAAGAAGAGCTGGATAACATTATCAGCGATCTACGCCAAGCGGGTTATCCGGTGGAAGACTTATCCGACGATGAAATGGCGAAGGTGCATGTGCGTTATATGATCGGGGGACGCCCTTCAGCCGACCTCCATGAACGCCTATACAGCTTTGAATTTCCTGAGTACCCAGGCGCGCTGCTGCATTTTTTACAAACACTCGGCACCCATTGGAATATTAGCCTATTTAACTATCGTAACCATGGCTCAGATTACGGACGTGTACTATGTGGCTTTGAGATCGGCGATCAGGATTTACTGGCATTTACCGCGCATTTACGCGAGCTCGGCTATGACTGGAAAGATGAAACCTCGAATCCCGCCTTTCGCTTTTTCCTCTCACGCTCGGCGACGTAGACGCCAAACAAGCAAAAGCCCGATAACGTTTATCGGGCTTTTTGTTTATTCGTTTCGCGGCTCAGGCGTCATTGACACTACATACTCGGCAATGGAGAGTGCGTTATCCATAACCGTTTGGCGTGCGACTTGCGGCAATTGGCTTAGCAAGCTGGTTAACGCGGCTAAATCATCCCGGTGAGTGAAGGCAATATCACGCTCATCCGACTCACCATGCACAAACCAATTAAAGGGGCGTCCGGTGATCTCTGCAATCGTGACCAGCGCTAGGATTTTCGGATCGGTCTTCCCCGACTCCATATCCAGATAGGTTTGACGCGCGACATCCAAACGCTGCGCCATCTCTACCTGAGTGATTTTACTGAATTCCCGTGCTTCACGGATCCGTTGCGCCATGTGCGCGGTCGAAATCACCTTGATTCATGCCTCATCTCTGCAACCCGAGCTGTATTAAACACAAGCCCGTCACAACACCAGCTCTGTATTATGCATGGCTCGGCAGACGTATCATGCTTACGCGCATCGATAGTGTGATACTGCGCTACTGATGCCTACTTCAGTCAGCAAGCACTTACCTGCCTATCTAGCCGATCAGGCAGTGCTTTTATGCGCGTTGGGCGGCTTTCGAATAATTCACAAGGAACGACGCCATGTTCACGCTTTGGTTTAAAATTGCCGGTGCGGGCTTCATGGGGTAAACGCGAGAAATGTTCGAGCAAGCGGTTCACATCTTGCTTGTATTGCACATCATGCATCTCAACATCTTCGTCGCCATAAACAAACCACACCAATGGACGCTCAGTCAGTTCCGCGATATTGGAAAGCATGCGAACACGAGGCTCGGTTTTACCATTTTCGATGTCCAAATACGTCTGACGCGCAACATTCAGCAGTTTTGCCATTTTGACTTGAGTGATGCCTTTCCACTCACGCGCTTCTTTAATACGTTTTGCTACCTGGGTTTTAGAATCAATCATTGCTTCCTCGCTACAACTTGTCGATGTTAGTCGTTATACCTGAGTATGCACAATGTAGGCCAGGTTATTAGGCATCATTTAAAAACATTAAAATCAAACCACTTAAAAAAAGAACGGTGTTCTGTTTACATTTCAAGACGCCATGCCTGAGATTGAATGCAAAATGATTTGCATTATGCAACAAAGCCTATGCAGATCGCATTTTTATAGCAAAAAGGAAGTAACTGATAAATCATCAACCACGCTCCTGGTCAGAGCGTGGTGATTATTGGGCAGGATTATTCAACCGTCACCGCTTTGGCGAGGTTGCGAGGTTGGTCAACGTCAGTGCCTTTTATCAAAGCAACATGATAGGACAATTGCTGCATAGGAATGGTGTAAAACACCGGCGCAGTGATGTCATCAACGTGCGGCATGGCAATGATTTTCATCCCCTCATCTGGGGTAAAGCCTGCATCTTGGCCGGCAAACACATATAGCTGGCCGCCACGGGCACGTACTTCTTCGATATTGGATTTCAGTTTTTCCAGCAGTTCGTTATTAGGCGCAATGACAATCACCGGCATATCCGCATCAATCAGCGCCAATGGTCCGTGCTTTAGCTCCCCGGCCGCATAGGCTTCGGCGTGAATATAGGAGATTTCTTTGAGCTTGAGCGCAGCTTCCACTGCTATCGGATAAAACTCTCCGCGGCCAAGGAAGAGTGCATGATGTTTGTCCGCGAAATCTTGAGCAAGCTGTTCGATTGCTTTATCAAACGTCAAGGCCTGCTCAATGCTAGAAGGCAAATGATGTAAGGCATCAACAATCTCACGCTCTTTGTCGCGTCCAATCGACCCCTGCATTTTGCCCAGCGCGGTGACCAACATCAGCAGCGCAGACAGCTGGGTGGTAAAGGCCTTGGTCGATGCGACGCCAATTTCTGTCCCTGCTCGCGTCATAAAGGCTAAGTCAGACTCGCGGACTAACGAAGAGCCTGCAACGTTGCAAATCGCCATGGTCGCCATATAACCGCGCTCTTTGGCTAAACGCAGTGCCGCTAAAGTGTCAGCCGTTTCGCCAGATTGCGACAAGGTGATCAGCACACTGTTGGGACGGGTAACAAACTGGCGATAGCGAAACTCAGAGGCAATTTCGACATCACAGCTGACCCCAGCCAGCGATTCAAACCAGTAACGTGCCACCATGCCCGCATTGTAAGACGTGCCGCAGGCGATAATTTGAATGTGCTGAGCTTTAGCAAGAATATCACTCGCACCATTACCAATTGCATCAACAATCACATGGTCACTGCCTAAACGGCCTTCCATGGTGTTGGTTAGTGCCGTGGGTTGCTCATAGATTTCTTTTTGCATGTAGTGACGGTATTGGCCTTTATCCGCCGCATCATACTGGGCGCTGGCTTCATGCACCTCACGTTCAACCGGCGTACCTGCTTGGTTATAAATCACCACGTCACGACGCGTGATGTCAGCCACATCCCCTTCTTCAAGGTAGATAAAGCGACGGGTCACATTCAACAGTGCCAATTGATCAGACGCTAAAAAATGCTCACCAACGCCAAGGCCAATTACCAATGGGCTGCCCGAGCGCGCAGCAATTAAGCGCTCAGGCTGGTTTTTATCCATCACCACGGTACCGTAAGCTCCTTCAAGCTGATCGACGGTGCGCTGAAACGCATTCAGCAAATCGCCACACTGTTGCATCTCCCAGTCAACTAAGTGAGCAATCACTTCGGTATCGGTTTGCGAGTCAAATTGATAGCCACGTGCTTGGAGCTGCTCACGCAATATTTGGTGATTTTCGATAATTCCATTGTGTACAACGGCAATATCATCCCCGGACATATGTGGGTGCGCATTGGCCTCGCTGGGTTCACCGTGGGTTGCCCAACGCGTATGCGCAATCCCGGTGCCGCCAGTCGGGTTAGAGGCGGCAACCGCATCGGAAAGTGCAGCCACTTTGCCCAGACGACGGACACGGGTTAATTGGCCCTGAGCTTGGTGATCGCGACGCCGGCTGAGTCATACCCTCGGTATTCCAAACGGCGTAAACCTTCTACTAAAATTTCAGCCACGTCGCGCTGTGCCACTGCCCCTACAATTCCACACATAGTCTTTCCTTAATGGGTTTATCACGTATCGGCACAGATCACGTCTGTGCCCGTTTGTTCGATGGCGCGCTTGAGATCATCGTCGAGTTG
>NZ_AQOD01000124.1 GCF_000513715.1 Salinivibrio socompensis S35
GCGAATAAATCGGTCAACCGTCAAAGGCAGTGTTTGGTTAAGCTGAAGCTTTTGTGGTACGTAGCCTATCTTTACTCCTTGAGCGACGTGAACCACGCCCGCGGCGGCTTAACCAAACCGATTAATGCTTTGACTAAGGTCGACTTACCCGCGCCATTAGGCCGATGAGCGTGGTAATCTGTCCCCGTTTTAATTGCATAGAGACCTTATCCAGCACATGTCGGCCGTTGTAGGTCACCGTCACCGCGTCAAGCGAGACTAGCGAATCAGTCATAATGAAAAAAAGCACTGTGAATTATAATTGTTATATTATAACATTTCTGCTCGTTGAGAAAACAAAAGAATGAGAGGAATGATGACTGCTCGTATTATTAGTGGACTTTTTGCGCTATTGCTGGTGGTGCCGGCTCACGCGGTAACCGTAATGACAACCATTAAACCGCTTCAACTGATTGCGGCAGGATTGATTGCAGAAGATGATCAGTTGGACGTGCTACTTCCTCCTGGGGCATCTCCGCATAGTTATGCCCTGAAACCCTCGGATATTCGCGCGTTGGATCAAGCCGATATCACTGTATGGGTAGGACCCGAGCTTGAACTTTTTCTCAACAAGTTATTGGCGGAGAAACCTTCCGTGCTGACGTTATCCCAGGTTGAGGGGATGCCACTGCGTGATTTTGACGGTGATCACGGTCATCATGGCCACGATCATGGTAGTCATAACGTCGATCCTCACCTGTGGCTGGGGCCAGACACCACGCGAGTAGCCGCGCAAGCGATTACCGCGGCCTTAATTGATGCTGCTCCAGGGAAGGCGGACATATATCGGGCTAACCTTAACCGTTTTAATGCTCAACTGACACAAATCGTCGCGGATATTGAAGGTGATTTGTCAACGCACATGCAGTCAGGCTACTTTGTTTTCCATGATGCCTATGGCTATTTTGAAGAAGCCTTTGGCTTAGAGAAAACCGGTCATTTTACCGTGGATCCAAGCCAAAAACCGGGCGCTAAGACGTTAGTCACCATTCGCCGAGGATTGCTTAATCATGATGCGACCTGTATCTTCACCGAGCCACAGTTTAATCCCGCATTGATTGATGCTGTGACTCGACACAATGACGTTAATGTCCTCGAGCTTGATCCATTAGCCACGTCAATTCAAGTGACCTCTGATGGTTATCAAGTGTTTTTAAAAGATATGGGAAATCGTTTCACACGTTGTTTAAAGCATGAAACTACTCACTAACTGGTTCGCTGTCACTGCTCGGCTACCACGCCAGCACAAGCTAGCACTCGCATCATTGTCTCTTTTAGTTGGCGCTGCTTAATGTGGCAGCCCCATCCTTTCTCGTCTTCGAATGATCGTCAACCGATACCAATCCCGAACGAGACGCAAAATACCCCATCCGTCGAGCACAGTGAGCCGATAGAGCAGGGCTTGGATGCTGATGACCCCGCGCTTCGTGTGCCAGAGGATGCCTTAGAAAAAGACATCACTTCGGAAGCACCACGCACCCATCAACATACGGTCGCGGCTGGTGATACGTTGGGTGATATCTTTTCCCAATACGGGTTACCAATCAGCCAGCTTTATCAAATGCTTGATACCAATAAAAAAGCAGGCGATATACGTCGTGGTCAAAAAATGGAGTGGCAGGTTGATGAGGCAGGACGACTATCGACCTTCACCTTGCATCAATCGCTGAAGTTCCGTGATCAATACCGTTTTGATAAGGGTGAGATTGAGTACGCGCGTTTAGAAACCAAAGGGGAGCTTGAAAAAGTGACCGTGATTGGTCGAGTGAACAGCAGTTTCTATCAACAAGCTCGCCAAGCGGGACTGACCCCTAATCAAATTCAAAACCTGGTTTCGGCATTGCAATGGCGGTTTGACTTTGGCCGTCAGTCGCACCGAGGCGATCAGTTTGCGATTCAAGTGGATAAAGAATTTATTGATAATAAACCGGTTTCGTCCGGGAATATATCCGCCATGCTCTATCGAGCGGGAGATCGTGATATCTTTATTTATCGGCACACGGATGGCCATTTTTATGACGAGCAAGGTCAAAGCCTAGATCGTGCGCTGCGTCGTATCCCAACCGCAAAACGCTATCGCATTAGTTCATCGTTTGATCCTCATCGTAAGCATCCAATAACCGGTCGTATTTCACCGCACAACGGGACCGACTTTGCCACACCCGTTGGAACATCTGTGCTAGCGGCAGGTGATGGAGTCGTGGTTAAAGCGCGAAAACACCCGCTAGCGGGTAACTATATTGTGATTAAACACGGTCGTGAATACTCAACCCGTTATCTCCATTTGCACCGTATTTTGGTCAAGCCCGGCGATCACGTATCAATGGGACAGCGAATTGCGCTCAGTGGTAACACGGGACGCTCGACGGGTCCACACCTCCACTTTGAGCTCTTAAAGTATGGCCATCCTGTTAATGCGATGAAAGTGCCGTTGCCCGAAGCTCACCCAGTACCGAGTCAGGATAGGCGTGTGTTTGAGCGACAAGCAAAACGTGCGAAGCAGGCACTGGAACAGCGTCTCAATGGTTAGGGGCAACAGACCCTAATAAATACTAATAATGTGAGGGCTCGCTCACATTTGGCTCTGCAGGGTTTTCTTTCGTAGTGACTGGCAGGATACTACCGGCTTAACCCTGCAACGCTGTCTCGCAACTTATACATGAAACGCCAATGTCTCTGTTTTTTATGGTTGGCTCTGTTCCTCTCTTGTCTGCCTTTACATGCGCATGAACCACTACAAACGTCATTTCAATCCTATGAGGGGCTCAGTGCACTCGGTGATGTGCGCGATGTCGCAGTCCAACCCTCTGGCGGTATGTGGCTGCTCAATAATCAAGGCGATATTTATTTCTTCGATGGGCAAAAATCTCACCCTCTAGACGATACGCTTGCCTTTCCTGATGAAAAAATCTTGACCCTCGCTTATGCCCACCAATCATTATGGCTTGCGGGGAAACGTGATATCTATCGCTTCCAGCCGGGCGAAAATACGCTAACACGTTTTGCGTTGTTAAAAAGTGCCAAAGGCGCTCATCGCGAGAATGCGAGCCCACCTCGATTGGCCGCTGTGAATCATACGCTTTGGCATATTCAAGATGGACAAATAAGCCGCTATCAAGTTAAAGAGGATCAGTTTCGAGTCTGGCGATCCGGTCAATGGCGCGGGGAGCACACTTGGTTTACCGCTGAGCACCGGTTAGTCGCGATCGGAAAAGGGTTGTATCAGCTTAATGATGAAGGTGTTCGCCAACTCACACGATTTACAAGTCCGATCACTGCAATAACGGCAAAGGGAGATAGAGCGTGGGTCAGTACCGAAAAAGGAGTGTATCTTCTCGCGCTATCAGACCGTTCGGTTCAAGCGCAACATCGACTCAACACCCAGGGTGGCTATCAGCGTCTAACCGTTGGTGCTGGTGGGCTTTGGGCGGCGCATGAAAACGGGTTATTTCTCCTCTCAATCGGGGGAGAGGCGATGCCTGTGTGGCAACCAGGGGATCCGTCGATACCCGGGGACGCGGTCACATTTTTATGGGGCGATTTTGAAGGTGGTGTCTGGTTTTCAACCGGTAAGACAACCCGTTATCGAGCGCCAGGGCAACGCTGGATTTCGCACCAACATCAGGATGTGCCCGTTGTTAACACACAAGGCTTTATGGCCAGCAGTGATCCTTGGAGTCTGTATCCAGACGGCTGGCGGAATTTGAGCGGTGATCTCACCCTCACCTTTGATCGGGAAACCGTGACCCATCGCCATGGTGCAACCCGAGATCGCCATCAGTTATGGTGGTCAAGCGCAGCAGGATTACACGGTATCCGCATTCAGTCTGGAGAAAAAATAGCGGTCCCTGAGCCTCTTGCCTCACTATCGGCACAGCACCTATATATGGATGCTGACGGTGTGATTTGGCTAGCGCTTAATGATCGCCTCATACGTTATAGGCCTGAATCCGAGAAGGTGATGAATGATGGCACAGACTGGCAATCTGACGCTGGCGACATATTAGGCTTCTATGATGATGGAAGAGGGAGTGTGTGGATTCGTCAGCGTCAGGGACTTACCCGCTATCGGAATGGTAAGTTCCAGCCGATGCCACTCGCGGAGCCTTTACTGCCTGTTGTTGATATGTATTCCGATGAACAAGGGCGGTTATGGTTGGCGAATAGCAAGGGCATTTATCAGTACGACCCCAAGGTGTCCGATTCAACCTCGGTGGCATACCTTGCGCTGGCCGATGAACAGTTTCGCTGTATCACTGGAAATCGTGATGGCATTTGGGCTTACAGCAATCAAGCCTTAATCCACATTGCACCACGCGGTTTCGTCCGAACCTTTCGACTTCCTTCTGAGTCTGAGCGCGTGGCTTGTTTTGCACCTCGCCCGCATCAGTTGATCATTATGGACGCAGAAAACAAGTACGTGATTGAAACCGATCAGCTCGCGTTTTCGCTGCGCAAGCCGCCTCACGTCGTGGTCGGGGCGATCTGGCAGCAACATAAGCGCTGGCGTATTGGCCCACGTCAGCAGACGGCCGTGACACTGCTAGAACAAAGCCCGGCTAACGTGTCTTGGGGAAGCTGGCCGCCGGAGCGGCAAGTCACTCGTATTCACTATCAATTGGTTCCCTATCGACAATCTGGCCAATCGCTGGCTAAACCACTGGCCGCTTGGCAGCAAACTGGCAGTGATACCTTATCGTTGGCCAATATGGTGGGAGGGCATTATCAGCTTCGAATTGCCATTCCGCGTGATGGAGCGTCACATACCGTACTGGATATCGCGGTCTCTATGCCGATATTACCTCATTTGGTGAGCGGTGTTATGCTGGGGCTTTTTGCCAGTGTCGTATTAGCCGCCGTGAGGTTAGCGTTCAAACAACAGCACCCGATTCAACAACATACTGATTTCCCCTTGGATCATTCCGGTTCATATCCCGTTTTTCAGTCCACGTTTCAACCCATGTGGACTGAATACAAAGAGCCCACTGCGCCGAGTAAAACTAAAAAACGAGAGGATACAACGGAGACCTTGGCGGAATCCTTGGATGCTGGATGACGTGATCACGATAAAACCGTTAGTCCTTGAGGGGTAAGCGCGTCTCTAAATTGATTCACGAGTGCTGTTTGTTGTGGCCCAGGGCGCGGGTTGGCGTGAAGGTGACCCCAGATAGGATTAGGCCATACCGCATCGTCGCGAAATCGCGCAACATGATGGAGGTGAAGCTGCGGGACTAGGTTACCAATCGCCGCAATATTGAGCTTATCGGGAGTAAAGAGAGATTCTAGACAGTTTGCGACCAGGGCGGACTCTTGCCAAAGTGTTTGTTGATCGCTTGGGCTGAGATGATGGATTTCTTCGATGTCATGTTTTCGAGGGATCAGCAAAAGCCATGGACCAAAATCGGCCCCTGCAAGGCGTAGTTGGGACAATGCAAAATCGCCGACATACGTGCTGTCAGCGGCTAAACGGGGGTGAAGAGAAAAAGACATGGCCACTCCGTATTGAAAAGAATATCGCCAGCTTACATCACAACCTACGAGTGGGTCACGGCAAATTAAAAAGCCCACCGTGTCAGGTGGGCTTCGCTATCAGGTTATATCGCTCGCCTCGCCATTACATGCGTTCAAGCGTATTAATGCCCAATAGTGCCAAGCCTTGCTTGATGGTTTTCGCAGTGAGTGCGGCCATGCGCAAGCGGCTTTGGCGAGTGTGTCCTTCTGAGAGCAGGATTGGGCAAGCTTCATAAAAGCTAGAGAACAAGCCTGCAAGCTCAAAGAGGTAGCTACACATTAAGTGAGGCTGTCCTTCGCGGGCCACCGATTTTACCGCCTCTTCAAACTGCAGTAACTTGGCAACCAGCGCCTTCTCTTTTTCATGCTCAATGATCATCTCGCCGTCAAGTGCATCTCTATCGACGCCTGATTGTMRGMCAAGACTGAGGCAACGCGTATATGCGTATTGCATGTAAGGCGCAGTATTCCCCTCAAAAGCCAGCATATGATCCCAGTCGAAGATATAATCCGTGGTGCGGTGCTTGGAGAGATCGGAGTATTTTACCGCCGCCATCGCAACCGTGGTCGCGATGTCTGCTTGCTCTGCCGCATCCATATCCGGATTCTTCTCGGCGATCAGCGCTTTGGCACGGGTTTCTGCTTCATCCAGTAGATCAGCAAGGCGGACGTCCGCCTGAGCGTGTTTTAAACGGTTTACCGTCTTTACCCAGCATCATGCCGAATGCATGGTGCTCCAAGCTAACGCTTTCTGGCACATATTCTGCTTTTCGAACGATGGACCAGGCTTGCATCAGATGTTGATGCTGGCGTGAATCAATGAAATACAGCACGCGATTGGCGTTAAACTGCTCATAGCGATACTTCGCGCAAGCAATGTCGGTAGTGGTGTAAAGAAAGCCGCCATCACGTTTTTGGATGATCACACCCATGGCTCGCCATCTTTATTTTTGTATTCGTCGAGGAATACCACTTGCGCGCCATCGTCCTCGACTGCGATACCTTTCGCTTTTAAGTCTGCAACAATGCCAGGCAGCATATCGTTGTATAGGCTCTCGCCCATCACGTCTTTTGGCGATAGGGAAACGTTAAGCCGGTCATAGTTCTGCTGATTCTGCTCTAGTGTGACCTTAACCAGCTTTTCCCACTTTTCTTTGCAGTATGCATCACCACGCTGCAACCGCACCACGTAATCACGTGCGGTGGCGGCAAAGGCTTCGTCTGCATCGTAACGCGCTTTAGACTCACGATAGAAGTTTTCAATATCACCTAGCTCCATGGAGATATCATCACCACGTGATTCGTGTAGCTCGAGATTGGCAATCAGCATCCCGAACTGCGTTCCCCAATCACCCAGGTGGTTAGCCCGTGTGACCTTGTGACCCAAGAACTCTAGCGTGCGTACTACCGCATCACCGATAATGGTCGAACGAAGATGGCCGACGTGCATTTCTTTCGCAACGTTAGGCGCAGAGTAGTCGACGACAATATTTTGTTTGTCCTGTTTCTCCACACCCAAGTGAGCGTCAGACAGGGCGGCATCCGCCTGTTTAGCCAGCCACTGATCGTTTAAGAATATATTGATAAAACCTGGGCCGGCAATCTCTGTGCGACTTGCTATCTCACCGAGTTCGAGTGCATCCAAAACCTTTTGGGCAAATTCACGTGGGTTAAATCCGAGCTTTTTGCTGCGCCCATTACGCCATTGGCCTGATAATCACCAAATTGTGGTTTCGCAGACTGACGCACTGCCGCTGGTGTGCCCTCTGGCGCACCCGCTGCCACCATGGCGGTAGAAACTTTTTCGTTAAGAAGACTTTGAATATTCACTTGCTTACCTTACTACTAGCCGGGCTGATTATTAACGACCCGTTATGTGGGCTTCCAGCTTATCAATACAAGAATCCGCCAACACTGCACCATGATTGAGCGTGCACACAGTGTTGGCGGGATGCTGTATTGTTGCGAACCATGACGTCCATCGACGCGGAGGATCCCTAATGATACCCATAAAACAGCAGGCAATGGCAATAGTTATTCACCGCCTTCCTTGATATCTTTATTCACTGGAATACAACGAGCACCTTAAACCTTGAGAGGTTATTATGCATGATGCCAGCAATTGGGCATCCCTGATGCGAGATAAAGCAGCTTTTACAGATAAAATCAATCAGTTGCTAGACACGCTCGCAATTGACTGCGCCAAGTTAACACTCGATCATGTCGCCATTCGTACCAACAAGGCGGAGGTAACACATTTGTTGGCCGAGCGTTTAAGCGAACGGGGCCAGTTAATATCACAAGCGACGGTGAATCGGCGGCCGATCCATATTTATCAGCTCGACGCCCCATTACAATTTGGTCCCTGGCAAGTCGACTTGGTGGAACTGCCGTTTCCTCATCATAAAACGTACCCGTTTCAGAGCTGGGAACATGTGGAATTTGTTATCCCTTGCCACCACGCAACCATGGCCGCGCTTGAAGAGACGTTAGATATGCGATTTCCCGGCCTGCTATCGCGCGCGGCGGCTATCAGCACGGTAACCGTGAAACGCAGTGAGCCTCAGGTCGCTGGCGAGCGGCTGGCAAACCCAACGATTGCGTTTAAACAACATGGCGTTTGCGTGAAATTCCACCCTTATTCATTGAGTGAAATCATTGCCAGCGAAGCCAGTGTCTAAACACTGGCTTGACCGATACTTACTCGGTTACAAGATCACGGTTTTATTACCATGAACAAACACACGGTCTTCCACAACACATCCAATCGCTTGACTGAGGACGCTTTTTTCTACGTCCCGACCCGCTTTTGCCATATCTTGTGCACTAAAGCTATGATCTACGTGAATTACATCTTGGCCAATAATCGGCCCTTCATCTAAATCATTGGTGACAAAGTGCGCCGTTGCACCGATGATTTTGACCCCGCGTTCAAAGGCTTGATGGTAGGGACGTGCACCAATAAATGCCGGCAAAAAGCTATGATGAATATTAATAATGCGATGCGGATATTGGGCGACGAAATCTGGCGTTAACACCCGCATATATTTGGCGAGAATAATATAATCCGGCTGATGGCTTTGAATCGCTTTAATCATCGCTTGTTCGTGCTCGTCACGACTTAATCCTTCATGGCTAACAAAGTGAAACGGGATATCAAACCGCTCGGTTAAAGGTTGTAATTTATCGTAATTCCCGACCACAGCGGCAATCTCGATATCGAGCGATCCGTCATAGGCTTTCATCAAAATATCGCCGAGACAATGGGATTCTTTGGTGACCATAATCACCACACGCTTGCGGCGGGAGCTCACCAGTTTGCGTTGGCTGCCGGGCGGGAGTGCGTGGTCAAGATCGAGCAGTAGGGTATGATCGTTGAAAATCCCTTCTAACTCGGTACGCATATAAAACTGCCCAGTGGCGTGATCAACGTATTCGCGGTTATGAATAATATTGAGCTGGTGTTTGTAGCAAATATTGGTAATGGTGGCGATTAAGCCTTGAGCGTCAGGGCAATCCGTGAGAAGTGTTTTTCGTTCCATGTCGATACTGTGCTGCTTATTACTAAACCATTGGTTTTAYCCTGTCCTGCCTGTTAGGTCAAAATGATTTTGGTGGTGATCTCGGGTTTCGCCCCTGAATGATTTGATCCATCTCGGGGGTTTGGCATAATGCTCGCTTTCCCCTGTGTATTTATCCAATGATCCGTAAGGTTTTCTCAGAGACGGGCGCGCTGGCTAAAGCCATTCATGGCTTTGTGCCTCGCCAACCGCAAACAGACATGGCGATCGCTGTAGACACCGCTATTCGTGACCAAGGCCAGTTAGTGGTTGAAGCGGGCACAGGTACCGGGAAAACCTATGCCTATCTGGCACCGGTGTTGTTAAGCGGCAAAAAAGCTATCATCAGTACAGGTTCGAAAAACCTGACAAGAGCAGCTCTATCATCGCGATTTACCCTTGATGAAGTCTGCGCTGGGCTATACCGGCACGACGGCGCTACTCAAAGGCCGGGTGAATTATCTTTGCCCTGAACGTTTAGAGCGACAAATTAGCGAGTGTCACCGCCCAGATAGCGAACCAGGGCAATTGAGTCAGTTGGTCAAAATTCGTGAGTGGTCATCGTATACCGAGTCGGGGGATTTGAGTGAATGTGAGGCGCTTGCTGAAGACAGCCCGCTCATTCCTGTTGTGACCTCGACCAATGATAATTGTCTGGGGAAAGAGTGCCCCAGCTATGAAGACTGTTACGTGGTAAAGGCGCGACGCCGTGCGATGGATGCCGATGTGGTGGTGGTGAATCATCATTTATTTTTGGCTGATGTGGCGATCAAAGAAACGGGGTTTGGCGAGCTGATCCCAGAAGCCGATGTAATGGTGTTTGATGAAGCGCATCAACTGCCCGATATTGCCAGCCAGTATTTTGGCCAGTCTTTGTCAAGCCGACAGCTTCAAGACGCGGCGAAAGACATTCATATCGCCTACCGGACTGAACTTCGTGATACGCGCCAACTGGAAAAAGTCGCCGATCGCCTCTCGCAAGCAGCGATGGATATGCGGTTAGTGATGGGAGAGCCGGGTTTCCGGGGCAATTGGCGCGAGCTCCAAGCGTCACCGGTGATTGAAAAGAGTTGGTACGATTGGCCGATGCGCTCGATTTGGTCCATGACGTGCTCAAATTATCACTCGGGCGAAGCCAGTTACTGGATGCCGCGTTTGACCGTATTACCCTCTTTAAAGCTCGGCTAACGCGCCTTCGCGACACGTCAGTGACAGGGTATTCTTATTGGTATGAATGCACGCGCCATCATTTTAGCTTGAATATTACCCCATTATCCGTGGCGGACCGTTTTCGTGAGCAAATGGCCGAACAAGGCGGTGCATGGATATTTACCTCTGCCACCTTGGCCGTGGAAGGGGATTTCGGCCACTTTAATCACCAGTTAGGCATTGATGCCAAACAACAAATGACACTGGAAAGCCCGTTTGATTATCCAGAACAAGCCCGATTGTGTGTGCCTCGTCATGTTCCTGAGACCAACAGTTATCGCCGTGCGAATAAACTAGCCGCCATGCTCGGGCCGGTGATTGAACGCAACCAAGGCCGCTGTTTTTCCTTTGTACTTCGCATCAAATGGTCCGCGAGCTTTCGGCGTTATTTCGTGAGCAGCTGTCATTGCCGGTATTGATGCAGGGGGAAATGCCTAAACAGCGTTTGTTAGCTGAGTACCTCTCTCTCGGCAACGCGCTACTGGTGGCCACCGGGGCGTTTTGGGAGGGGATCGATGTACGGGGCCAGGCCTTGAGTTGCGTGATCATTGATAAGCTGCCGTTTGCATCGCCGGATGACCCTTTATTAAAAGCACGCATTGAAGACTGCAAATTACAAGGTGGCGATCCCTTCGCTCAGGTACAAATCCCCGAAGCGGTGATCACGCTTAAACAAGGGGTGGGGCGGTTGATTCGTGATCAACAAGACTATGGCGCACTGATTATCTGTGATAACCGCTTAGTCACGCGTGCCTATGGCGCGACCTTTTTACGCAGTTTGCCTGCTATCCCACGAACACGGGATCTAAACCATATTGACGATTTTTTGTCGCCCGTTGAGGCGAACAACGAAACCGTTCACTCGTATTTATCACATCAACCGATAGAGGGTTAAATGACGCTAAAAATACTTGCCGTCGATACGGCCACGGAGAATTGTTCAGTGGCACTGAGCTGTGGCGATCATGTTATTGCGCGTAGCGAAATTGCCCCACGCGAACACACGAACAAGATTTTGCCGATGGTTGATGACGTCCTCGCAGAAGCCGGGGTCGCACTCAGTGACGTTGATGCATTGGCGTTCGGCCGCGGGCCGGGCAGTTTTACTGGTGTGCGAATTGGCATTGGTATCGCTCAAGGGCTCGCTTTTGGTGCGGATATACCCATGATTGGCGTGTCGACGCTCGAAGCGATGGCGGTTCAAAGCTACCGACTGAGCGGCGCAACGAATGTCTTAGCTGCTATTGATGCGCGGATGGGAGAATTATATGTCGGTCAGTACCAACGTACACCAACAGGGCGTTGGCAGTGCCTAGGTGACGAAATGGTTGTCGCACCTGATGCCCTCTCGCCTCACACTGATCAAGGTGTTTGGACATTGGCAGGAACCGGCTGGCCCGCCTATCCTGATCTAGACGCCCAGTTGGGATTGCAGAGCGTTAGGTCAGACGTGTTGTATCCGCAAGCGCAAGATATGATCGTGATTGCGCAACACGCGTACCGCGCAGGCGATGCGGTAGCCGCCGAATTCGCAAGCCCGACCTATTTACGTGATAAAGTCACGTGGAAGAAATTGCCTGGGCGAGCGTAGACCGGTCGTCGGTCGGAAAGCATAGGAAGCGAATATGGTAGCGATTAACGGTGTATCGTCCCCACAGACGGCCCGACCTAATCAATCCCGGCGTCCGGCGAACCACAATAAAGCCACGCGCAAGCAAACGCCGAAGACGACGCAAGTGGCCAACGCGGTTCGCCAGCGTGTGGACCCGGTGTCGGTTGCAAACGCTGAGCAAGCGCAGCAACAGGTGCAATATGATTTACCTGATGGTCGAGGCCGACAGGCGATGGAATCTTACTTCGCTGTGTTGAACCAAGCGAGGCGAGAGGAACTGATGAACCTAGTTGGGGTCGATATTTATATATAACGCCGCTGTAAGGAGTGTTGGATGAAATCTTATTGGTTGGTTGTACTGAGCGCTTTGATGTTAACCGGCTGCTCAAACTTGCCAGAAACACTCAAAGGACGCATGGACCAGCCTGTGACTGAGTACCCTGTTGTTGCAAAAATGACGGAGGCTCAACAGGGTGAAGAAGTGCGCCTGGGCGGTTTGATTGTTGATGTTAACAACCGGAAGTCCGACTCTATCGTCGAAATCGTTGCGTTACCCATCTCAGACGCGGGACGTCCTGATATAAAAGCCTCATCCCTGGGACGTTTTAAAGCCGTTTTTGATGGATTTGTGGAGCCGGCAGATTATGCCAAAGGGCGACCGATTACTGTCTTAGGCGATTTTGACTCGCGCCAACAAGGCATGGTCGATGCGTATCCCTATGATTATCCGGTGCTGAAGGTCAAAGGTCACCAATTGTGGAATATTGAGCAACAAGTAGTTGATGATGACAGACCGTATTGTTACGGATTGTATTGTTCTCGAGTTCGTATCGGCGTTGGCACAGGGCATGTGCAAAGCGTGATTACACTTCCTTAAACTAACGGGCCACGATGACATCCTTGCAGTTAAATGCAGCGCTAAGTGCGTTATTGACCCAAGCGCCTGAGTCATTGGGCCTTTGCTCCGAGCTAACAGTGACGCACATTCCCCTAAATGATGCCAAGGTGGCGGCGGCTGTGCGTCCGCCTGCTCATGGTTCACCGACATTGGTTTTCATGCATGGTTGGCAAGATAACCTCGCAAGTTTTCATTCACTGATCCCTTTATTGCCCCAAAATATGGGGCTTATTTTGTTTGATTGGCCAGGGCATGGTTTATCTGACCATAAACTGGGTGATTATTATTATCCGTTTTTTGATTATCTCGATGATCTCCACCAAGTCTTAAATGATTCACGGCTCTTATTATCCGGTCACGTAGGGCCGGTGGTGCTGGTGGGCCACTCGTTGGGTGGATTAGTCGCAAGTTGTTACGCCGCCAGCTTTCCCGATCGCATTGATGCCATTGTCTCGATTGAAGCATTAGGCCGATGGCTGAACCTGAGCTGCAATCACTGAACGTTTTGCCAACAGTTTGAAGCAACGAGTAACCTTGAGGGAAAAAACGCCGCGTTATTTTGATTCGGCGCTAAAGGCGCTGCAGTTACGCGCCTCCATTAATAAAGTGCAGGCCGAGCAACTCCTGCCCTTGGTTGCTCGCGGACTTGAGATGTGTTCGCAAGGTGTTCGTTGGCGTCATGACCGCAAATTAAGCGGCGAGGCGCTGTATCGGATGTCACCGGCCCATAGTGAGTCGATTATTCGAGCGATCAATTGTCCAGTACTGGCGATTCGGGGAACAGATGGGTATCCTGCGCTTCGCTCAGCAGATGCCGCACAACGAGCAACGTGGTTTCAGCAACTCACCCTCGCTGAGCTTTCCGGGACGCATCATTGCCACCTTCAACAACCGCAACAAACTGTGTCGTTGATAACGGATTTTGTGACCAAAATTCAAACGCGCACTTAAAATGCTCGTGTAAAAATAATGTTAACGCTATGGTGGGCAGGTTAAACACCTGTTTGAATTATGCCTCGCGTCGTTCGAAGTAGGCAAGATAGCCTACCAGCAAAAATATAGGAGAAAGCCAGTGGAAAAGGTATGGCTTAATCGTTACCCGTCGGATGTGCCGGCGGAAATAGATCCAGATGCCCATCGTTCCCTTGTTGAAATGTTTGAACATTCTGTTCAACAGTACGCTGACCAAACTGCCTTTATTAATATGGGGCAGGTGATGACGTTTCGTAAGCTGGAAGAGCGCAGCCGTGCGTTTGCTGCCTATTTGCAAAATGAGCTGAAACTGAAAAAAGGCGATCGCGTTGCGATTATGATGCCAAATCTGCTGCAATATCCTATTGCGCTATTTGGTATTTTGCGTGCTGGTTGTGTCGCCGTTAACGTTAATCCCTTGTATACCCCCCGCGAGTTAGAGCACCAGTTGACTGATTCGGGAGCCAGCGCCATTGTGATTGTCAGTAACTTTGCCCACACCTTGGAAAAAGTGGTCGACAACACACCGGTTAAACATGTGATTTTGACCAATTTGGGAGAGCAATTACCGCGCGCCAAAGGAACATTGGTGAACTTTGTGGTGAAATACGTAAAAAAATGGTACCTAAATACCATTTGCCGCATGCCACCTCTATGCGAAAAGCCTTGAGCCGTGGCCGCCGGATGCAATACGTTAAACCCTTTTTAAAAGGTGAAGATGTCGCTTTCCTCCAGTATACGGGTGGCACCACTGGATTGGCGAAAGGCGCTATCTTGACTCACCGCAATATGTTGGCGAATGTCTATCAAGCGAAAGGCACTTATCAGCCGGTGCTCAATGCGGGTGAAGAAGTGGTGGTGACCGCGTTACCGCTCTATCATGTTTTTGCACTGACCGTTAACTGCCTGTTATTCATTGAAATGGGAGGGCAGAATCTCCTTATTTCTAACCCGCGTGATATTTCCGGTTTTGTCAAAGAACTACAAAAATATCCATTTACCGCGATCACCGGTGTGAATACCTTATTCAATGCATTGCTTAATAATGAAGATTTTCATGAACTGGATTTCTCAAACCTACGCCTCACTGTTGGCGGTGGTATGGCGGTACAGCGAGTGGTGGCGGAAAATTGGAAGAAATTGACCGGTAAGCACTTACTCGAAGGGTATGGGTTGACCGAATGCTCACCCTTGGTAGCGGCGTATCCGTATGACCTGCGAGATTATAATGGCTCAATCGGTTTGCCTGTGCCGTCGACTGAAGTGCGTATTGTCGATGATGAAGGTGAAGATGTCGCTGATAACCAACCGGTGAGCTTTTGGTGCGTGGTCCGCAGGTGATGCAAGGATATTGGAATCGACCTGAAGCGACACGAGACAGCATTGATGAACATGGCTGGCTGGCGACCGGTGATGTGGTGCAGTTTGATGATGATGGTTTCTTGCACATTGTTGACCGCAAAAAAGATATGATTTTGGTCTCAGGCTTTAATGTTTATCCCAATGAAGTGGAAGATGTGGTCGCTCTGCATGACAAAGTGCTAGAAGTCGCAGCGATTGGCCAGCCTGATGAGAACTCGGGTGAAGTGGTTAAGATTTGTGTGGTGAAGAAAGATCCATCGCTAACGCGGGATGATTTAGTTGCCCACTGTCGTAAGCTCCTGACCGGCTATAAAGTACCGCGTGTGGTTGAATTTAGAGATGAGTTACCTAAAACCAACGTCGGCAAGATTTTGCGTCGTGAGTTGAGGGATGAGCCTGAGGCGCCTGCGCAAAAAGCGTCGGCTTGATGCGAACCGACCCAGAAAAGGGTAAACTAACAATAACGAATCACGAGATGCCGGCATCGCCGGCATTTTCTTTATGGGCTTTTTTGTGAATTATCAACAAATCACCTCCTCTCAACAACTCGCGGATATGTGCACACATCTACGTCAGCAAACAACCGTGATGGTCGATACCGAGTTTGTTCGCACTCGCACCTTTTATGCGCAGCTGGGCTTAGTTCAGCTGTATGACGGTGAGCGTTTAGCCTTAGTCGATCCTATTGCGATTGACGATTTATCCCCCTTGTGGGCGCTAATGGCTGACGAAAGTGTGACCAAGGTACTGCATGCTAGCAGTGAAGATTTAGAGGTGTTCCAACATCATGCCGGCGCACTACCGACACCAATGATTGATACCCAAATTATGGCAGCGTTTTTAGGTCATGGTGTATCGGAAGGATTTGCAAGCTTAGTCGAGCGTTATGTGGGTGTTGCGCTGGACAAAGGAGAGTCGCGTACTGACTGGTGTGCACGGCCACTGACCGACAAGCAAAAGCACTATGCGGCAGCCGATGTGTACTATTTGATGCCACTCTATCAGGCATTGTCCGATGCCTTAGCGCAGACACCATGGCAAGACGCTATCGTTGAGGAGTGTGCATTGCTGTGCCTTAAAAAGCAGCAGCCGAAAGCGGATGATACCGTGTATCAAGAGATTAAGTATGCGTGGCAGCTTAACCCGCAGCAACTGGCGATATTGCAAGCCTTGGCTAAATGGCGAGCCAAAGAGGCACGTCGTCGTGACATGGCACTTAACTTTATCGTTAAAGAATTACATCTTTGGAAAATGGCGCGATATGGTATACGTACCGTAGAGCAAATGAATGAGCATGGGTTTGATAAATTTGAAATTCGTTATCACGCACAAACCTTGATCAAAATAGCAAAACAAGCTGATAAGATGCCAACGGATAAATGTCCGCCTGCGCTCACGCGACTGGTGGACGAGCCCGGTTACAAAGCAGTGATTAAAGCGATCAAAGAAAAGGTGCAGGAGACAGCAGAGCGGGTAGGCTTAGCGCCGGAATTTATCGGCTCTAAAAAGCAACTCAATCAGCTTATCACTTGGGTGTGGCGAGAAAATTGCCAAGAAGATAAACGGCCCGAGTTAGCAAAAGGATGGCGCTATACGTTAATTGGTGAAGTCTTGTTAACAGCCATCCCTGAAAAGCCAACAGCATAATCGCCAACAGCATAATCGAGAAAGCGGTGCCATTGCACCGCTTTCTTACCATCGAGAGCCCAAACCGAGATCAGTTGTCTTTTCCTTCCTCCGGCAAGGTGACATTGAGCTCTAAAACCGACAGATCGTCGTCCCCTTGCTCAAGGCTCACTGAAACCTGATCCGGGGCAATATCGACATACTTTCGGATCACATCCAAGATATCTTGCTTAAGCTGAGGCAGATATGTGGGGGCAGGGCTGTCCGCACTACGGCGCTCGGCAACTATAATCTGCAAACGCTCTTTGGCAATATTGGCAGATTTTTTCTTTGCGGGCCGGAAGAATTCTAGCAATGCCACATTAGCCTCCAAATAAGCGTTTTAAGAAACCTTTACGCTCTTCCTCAATAAAGCGGAAGGGGCGCTCTTCACCCAGTAGACGAGCGATAGCATCTTCATAGGCTTGGCCAGCATCAGACTCTTGATCCAGCACGACAGGCTCACCTTTATTGGAGGCGTGCAATACCGACTGGCTTTCCGGGATCACCCCGAGCAGTGGAATGCGGAGAATATCTTCAACATCTTCGACACTCAGCATCTCGCCATTGGTAACACGGGCAGGATTATAGCGAGTGACTAACAAATGATGTTTGACCGGTTCCTCACCGTTTTCTGCGCGGCGTGATTTAGAATCAAGAATACCAAGAATACGATCAGAATCGCGCACAGATGACACTTCAGGATTGGTGGTCACAATAGCTTCATCAGCAAAATACAGTGCCATTAAAGCACCCGATTCAATACCTGCAGGCGAATCACAAATAATGTATTCAAAGCCAAGCTCGTCCATGTCTTTTAAAACACGCTCAACGCCTTCTTTGGTCAGCGCATCTTTATCGCGTGTTTGAGAGGCGGGAAGAATAAATAAGTTTTCTACCCGTTTATCTTTAATTAGTGCCTGATGGAGGTTCGCTTCACCATTAATGACATTGACGAAATCGTAGACAACACGGCGTTCACACCCCATCACCAAGTCAAGGTTACGTAGACCAATATCAAAATCGACGACGGCTGTCTTCTTGCCTGTCAATGCTAACCCGGTCGCTAATGCTGCGCTTGAGGTGGTTTTTCCCACGCCACCTTTACCGGAAGTAATTACAATAATTCGTGCCATTCCTCGTCCTTATTCTCTTATAGCGGTGAGGGGGTCAATCTGTAAGCTTTCTTGATTCAGCGACACCATTGCTGGCCGCTCAACATGTTTTTGTGGAATCTTATCATTCAGCCAGTAGCTACCTGCCACTGACAATAATTCTGACTGAAGGTTCTGACAATAAATGCGCGCTTGTTTTTGTCCGCATGCGCCAGCAATAGCACGGCCTCGGAGTACCCCATAAATATGAATACTGCCATCGGCAATCACTTCTGCCCCGGCGCTAACATGATTCAAGATGACCAAATCCGCGTTTTTGGCATAGATTTGCTGACCGGATCGAACGGGGGTGGTGATCACTTTGGCTGGTGTTTGAATCGGATCTGCGACCCGTGACTGTTTACTCGACTTAAGCACCGCCAGTCCAGCGTCTAATGCCAGCTGACGTGTATGGTTGTGAGTTACCCCAGTCAGTCCGATTAAAATCATACCTGTTGCCTGTAAACAGCGTTTTAACGCACTGATATCAGGACATAGAGAGAGGCGCTGAATATCAGCCACAACGGGGGCACCTTCAAAAAAGCCAGGTGCCTGGGTGACTTTCTCGGCCAACACATCGGCCGCTGCGGCGAAGTTATCGTCAACAAGGTGGAGGACGGATAGGGTGAAAGTTGAGCCTTTCAACTCCGGTTGTTTAAGCATGTTATTCGATCCCGGTTCTGTCGTTAAAACACGAGTCAGACGCGCATTATCAGACGTTGGATAGCATGGTATATTCACAGCACGGATGCGGCAAGCAAGGTTTGCTTTTCGAGTCGGATTTCTCGCTTTGATGATGTTTTTTGGCTTTATAGTGAGAAACCGCCGCAAATACGTGTTTTGATACACTTTGCGGTAAAGCTTAACAAACCTTTACCAAAGGATGACAATTTATCGCCTGCTTTATGGCAGGCTCGTGAGGACTTTTGAGATGTATTGCGCAATTTATCGTAGCAAAAAGAAAAGAAGGCACCTATCTTTATCTGGCAGAGAAAGATAAGTTTGATGATGTGCCAGAGGCGCTCATGAAAAGCTTTGGGCAACCAGAGTTCGCCATGATAATTGACTTAGATAAGCGTGAAAAGCTTGCTGTGGTCGATATCATTAAGGTAAAGCAAAGCCTGCAAGAGGAAGGGTTTTTTGTACAATTACCTCCCCCACCCGACGCAGCGCTGCAGACTATTCGTAATAAAAACGAAAAACTGTAAAAGGAAGACTATGCGCAAAGGTATGATTTCAGCCTGTATGGCGACTGCTTTAATCGTTAGCCCAGTGATGGCCAAGCCTGGGTTTGATCAATATGTGGCTTCATTAAAAGACGAAGCACGTGAGGCAGGGATTAGCGATGCATTGCTCGAGCGAGCGTTTAATGGGATCGAGTATCATGAACGTGCTGTGAGCTCAGATCGAAATCAACCCGAGCGGCGTCTTACTTTAGACGAATATATTCCCCGCGCGGTGCCAGACTGGAAAGTGGCACAGGCGAAAAAGCGCTATAGTCAGCATTATGATGTATTAAAAAAAGTGGGTGATCAGTACCAGGTGCAACCACGCTTTATTGTTGCTTTGTGGGGCGTGGAAAGTAATTTTGGTAAGCTCCAAGGGAGCTACAATGTGATTGAGGCATTGTCGACACTGGCATTTGATGGCCGTCGAGAAGCCTTTTTCCGTCAAGAAACCATGGCGGCATTAACAATACTACAGCAAGGTCATATCGCTCCCGAAGACATGAAAGGATCGTGGGCGGGGGCGATGGGACAATCGCAATTTATGCCTAGCTCGTTTATTAATTATGCGGTTGATGGTAATCAAGACGGGAAAAAAGATATTTGGCAAACAGAAGCTGATGTTTTTGCCTCGGCAGCGAATTACCTTAAACAAGCAGGCTGGGATGATACCTATACATGGGGTCGACAAGTCCATGTCCCAGAGCAGCTTGATCGGTCTCTACTCGGTACCGGAGCGGATAAGGCCTTATTGTTAAGTGATTGGCAGGCGAAAGGCGTAAGACGTATGAATGGCCAAGCGTTACCCAAGGTAGATATCAAAGCATGGCTTATTCAGCCTGATGATGAAAAGGGAAGAGCGTATTTGGTCTACAATAACTACCAAAGCTTGTTGAAGTGGAATCGCTCGCATTATTTTGCACTGGCGGTCAGCCATTTAGCCGATAGAATTAAATTTGATTGATCCCATATAAGAAAAAAGAGACCGAGGCCTCTTTTTTCTTTTGTCCTTGGTAAAAAATTTATGCTTCTTGACCAGGGATGAGGAAATCTTTGAGTGTGGCGGAACCGCTTTCGGTTGCTTCGCGAATAACCTTAGGCATCCGGCCTTGACCTGTCCATGTTTTATGTGAACCGTCATTGTCCGTGTATTGGTATTTGGGTGGGCGCGCCGCGCGTTTACTTGGTCCTTTTGCTTTTGTTGTACCTTCCATTAGTCGCATGAGCTCTTCGGGACCAATGCCATCGGCAGCGAGCATTTGATGGTACTTCTCGAGTTTCTCTTTGATCTCTTTTTCTTTTTCTTCTTCTTGGCGGTCGATCTCTTTACGTTCTTCAACCACTGTTTGTAGTTTCTCTAACGCTTCGTGAAGCTGCTCGGTTGACATTTCTTTCGCAAGGGCGCGTAAGCTACGCAGGTTAAGTAACGCTTTCATTGCATCAGACATTATTGGTTCCTGTTTAATTTATATGTTAATTGAAGGATGATAGCAGTATAAATGGAATATACAAAATCACATATATTAATACGCTATATTGTTCATTATTTGCAAGTTGTTCGCAATCCTGACTTGAAACTTTGGTGGCGTTTTGATTCTTGTGTCTAAAAAAATAGAATACACGCGAGTGTATAATGGGTGTGGCGAAAGTATAAAGTATAAAGTATAAGGAAACCTAACAACGAGTCGATGTTTTTTCAAACATAAACAGTTGCGATAGTGAGCACGTTGTGTAGAATGCACCACGCTTAACGTAGAGGTGCGTTGTTTATGAGTCGTGCGCAAGAGGGTGATACCGATGAGGCGCATAAAAGGAAGCAACGCCGAAGCCAATCCGGTCATCATACCGATTGCGCTGGGGCTGTTATCGAATAGAAACAGCACTGCCATAGTACTTAGAAACACACTATGGAGCGCTACTGTATGTAGGAGGCAAGTTGTTTGCTGTGTATTATCACGTCTTACCGTCTTCGTTTCTGCAGTAGATCTCCAACCACCTGGTTGATACAGAGATCATGAATTTAACAGACTTTTCTTCATCCGCTTTATCATTGCTTCCTCCTTTACTGGCCTTGGGTCTCGCCATTGCCACTCGGCGTGTCTTATTGTCGTTGGGTATGGGGATAATCCTTGGCACCGTATTACTGACGGATTTTTCACTTGCACCGGCCAGTCAGTATTTGTTTGATGTAATCACTGGCTTATTTATCGCTGATGGCGGTTTAAACAGTTGGAACTTAAGCATTCTTGCCTTTTTGATCTTATTAGGCATGATTACCGCGTTATTATCTTTATCGGGTGGCACGCGTGCGTTTGCAAATTGGGCGCAAAGTCGGATAAAGAGTAAACGTGGCGCAAAGTTGCTGGCCACTTTCCTTGGCGTTTTCATCTTTGTTGACGACTACTTTAATAGCCTTGCGGTGGGGGCTGTTTCTCGCCCAGTGACGGATCGTTTTCATGTATCGCGGGCGAAACTCGCCTATATTCTCGACTCGACAGCAGCCCCTATGTGTGTGATCACCCCGGCTTCCAGTTGGGGCGCGTATATCATTACCGTGATTGGTTCTATCTTGGTCGCTCACGGTGTTACGGATTACACGGCGCTGGGGGCGTTTGTCACTATGATCCCGATGAACTTTTACGCCATTTTTGCACTCCTGTTAGTGTTTGCCGTGGTCTGGTTCCAGCTTGATATTGGCCCCATGCGCCAATTTGAATACCAAGCAAAAAAGGGAAGCCGATTAGGTGATGAAAGTGAACATTGTGCTGATATTTGCGATGATTTAGGCATTGAAGAAAGCGAAAACGGCAGTGTGGCGGACCTAGTGGCCCCGATTATAGTACTGGTGATCGCCACGGTTAGCGCCATGCTTTATACCGGTGCGCAATCTTTGGCTGCCGACAATCATGCGTTCTCTATTTTGGGGGCGTTTGAGAATACCGATGTTGGCATGTCATTGCTGTGGGGGGGATTGGCAGGTCTGTTTGTTGCGTTAGTGATGACACTTAAACAAGGCATTGCTAAGCCCGATATAGCTAAGACACTCTGGTCGGGGCGAAATCAATGTTCGGTGCGATTCTTATATTGCTTTTTGCTTGGTCAATTGGCCATATTATTGGTGACCTACAGACGGGTAAATATTTATCCTCGCTCGTGCAAGGTAATCTCCCCGCACAACTGTTGCCCGTTGTCTTATTTTTGTTGGCCGCAGTGATGGCATTCGCGACGGGGACGTCCTGGGGCACATTTGGTATTATGCTGCCCATTGCTGGCGATCTCGCAGCCGCGACTGATATTGCGCTGATGTTACCGATGCTGTCGGCAGTATTGGCCGGTGCCGTATTTGGCGATCATTGTTCTCCTATCTCAGATACCACTATTTTATCTTCGACAGGGGCGCGCTGTGGGCATATTGACCACGTTGCCACGCAGTTACCTTATGCTATTGGAGGCGCAGTCGTTGCCACATTTGGCTTCTTAGTGCTTGGCTTTACCGCTTCTTTGTTATGGTCATTGGCGGCGTCGACACTCGCGTTCATTCTTTTGTGCTCGGGGTTACTCTGGCTTAAAAAGCAACCTTGTCAATTGAAAGGATAGTGATTCAAGCCCCGCATAAACGGGGCTTTTCTTTTTCTGCTGGTTCGGTAGCATGCCGGTGTATGGAATAATGTTGGCCCTCAAATAGGGCATTACGTGTAGAGACAGTTATGGCCCAGTTATATTTTTACTATTCGGCAATGAATGCCGGTAAATCGACCACTTTATTGCAATCTGCGTTCAATTATCAAGAGCGGGGGATGCAGCCTTTGCTGTTTACTGCCGCGATCGATAATCGCTATGGGCAAGGAAAAATCAGTTCACGCATAGGCCTAGACGCGGATGCACATCTCTACGACAATCAGACGTCGTTGTTTGAGCATGTGGCGGCCATTTTATCTCAAGATAAAGTCGACTGTTTGTTAATTGATGAGAGCCAGTTTTTAACCAAGCAGCAAGTGCTGGAACTGACCGATGTCGTGGATAAATTGCGGATCCCCGTGCTGTGTTATGGCTTACGTACTGATTTTCTTGGTGAATTGTTTGAAGGGTCTCAATACTTACTCGCGTGGGCCGACAAATTGGTGGAGCTCAAAACCGTTTGTCATTGTGGGCGTAAAGCAAGCCGTGTGATTCGGCAAGACGCTGAAGGCAATGCTATTGCGGATGGCGATCAGGTTGTGATCGGAGGGAACGAGCGTTATGTGTCTGTTTGTCGTCGGCACTATAAGCAGATGCTCGGGCTGCTTTGAGTACTTAAACAAATAAATCGCACTGAAAAGACAAAAAGGCGAACATACAGCTCGCCTTTTCTTCAACTTGGCCGATCGGGGGAAATGCTACTTCACCGCCTCTTGATCGACTGGCACAATTTGGCTGGCATGATAACCTTTGGGTCCTTCCTCAACTTCATAGCTAACGGTTTGACCCGCTTTTAATGTCTTGTATCCATCCATCTGGATTGTTGAGTAGTGCGCGAACACGTCTCCCTCTTCCTCTCCTTCACCTGGACAAATAAAGCCAAATCCTTTTGCATTGTTAAACCATTTTACTGTACCAGTTTCCATGCGACACATCCTTCTTGCATCAAACTTTGCATACCTCGTGATAAACGCCTTGGTTTCTTCAGGCCAACGTTGAGTCTAGGAATCTTCCAACATTGACCGAAGTTGTCATGGTCAGTTTATCTACCACACAATCCACTTTAGTAGATACTTTTAGGCAGTCAAGCGCTGGCTATAACATATAACAATAATGTAATAATAAATCGGAAAAGTGTGAGGAAGTGACAATAATTCATCAACGAACAGACATGTCATTTGCATAATTTTTGGCTAATAATCTGTCTTTTACCTCTCTCAATTAGCGTAATTTTATGGGAGGGG
>NZ_AQOD01000125.1 GCF_000513715.1 Salinivibrio socompensis S35
ATCAAGGCATCGACTACCGCGAGTGATTGCTCTGGGTTTGGATCCCCCAAGGTGACAAAAGGAACAAAGGCGCCTTGTTGTTTGGCATCCAAGTTTGCAAACATAGATTGATATCGTGTCGATGATGCCGTCATTACAGCTCTCCTTTGCCTTCTAAAATCTCATAAACCGAAAAGATATCTTTGTCGCCTCGGCCCGATAAATTCACCACCAATATCTGCTCTTTATTGGGCTCGGCGGCGATCATTTTTTGCGCGTGAGCCAGGGCATGGGCGGTTTCTAATGCGGGAATAATTCCCTCATTACGCGCCAGTGATTGAAAGGCTTCCAGCGCCTCGTCATCCGTGGCTGCCGGATATTCAGCACGACCAATGGCGTTGAGGTGGGCATGCTGCGGCCCCACGGACGGGAAATCTAACCCTGCAGACACCGAATACGACTCTTCCACTTGGCCATATTCATCTTGCATCAGCGGTGATTTCATTCCAAAGAAGATCCCGGGTTTACCGTGTTTCAATGGCGCGCCGTGCTGGTCGGTATCGAGCCCTTTTCCGGCCGGCTCGACACCAATTAAGCGTACCTCTTTATCATCGATAAAGTCAGCAAACATGCCAATGGCGTTTGAGCCGCCGCCGACACAGGCGATCACCGCATCGGGCAAGCGACCTTCTGCGCGTTGAATCTGTTTACGGGTCTCTTCGCCAATAATGCGTTGAAACTCGCGCACAATGGTTGGAAAAGGATGGGGGCCGGCCGCGGTGCCGAGCAAATAGTGTGCGGTGTCATAGTTGGCAGACCAGTCGCGCATCGCCTCGTTACAGGCATCTTTGAGGGTCGAAGACCCAGCGTGCACGGGGATCACCGTCGCGCCCATCAGCTTCATGCGAAACACGTTGGGGCTTTGACGTTCAACGTCTTTGGCGCCCATATAAATGCGGCATTTTAGCCCCAACAGCGCACACGCCAGTGCAGTAGCTACGCCGTGTTGACCGGCGCCAGTTTCGGCAATAATTTCTGATTTTCCCATGCGCTGAGCGAGCATGGCCTGGCCCAGTACTTGGTTGGTTTTGTGCGCGCCGCCATGCAGCAAATCTTCACGTTTAAGATAGAGTTTGGTCTTGGTCCCTTTGGTGAGATTACGGCATAACGTCAGGGCGGTAGGGCGGCCCGCGTACTCTTGCAGCAGGCGAATATAATCGTCTTTAAACGTTGGGTCTTCTTGTGCATCAATAAACGCTTGCTCGAGTTGATCGAGTGCAGGCACCAAGATTTGTGGCACGTACTGGCCGCCAAATTCACCAAAATAGGGGTTAAGCTTGCTCATAATCATCCTTTTACGTCTTTAATTGGGTGCCGAAGTGCGTCGTTCATCTCGGCGAAATCAGTTATCTTTGGGAAATCAGCCATCTCTGGGAAATCACTTATCCCTGGGCAATCACTATTCTCTGGACAATCAATAGCGACGTAGGGCCCGAAACGCCGCGTTCAATTTTTGGGCATCTTTCACGCCGGGCGCATGTTCCACGCCGGAGTTAAAATCCAGCCCTAAGCAACCTTGTTCTGCGGCCTTGGCTGCATTGTCGGGGCTCAGGCCGCCTGCGATCATCACCTTGTCTTTTGCTGCTTTGGGGATCAGGTGCCAATCAAAGGTTTTGCCAGTGCCACCACTTTGCTGACCGACTCGGCTATCAATTAAGTGGCGATCCGCATCGACGCTTTCTAACGCTGGGGCGGCATCAGACACGCCATGCGCTTTCCAAATTTCACAGTGTTCAGGGAGTTTCTCGCGCAATGCTTGTAGATACGCCGCGTCTTCATCGCCATGCAATTGTACGGCGTAGAGGTTGAGCTGTTGGGCGTGTTCGGCCACTGTCTCCACGGTGTGATTTTGGAACACGCCGACGTAACGAAGTGGCGCGCCTTGCTGTACACGCTCGGCCACCGCCACGCTCACTGCCCGCGGCGAGTGTTCAACAAAAATGAGCCCGCCATAAACGGCCCCCGCGTCATAGGCGGCGAGGGCATCGTCGGCAGAGGTGAGCCCACACACTTTGTTATCGCCTAAAATCACTTTGCGCAGGGCTAAGGTGAGGTCGGGTTCGGCCATCAAGGCGCTACCAATTAAAAAGCCATCCGCGTGGTGGGCCAGGTCGCGTACATGACGGTGGCTATCAATGCCACTTTCTGAAATCACGATCGCTTTTTCGCCCACTTGTGGTGCTAAGCGTTTGGTGCGATCGCGGTCAATACTTAGATCGCGCAAGTTGCGGTTGTTAATCCCAATCACTACTGCACCTAAAGCGTTGGCACGTGCCAGCTCGTCGTCAGTGCTTACTTCGGTCAAAACACCGAGTTTTAATGATTCAGCTAGCTCGGCCAGCTCGCGGTATTCAGCATCGTCGAGTACTGACAGCATCAACAAAATCGCATCCGCTTGATAGTGGCGGGCGAGGTAGACTTGATAGGGGTCAATGATAAAGTCTTTACACAGCACCGGTGCGTCGACTTGCTCACGCACGATGGGCAAGAAGTCAAAACGGCCCTGAAAGTAATCCTCGTCAGTCAACACTGAGATAGCGGCGGCAAACGGTTTGTAGGCACGCGCAATATTGGCCGGATCGAAGTCTTCGCGAATCACCCCTTTCGAGGGGGACGCTTTTTTGCACTCCAAGATAAATTGTGAACCTGGCGCGGCCAACGCAGCACGAAAATCACGATCGCTCGGTGTCAGTTGATCGACAAAGCTGTCCAGCGGCTGGGCCTGTTTTCGGGCGGCCACCCAGCGTTTTTTGTCGTCGACAATGCGGCCTAAAATAGTATCGGTGAGGGCTGACGCTGTCATACTGCGCTCCTTTGTGCTAACGCTTGCATGATGGTGTAAGGCTTACCAGACGCCATTACTTCTAATGCCTGTTGGGTGTTTACTTTCAAATCTTCTTGTCCGAATAAGCGTAGCAATAGCGCGACGTTGACCGCCACTGCAGCTTGGTGGGCGTCTGTCCCTTTGCCTTGCAAAATGGCGCTGATCATCTCGCGGTTTTGCTCGGGGGTGCCACCGGCAATGCTTTCCAGTGGGTATTGGGATACGCCAAAGTCGCTGGGCGTCAGGGTGTAATGCTCAATCTGCGTCGGGGTGATTTCTGCCACCGTCGTGGGGCCGTGGATAGCCACTTCATCTAGACCGTCACCGTGAACCACGGCCGCGCGCGTCATATTGAGGTTTTGCATGGTTTGTGCAATCGGCGCGACTAGGGCTTGATCGTACACACCCATGAGTTCAATGCTGGGTTTGGCCGGGTTAATTAACGGCCCAAGCAGATTAAAGATGGTGCGCGTTTTCATCGCTTGGCGCACAGGCATCGCATGACGCACGCCAGTGTGGTATTGCGGGGCGAAGAGAAAACACACGCCGATCTCGTCTAGTGCCGCACGGGCTTGGTCGGCCGGCATCGCCAAATCAATCCCAAAGGTGGCGAGTAAATCCGACGAGCCTGATTTGCTCGACACGCCACGGTTGCCGTGCTTGGCGACTTTCACGCCACAGGCAGCGGCGACAAAGGCGGCGGTAGTAGAAATATTGATGGTATTGGCGCCATCGCCACCGGTGCCGACGATATCGGCGAACGGATAACAGGGACGCGGAAAAGGCTCGGCGTTATCGGTGAGTGCCTTTGCGGCGCCGGCGATTTCTTCGGGGGTCTCGCCTTTTATTTTCAAAGCGGTCAGGGCGGCGGCTAAGCGTGCGGGCTCGAGCTCGCCTTGAATAATCGCGCTAAATAGCTGCTCGCTTTGCGCTTGGCTGAGTGACTGTTGTTGGTAGAGCGTCTCTAGTAGTTGATCCATCACTGTACTTAACCTCGGTATTTGTCTGTTCGAGCTCCGTGCTTATCTGGCACGTGTTGTTGTTAGCGCTGATGTTGTTGTTAGCGCTGATAGTAGCCACTGGCCCAATCGATGGTGTGGGTGAGCAGGGCGGCGCCTTGTGCGGTCAAAATAGATTCTGGGTGGAATTGATAACCGACCACGTAGTCGGTATTGCTCACCACGGCCATCACTTTTTGAGTGTCGCCATCCAAGGAAGTGGCAATGACATCCAAGCTGTCCGGCACCTCAGTCGCCACCAGTGAGTGGTAACGGGCCACGGTGAGCGGGGATGCCAATGGGCCAAATACCGCATGCCGCTGGTGGTGCATGGCCGAGGCTTTGCCGTGCATGATGGTGCCGGCGCCTGCCACTGTGCCGCCGTAAGTTTCAACGATGGCTTGCTGGCCTAGACAAATCCCCATCATTGGCACTTGGCCGCGCAACGCCTCAATCAATGCGGGCATGCAGCCGGCATCGGCGGGTGCACCCGGGCCGGGCGAGAGCACCAGCAGCGGTTGGGGCAGGGTACGAATGTGGCGAACAATCGCCTCAGCCTCCAGGTGGTTGCGAAACACCGTGACCGGGTAACCGAGTGAGCGAAATTGATCCACCAAGTTATAGGTAAAGGAGTCCATGTTATCGAGCAGAACGATGTCCATTGTCGGGGTGCTCATTAGTGGCCTCCTTGGTGGGCGGTTTGAATCGCATGAATCACTGCTTGCGCCTTACCGCGGGTTTCGTCCGCTTCGGCTTGTGGGTCAGAATCAAACACGACGCCTGCGCCGGCTTGCACGGTGGCAAGGCCGTTTTCAACGTAGGCTGAGCGGATCACGATGCAGGTGTCCATGTCGCCCGCGCCGGTAAAATAGCCCACAGCACCGCCATAGCTGCCGCGGCGGCATTGTTCGGTGTCACGGATAAGCTGCATCGCCCGAAGCTTGGGTGCGCCGGTCAGCGTGCCCATGTTCATACAGGCTTGGTAGGCATGCAGCGCGTCAAGATCGGGTTTAAGTTGACCCACCACCCGAGAGACTAAATGCATCACGTGGCTGTAGCGGTCGACTTTGAGCAAATCAGCCACGTGGCGGCTGCCGGGCGTGCTAATGCGTGCCACATCGTTACGGGCCAAATCGACCAGCATCATGTGTTCAGCATTTTCTTTTTCATCATTACGCAGCTCGAGTTCGATACGGCTATCTAAGTCGTGATCAATATTGCCTTGGGCAGTCTTTCCGCGTTGGCGTGTGCCCGCAATGGGATAAATCTCAACCTGATTGGTCGCTTGGGTATATTTGAGCGCGCTTTCTGGCGAGGCGCCAAATAAGCTGAATTCGCTATCGCGCAGATAAAACATATACGGGCTCGGATTGCCGTGTTTCAGCGCGCGATAAGCATTTAGCGGCGACGGGCATGCGAGGGTAAAGCGGCGCGAGGGCACCACTTGAAACACATCCCCGGCAATTACGTGTTTTTTTAGCGCCTCAACCTGCTGGCAAAAGGCCGAATCTGAGACTGAAACCGCGACCGAGTGTTCAGTCATCACGGGCGCCTCTGGAAGCGGTGCAGGCGATAAGCAGGCCTCTTTGATGCGTTGCAAGCGGCGCGATAAATCCACGTAGTGGGCACTTGCATTATCGCCGCCAAACAAGGTGCCTTGTAAGCGTGCTTGCCGGTGTTGGTGATCAATCACCAGTAAGCTCTCGGCGACATAAAAGAGATAATCCGGACAGCTTTCTGTACCGTCCACGCTGGAAAGTGTTTCGGTACTGGCGACTAAGTCATAGGCAAATAAGCCGCCGACAAACAGCGCATCGTCAGGCTGGTTATCCAACGCGACGCTTTGTTTAACGACGCGCAGCGCATCAAACACCGACGCTTGGCGCAGGCGGGCGTCTTCATCCAGCAGGGCACCAGTGTCGTTAGGATGGCGGAATGTCAGTGTCAGTGCCGGCTGATTGCCACGCTCAGTGCTTTCTGCCTCACAGGGTAACACTCGCAGCGCCGCACTTTGCCTGATGCTGTCGAGCAAATGGGCGCCATTATGGGTCAGCGCTTGCAAGGTCACGGTTTGCGCCTGGCATTCAATGCGTACCGCAGCGTCAACCAGCATCAGGCTTTTCACGTTGCGCTTTGAGTCAATTTCAGCCGACTCCAGCAACATGCTATAGGGTTTATCTTGGCACACGGCGGCATACAGTTCGGTCGGATCGGCCACATAAGGCACCGACAGTTGGAGCGTATCGAGCTCGCCGTATTGGAGGTGATGGGTGTTCACAGCTTTCTCCCTGCCGCTTGAACAAAGGGGGTTAATTCTTGCATTAGCTGCGCGAACATATCGCCGGTCAGTGCTTGGTGACCGTCTGACAACGCCTCGCTTGGATTCAGGTGGCTTTCCACAATAATGCCATCTGCGCCGACGGCTGCAGCCGCGCGTGATAGGGGCGTCACCAGCTCTCGCACGCCCGTTCCATGGCTTGGGTCGACCAGTACTGGCAGGTGGCTGCGTTGTTTCATCAAGGCCACCGCATTTAAATCCAAGGTGTTTCTTGTGGCGGTTTCGTAAGTACGAATACCGCGCTCACACAAAATCACATTAGGGTTGCCCGCATCGACAATATATTCCGCTGCCAGCAAACACTCTTCGATAGTGGCGGAAAGGCCGCGTTTTAACAAGACAGGTTTGCCGGTTTCTCCCACTGCTTTGAGTAAGCCATAGTTTTGCATGTTACGTGCGCCAATTTGTAAGCAATCAATGTACTCGCACACAGCATCGACTTGGCTGATTTCCATCACTTCTGACACAGTTGGCATGCCGGTCAGGTCACTGGCTTGTTTGAGCAGCTTTAGCCCCTCAACCCCCATGCCTTGGAAATCATAAGGCTGGTGCGCGGTTTAAAGGCACCGCCACGTAACACGCGAGCACCGTGAGTCTTTACGCGCTCGGCCACGGACAGCAATTGAGATTCCGACTCGACCGAGCAGGGACCAGCCATGACCACAAAGTCTTGTCCACCGACCGGCACATTGCCGATATTCACTACGCTATCGTGCGGCTGCACATCTCGGCTGACGCGTTTGTACTTGGTTAAAATCGGTTTCACTTCTTCAACCAAGGGGTTGGCCTCAAAGTGGCACTGTTGCAAAACGCGCTCATCCCCCAGCGCACCCAACACAATGCGTTCAACGCCTGGCATATAAAGTGGTTTTAAACCGCACTGCTCGATTTGGTTAAGTAGCGCTTTGGCATCCTGCTCAGTGGCTTGGGGTTTAAGTACAATAATCATCAAATATCCTTTTAAACTATAGTTATGGGTTACCGTGGCTGAATGCGTGGTGGCTAAATACGTAGTGGCACGATAACGCGTGATGGCAAAACTGAGAGACAAAAACGCCCGCGTCAGTGGCGGGCGTTGTGAATAGAGTGGCTGTTGATACAGCTCGTCACACCGCCCGTGAGGAGCCGTGCCACCCAATAAGCGCAACAGAGGTCATGGATGTCGCCAGCGCGCTGACGGCCAGCACCGCAGTGGGTGCTGCGTTAATCCCCTTTGTACCAGGCGCGGTATCGAAATACATGCTGCGAGACTCCGTTGTGACTGTTACCCTTAGCGCCATCTTGCTCCCCGAGACCGAGAAACGGTGCGCGTTAACTTGTGTACTAGTAAACTGATATTTTGTCTCTGTGTCAACGGGGAAACTAAAAAGAATGCAGAAAAAAGTGCGGAAAAAGTGCTCGATAAGAAATCATAAATGAATCCATCGTGTTCGCCGAGCGTGCTCATTGGCTCATTGATAGTGCCAATACGAATAGCACGAAGATTAATTTAATGGCACCGAGACCCATAGCACCAAAGCGTGAACATATTAAGGAAACCCGATACACCATGATCATTGATTTACATAGCCATACGACCGCGTCTGACGGTCGATTATCGCCCCAAGCCTTGGTGCAGCGTGCGGTCGAGCGTCGTGTTGGCGTGTTGGCGATTACCGATCACGACACCACCGCCGGGCTGGTGGCTGCGCAAGCAGAAATTGATCGCCAAGACTTGCCCCTCACCTTGGTTAGCGGGATTGAGATCTCTACTTTGTGGCAAAATTTTGATATTCACATTGTGGGCTTAAATATCGATCCGTACCATCCGGCATTAACCGCGCTGATGGCTGAGCAGGCCACGCGCCGCCAACAACGGGCAGAGTTGATTGCTGCGCGGTTAGAGCGATCGCATTACACAGGAGCACTCGCTGGCGCGCGCGAGCTGGCTGGCGATGCACCGCTAACCCGCGCGCATTTTGCCCGCTGGCTGGTGGAGCAGGGCCACGCGAAAACCATGCAGGCCTGTTTTAAGCGCTTTTTAACCCGAGGGAACACCGGCTATGCGCCGCCCAATTGGTGCTCGATTGCAGAAGCAGTCGAGGCGATTCATCAAGCCGGTGGTCAAGCGGTACTTGCGCATCCAGGTCGATACAAGCTCAAAGCCAAATGGTTAAAACGAATTATTGGCGGCGTTCTCTGAAGCAAACGGGGATGCGATCGAAGTGGCGTTGCCGCAACAGTCCCAGCAAGAGCGCCGTTTGCTCGCCGACTACGCACGGGATTATGGCTTGTTGGCTTCGCTAGGATCGGACTTTCATTATCCATCGCCCTGGACCGAACTAGGCCGAAATTTATGGCTGCCAAAAGACTGCCAGCCCCTTTGGCATGACTGGGCGTGGTTAGAAGCGGCCGAGCAGAAACAGCAATCAATAAATCAACTAGATAGCAACCAGCCAGACGCGTTACAATAGAATAATAACAAGGATTATCCGGCGCGTCGGCCACTAACGCTGGATGGCGGTGCGCATCCAAAACGTGGTCAAGCTACAGCAGGAGGAACCATGAGTCAGTTTTTTTATGTCCATCCAGAGAATCCGCAAACGCGGCTAATTAAGCAAGCGGTGGAAATTGTTCGAAACGGTGGGGTGATTATTTATCCGACGGATTCGGGCTATGCGCTTGGCTGTCAGCTTGAGAATAAACAAGCGTTAGAGCGTATTTGCCGTATTCGTGATCTCGATAAAGATCATAATTTTACGCTGCTATGTCGCGATCTTTCTGAGCTCTCACTATATGCACGGGTGGATAACGTCGCGTTTCGGCTAATCCGCAATAATACCCCAGGATCGTACACCTTTATTTTTAAAGCGACCAAAGAAGTGCCAAAACGTTTGATGAATCCAAAACGTAAGACCATTGGCATTCGTGTCCCCGATAATCAAATCGCCCTGGATTTGCTCGAAGCCTTGGGTGAGCCATTGATGTCGACCTCGCTGATTCTGCCTGGTAATGATTTCACCGAATCCGATCCGGAGGCGATTCGTGATCATTTAGAGCACAGTGTGGATTTGATCATGCACGGTGGTGTACTGGGTGAGCATCCGACCACAGTGGTCGATTTTAGCGATGGTGTGCCTGAAATTCGTCGCCATGGCAGTGGTGATCCAACGCCGTTTGATTAATTCCTTATCGCTGATGAACTAAAGAACATTACACCGCGTAATAATCAGTGCAATGTTCTTGTTCTGATGTTGCGTCAGCCAATGGTTGACCTTCCATTCCCGCCCAGCCGCCTTGCTGGGCGTTTTTTTGCCCGTTCGATGAAAGCGCGATTTACTTCCCTGATTCTTTTTGACCTAGCAACTTTTTGCCAACGCGAGCAAGAAGTTGCTCAGCTTGGCAACTTCTTGCTTGGTGCTGACAAAAAATTGGTCAGTGTATATTTAAAACTATTGAAAATAAACAAATAAAAACTTGGCATGAAATTGGCATGTTAGTGATGACGCATAACCAAGGGGGTTATGCCTAATGACTAAATACTTATAGGAGCAACTATGCCAACGCCATGTTATATC
>NZ_AQOD01000126.1 GCF_000513715.1 Salinivibrio socompensis S35
CATGTTGATTGTAGGCGAGAACGAWCAGCTTTCTAGATTACCGAATTTGCTTGGCGACCATAGCGCTTTGGACCCACCTGACTCCAATGCCGAACTCAGTAGTGAAACGAAGCAGGCGCCCGATGGTAGTGTGGGGTCTCCCCATGTGAGAGTAGGACATCGCCAGGCTCTTCTTTCTTGTTTTCAGATTTTAAAAAATCTGAAGGAAAAACAAGATAACCTAATTAGAGCTTAATCATTAGGCCTTAATTAGCGAAAATTTAAGCATCAAAGCAGATTGACGTAAGACTTTGATACGCAGAGATATTAAGCCCTAACCATTCGGTTAGGCTTTTTTTGTATCTTAAATATCATATTTACGGTGGTGTATGCCGTACCTTGATTCAACAGCTTGATAATTAGATGTTAAATAACCCAACTAAAGCTATTACATGTAAGACGTTAATCAGCAGGACTACCAAGCCTTGATCTCTCGGTCAGGGACTTTTCTATCTTTACCACGCACCTTTGCTATCTCAGCCGGTTATGTTTCTTTCATCGTTAGATCTCAGCGTTATACCCTGCGACGCTAACAGTGTCGAGTCGTGTACGGAGTCAGTGATCGCATATTGGTTTATTTTGTCCGACAGAACACAAAAAAGCCTCTCGATAGAAGAGAGGCTTGTATCATTTTAACCGGTATTGACTGGCTAAACGGGATTACTGTCTATCAGATTCCGAGTGCGCTCGGCTGGTTCTTGAAGCCCGAGTTTTTCATAGGCTTTGAGCATTAGAGGCAAAGAGGCTTTAGCTGCTTCAGTATCAGGGAAGTCTCGTTGTAAGGCTTGGCAACGGTTGACGGCGGCGACCCAAGCTTCACGACGAATATAGTAGTCGGCCGCGGCTAACTCGTATTGAGCTAAACGGTTTTTTAAGGCTGTCATACGTGCCTTTGCGTCAGCCGCGTACTCGCTATTGGGATAGCGTTCGAGTAAACGACGAAAATCAGCAAACGCTTTACGCGCTGGCTGTGGGTCACGGTCGTCACGTTCCATACGCAGAATATCGTGGATTAAACTGCGATCTTGAGCCATATAAACAAGGCCTCGCATATAAGCAACCCAGTCACTTTCAGCGTGAGCCGGGTGCATACGCATAAAACGATCGATGGTTGCTTCGGCCAAGGCAAGATCGTCATTTTTGTAATAGGCATAGATAAGATCCAGTTGCACTTGATCGGAATAAGCGCCAAACGGATAGCGAGAGTCCAACGCCTCAAGCTTTTCAATGGCTGTTATCCATGCCCCTTTGTTTAGCTGCGCTTCAGCATCCTGATACAGCTGGGATGGCGGGTCGTCTTGGACAACTTGGTTATTGCTTGAACAACCGACGAGTACAGAGGCTGCGAGTAGCGCAGTCAGGGTTAGGCGTTTCATGGGTTATCGCACTTCCTTGAAAAGTTTTTATGCCATCTGGATTACGGTCGCAGCGGCAAACAGATACAATGTCATTATCCCGGCTATTTTATCCAGTGACAGGCGACTATAGCAAAAGGCGTTTGCCGGCGATATGCCGAGCGCCACGATAGCAACTGTTGCGGGGATTTAGTCATAGAAATCACAGAAAAGTTCGATATGGCACAACAGATAGAATTATCCCACCAGATCCAAGAACACCAAATGGGTCAGCGACTCGATCAAGCGATCGCAGAGCTGTTTCCCGATTACTCTCGCTCTCGGATCAAAACGTGGATCCAAGCAGGGCAGGTCTCGCTCGATGGTATCGCGGTAGACAAGCCTCGTCAGAAAGTGATGGGCGGTGAGCAGGTTGAGATTGCAACGGAGGTTGAAGATGACGATCGCTGGCTACCACAAGATATACCACTCGATGTCGTCTATGAAGATGATGACCTCTTGGTGATCAATAAGCCAGCTGGGCTTGTGGTGCATCCAGGTGCAGGCTGTCCGGATGGAACCCTATTGAATGGTTTGCTTCATCGCTATCCTGATATTGGTGACGTACCGCGTGCCGGCATTGTGCATCGTCTAGATAAAGACACTACGGGGCTAATGGTGGTTGCGAAAACCATTCCAGCGCAGACCCGACTGGTACGCGCGCTGCAAAAACGTAAAATCACGCGTGAATACGAAGCGATTGCCATTGGCAACATGACCGGTGGTGGCATGGTAGACAAACCGATAGGCCGCCATTCAACAAAACGGACTCATATGGCGGTCCAGGAACTGGGTAAACCTGCCATAACCCATTATCGGGTCGCAGAGCATTTTCGAGGGCATACGCGTTTGCGGTTGCGACTAGAAACGGGAAGAACCCATCAAATCCGGTACATATGGCGTATTTAAACCACCCTCTTGTAGGGGATCCTCTCTATGGCGGTAAGGCTAAGCCACCACGTCAAGCTGGAGACGATTTGGTTCAGACACTACGGCAATTCAAGCGCCAAGCGTTACATGCAGTAATGTTACGTCTTGACCATCCGATCACGGGTGAAAAAATGGAATGGCATGCGCCCGTACCCGACGATATGGTCGCATTGGCGGAGCATTTACGTATTGATCAAGCGGAAAACGGAGAAGAAGAATACTAATGGATTACCTCCAACCTGACTGGCCTGTCCCTGATAATATTGGTGCGCTTACGACAACCCGTTTGGGGGAGTGAGCCAGGGGGCGTTTGAGGGTTGGAACCTTGGCCTGCACGTGGGCGATGATCCTGATGCAGTACAACAAAATCGTCTTGCTCTGGCTCGCACGGTTCATGGTGAACTGACGTGGCTTGAGCAAGTTCATGGGACTGAGGTCGTACGGCTGCCATATCGAGGCACTCATCCCCAAGCCGATGCCGCATTTACCGAGACGATCGGACAGATCTGTACGGTCATGACAGCTGATTGCTTACCGGTACTTTTTTGCAGCCATGATGGTCACCAAGTTGCCGCTGCGCATGCAGGATGGCGAGGGCTTTTAAAAGGTGTTCTAGAATCAACCTTGTCTTTTTTTGATCAGCCCGACCGCTGTTTTATTTGGTTAGGACCCGCTATTGGCCCACAGGCTTTTGAAGTGGGCGACGAGGTTTATCAGGCATTTACCTCTTATTCGTCGCAGGCGAAATCTGCTTTTTCACCTCAGAACTCGGGGAAGTATCTGGCTGATCTCTATGCGCTTGCAACGCAACGACTGAGGCTGCCGGCGTGACCGAGATTTATGGAGGATCGCTTTGTACGTACCAGCAAGCCGATCAATTTTATTCCTATCGTCGTGATGGGCAAACAGGACGGATGGCAACCTGTATCTGGCGGAAAAAATAAAGTCGCCTTAGGTGCTTGAAAAACACCTGCATCGTGCCCATTTATTCATCAACTAAAGGTGTTAAGTGGGAGGAACTATGCGCCTTGACCGTTTTACAAGTAAGTTTCAAATTGCCATTTCTGATGCGCAATCACTCGCGTTAGGGCGAGATCATCAATATATTGAGCCCGTTCACTTGATGACCGCACTCTTGAATCAAGACAGCAGTGCGATTCGCCCGCTATTAACCATGCTGAACGTGGATGTGAGCCAACTGCGCTCTAGCCTTTCTGAGTTATTGGATCGCGTCCCACAAGTCACAGGCACGGGAGGTGAGGTTCAGCTTTCCAATCATCTGGGTAATTTGTTTAACCTCTGCGATAAAATCTCACAAAAGCGCAAAGACAAATATATTTCGTCCGAACTTTTTGTATTAGCAGCAGTAGAAGATAAAGGGCCGCTTGGTGAGCTGTTACGTAGCCACGGCTTAACGTCGCAAAAAGTTGAAGAGGCCATAGAAAAAGTGCGTGGCGGTCAGCAAGTCGACAATCCTAATGCCGAAGAAAATCGGCAGGCACTGGAAAAATTTACGCTCGATCTCACTGAGCGTGCGGAGCAAGGCAAACTGGATCCTGTTATTGGCCGCGACGACGAAATTCGCCGTACAATCCAAGTGCTACAGCGTCGTACCAAAAACAACCCTGTTCTGATCGGTGAACCTGGTGTCGGCAAGACCGCTATCGTCGAGGGGTTAGCTCAGCGTATTGTCAATGGTGAGGTACCCGAAGGTCTGCGCCGTAAACGCGTGCTTTCTCTCGATATGGGCTCGCTAGTCGCCGGGGCCAAATATCGTGGGGAATTCGAAGAGCGACTAAAAGCGGTATTGAATGAACTGGCCAAAGAGGAAGGCAATGTCATTCTCTTCATTGATGAGCTTCATACTATGGTAGGGGCCGGAAAAGCCGAAGGCGCCATGGATGCCGGGAATATGCTCAAACCTGCGTTGGCACGTGGTGAGCTTCACTGTGTGGGTGCCACCACACTTGATGAATACCGCCAATACGTAGAGAAAGATGCGGCACTAGAACGTCGTTTTCAAAAAGTGTTGGTGAATGAACCGAATGTAGAAGATACAGTCGCTATTTTACGTGGACTGAAAGAGCGTTACGAACTGCACCATGCGGTAGAAATTACCGATCCGGCTATCGTCGCCGCAGCCAGTTTGTCGCATCGTTACATTGCCGATCGCCAGTTACCCGATAAAGCCATTGATCTGATTGACGAAGCGGCATCCAGTATTCGGATGCAAATTGACTCGAAACCTGATTCGTTAGATCGCCTAGAACGGCGTATTGTTCAACTTAAAATTGAACAACAAGCATTAGAAAAAGAAGAAGACAGCGCGAGTCAAAAGCGTTTAGAAACGTTGCGCGACGAGCTGGAGGCAAAAGAGCGAGACTATGCCGAGCTCGAAGAGGTCTGGAATACAGAAAAAGCGGCAGTGTCTGGAGCTCAACATATTAAAGCGGCTCTCGAGCAAGCGCGAACTGACATGGAAATTGCCCGTCGTGCAGGGGATTTAAGCCGAATGTCCGAGCTACAATACGGCAAAATACCTGACTTAGAAAAGCAGCTAGATCTCGCCAGCCAAGCAGAAATGCAGGAAATGACCTTACTGAAAAACCGCGTCACTGAGGCTGAAATAGCAGATGTTATTGCGCGGCAGACAGGGATCCCTGTCTCTCGCATGCTAGAAAGCGAGAAAGAAAAGCTACTTAAAATGGAATCAGCCTTGCACGAGCGCGTGATAGGTCAAGACGAAGCCGTCGGCGCTGTCGCGAATGCCATTCGGCGTAGCCGAGCTGGGCTTGCTGATCCTAACCGGCCGATTGGCTCTTTTCTCTTCTTAGGGCCTACCGGGGTCGGCAAAACAGAACTGTGTAAGTCTTTGGCTGAGTTTATGTTTGACAGTCGTGACGCCATGGTCCGGATTGATATGTCCGAATTTATGGAAAAACATTCAGTTGCACGTCTTGTTGGCGCGCCTCCGGGCTATGTTGGTTACGAAGAAGGGGGGTACCTCACCGAAGCCGTTCGTCGCCGACCATACTCGGTGATCCTGCTTGATGAGATAGAAAAAGCGCACCCTGATGTATTCAACATCTTACTGCAGGTGCTCGATGATGGGCGCTTAACCGATGGTCAGGGGCGAACGGTTGATTTCCGTAATGCCGTGGTCATCATGACCTCTAATTTGGGATCCGAGCAAATCCAAGCACATTTTGGTGAACTGGATTATGCAGGAATAAAACAAACAGTGATGGAGGTGGCGGCCAATCATTTCCGGCCGGAATTTATTAACCGTATTGATGAAGCTGTTGTGTTCCACCCTCTGGTAGAAGAGCATATAAAAGAAATCGCCGGCTTGCAGATGCAAGAGCTTGCACGACGAATGGCGGAAAAAGATTTCAAACTAGAAATCTCCGAGGCCGCGCTTGCCAAGGTTGCTCAAAGTGGGTTTGACCCAGTCTATGGGGCTCGTCCACTTAAACGGGCTATCCAACAGACAATCGAAAACCCACTGGCGCAACAGATGTTGAGTGGGGCGCTTGTACCAGGCCAGCCTGTTTGGCTTGATGTTGAAAATGATCAAGTCATTGCAAAACAAGGCTAACCCCCTATTAGGCAAAAGCCACCATTTTTGGTGGCTTTTTTCTTGGTTTAAGTCTAAAACGCTTAGGAATAATGCAAATTGTTGGCTTTTTGCGCGCCTGAAATATTTTTAGCAAAAACCCCTTGCGCCAAAAATTACCTCTCTATAATGCGCTCTCGTTTGCACGGCAAACCGCGCTAACAACGGCAATACAGACAAGCAAAACAAAATGCTTGACTCCATGCCAAAGTGGCGTATTATGCCACTCCCGCTCAACGATGAGCGGCGCTCTTTAACAATTTGACCTATGCAATCTGTGTGGGCACTCGTTGAGAATAGACAAAAAGATTTATTCGATACACTGAGTGACCAATACGATACAACTTTTATAGTTGTTCGGCACAGTCAATTCGTTTGTCTCGTAAGAGATAAACAAAACAGTAGTTATCGAGCCGTTTGTCTTTCCTTTCGAGGAAAGCAAACAAA
>NZ_AQOD01000127.1 GCF_000513715.1 Salinivibrio socompensis S35
TTTGGGGCCAAGGTTCTTCAAGGCCCTTCCTTCCGTTAAGTTGGGCGACGTCGGGTTGATTGAAATCCATCGCTGGTGGTTTTAGTCAAAGGTCTTTACGTAAGGCCCCTTTGGCTTTACCTCCCTCGTCTATTGCTTCACGAAGGCTCACTTCCAGTAGTGTTCCATCTTTGACCATTTTTTCCCATGCCGCATCTCTCCAAACCACCGAGATCGCAGACACCGCATAGGAGATCGAGTAGGTGGCTTCTCTTAGTGCTGGGTTTGCCCACAAGCTCGTCTCTGGGTGCTGCTCGGCTTTATAGCGAATATTATGCAAGACTGATGCGCTATTCCAAATGTTTAGGATCGCAACAATGCCTCCCATTTTACCGAGTTTGTTCCACGATGTTTGAGCAGCTTGCGCGCCTTTTTCCCAGATGCGCTCTATCGCTTGATTGAGCATTTTTTTCGCTGCATCATTCGCCGCTTGATACTTCAGTGTTACCATTTGAGGTAACTCACTACTCAATAGCTTCTGCAGTCTTTGCTGAGCTGCATGCATGGTTTGAATCTGATGGTTTTTATGTATCGGCTGTCCCACCGGTGGTTGGCTGATGCGTGTAATCATCGCGACTTCGGCATTCACCTTTCGCTGCCATGCCGAAACTTGCGCCGGAAAGTCTGGGTTGTGTGCGACAATCGCTTCTGGGTTAACGATTGCCTCCAAAATCACTAGCCGTAAATTACTGATCATGCCTGCAGGGCTATGCGCGGTATTCATTTGGCTAGGAAACAACAGGTTGGTTATCGCTCGCCACGTCTGTTCCGCCGCGCCTGATGTCGCATGCTGTAACGCAGCAAAACTTTTTTTCACGGGCTCTGCAAGCGCTTTAAACCATTCCTTCTCTTGGATACGAACATCGCCGGTGAACCCGTCATAGTTGGCAATCGCACTAAACAGTGCCAACATATCTCCCGGTTTATCTAAGCCGAGAAAGTGATGCTCAATCTTCTGCACTTCATCATTCAGTGCTTGCCAATTGTCTTTGGAGAAACCCACTGACGCCAGCGCCAAGAGATTATCAGGCTGGTCAAAATCCAGAACTTTATTCAGTTCAGCGTGTACTTCCTCATTGTTTATCGCGTGTTTTACACCAATCAAATATTGACTCACTAGGCTCAACAAGTACACCAAATGATCCTCATCTTGATTGTCTACACCCACAATGACTGGATCGGTGCTTAATTGTTCAAGGCCATGCATAAAGTCTTTGTAGCGATTGGCGATGCGCGCATCAAGGCCTTGTAATTGGTTGTAATGGTCCAAGAGAAATGCCTCTAGCGCTTCCCAATCCACTTCATCACTGAACATAGACCAGCGCTGTTTTTGCTCTTCAGTGAGTTGGTAATCGTATTGCTCCTCAAGAAACGCCCCTTTGTTTAACGCCTCTTCTTGAAGTGGCGTCATCGGCACAGTCGCAACATTGGGATTACTTTCTAACGCAGCTCGCTCTTGGTCAGCAAGCCGTTGTGTCGCAAGATAGTCAATGACATGACGCTCGAATGCCAACTCTCTTGTGGGGTCGCCCTTCACTGTGCTGGGTACTTCGTCTTGCTCCAATTTCACGCCTGATAGCATTCGCGTCAGCTCAGCCATTTGGAGCTTATGCATGTTCTCTTCGTCTTTTAAAATAACACTCTGTCGCGCGACTTCTTGAGATAAAGGCAAGAACAAGTCAGACACATCAGCCAACCTATCATCCAGCGCGACAAAAAAGCCTTCATTGGGTTTATCCAAATCCACCTTGTAGTCAGTGACTGTGCTACCCGGTTTGTGTGCAACGTGCTGGTGTTGTTGATCGTCTTGATCATCGGTTTCTAGATCATCGACTTCATCAAGCGGTGTACACGTACTTGCAAATAGCCCAGTCGGCGCGGACTCCTCGCCAATATCAATTACACTTTGCCCGAGTTGCTTTAAACTCCCGGTGTGCGGATGCGCCATATTCTCGCGATAATAATCAAGATCGAGCTCTCGCATCCACGCACTGCGTAGCTGACCATTCTCTTGCATTAGCGCTTTTAAGCGCGCCGTCCAGCGTAGATGCGAAAACGCAAGATAGACAGTGTGTTTAACCGGATAGTTTAAACGGCTTGATGTCTCGCCATCGCTGTCATCATCCAGCTTCTTAATGAGTTTGGTGCCAGACACTTGGTATTCATCTAGACGCTCCGCGTCTTGGTCGTAGACATATAACCAACCGTCCCTTAGTTGGCGCAATGTGCGCTGGCTATACTCGGCCCCAAGCCACGCTTCACCTTGCCATTTTTTAGGTAAAGCAAATATTGGTGTGTAATCGTCTATTGTTTCTCGAGCAAGCGATAAAGCAATGGTGTCATTTGCCTTGGTAAAGGGGAACACTTTCCCCTTAGTTAGTAGCTGCTGCAAAAAACCGTGCGGTGGTTTAGCGGGTTGTAGCTGCAGTTGCTCGGTGTTGAAGGTCATATCAGCTATCCGCAAAGATGTTGATTTTTGGGCCGGTGGCGGGCGATGTTTTTTGTTGTTCGGCTATTTCCGCGAGAGTCTTCTTGTAGGTTTCATCGCTCATATCTCGCCAGTAACGCGGATAGCGGCCCGTCTGTTGATCATGGGCGGCGGTTACAGGGTCTTTGGCTCGGGCCTCTTCTAACACCAACAGATCTGGCATCGGTTGACTCACATCCATGTAACGCTGGATCATGTTCCACAAGCGCTGGTACTCCACCACACGTTCGTTGGTACCAATTAAGTTACTAATAGGCACACCCACAGAGTAAGGCTGATAGCGATGAACTAACATCAAGTTGTAGTTCAGGTGGCCTTGTGGGCTCGGTGCTGACATCAATACACAATCAAATTCGATAAAAGGATGCGTAAAGCGCACTTTATTACCACGCTTATACAGCGTTACCATCCCTGTCTGACGGTTTAAGCTATATACACGCTTGCTTTTCAAAAAAGGCGCTAGGAAATAGTAGCCTTTACATACCAGTTTATAGTGCCCCCATATAAGCAAGCAAGGAAGCGTAAAATAAAGGGTCAGGCCATAAAAAACAGCTGATAAGTCATCCCATCTTTCACTCCAACTTCCATGACTGAATAATAATGGAAAAAGAAAAATCAAGTAAAATAATGGCAAAAACAAAATCAATAGTATTTTTGCCAGCCCCACCATTAAAAAGTATAGTTGAGACCAGCCTGATAAAGATTCACTATCTAAGCTTTCTTCTGTCCAGAATGAAGGCTTTTCATTCCCTTCTGTCTCTTTTATTTTCGATGGTAATGTTTCTCGAGCAAGTGATAAAGCAATGGTGTCATTTGCCTTGGTAAAGGGGAACACTTTCCCCTTAGTTAGTAGCTGCTGCAAAAAACCGTGCGGTGGTTTAGCGGGTTGTAGCGGCAGTTGTTCGGTGTTGAAAGTCATATCAGCTATCTGCAAAGATGTTGATTTTTGGACCGGTGGCGGGCGATGTTTTTTGTTGTTCTGCTATTTCCGCGAGGGTCTTCTTGTACATTTCATCGCTCATATCTCGCCAGTAACGCGGGTCGCGACCGTCTGTTGATCATGAGCGGCGGTTACAGGATCTTTGGCTCGGGCCTCTTCTAACACCAACAGATCTGGCATCGGTTGACTCACATCCATGTAACGCTGGATCATATTCCACAAGCGCTGGTACTCCACCACACGTTCGTTGGTACCAATTAAGTTACTAATAGGCACACCCACAGAGTAAGGCTGATAGCGATGAACCAACATCAAATTATAGTTCAGGTGGCCTTGCGGGCTGGGTGCTGACATCAATACACAATCAAATTCGATAAAAGGGTGCGTAAAGCGTACTTTATTGCCACGCTTATACAAGGTCACCATCCCAGTCTGACGGTTTAAGCTATATACACGTTTGCTTTTTAAAAAAGGCGCTAGGAAATAATAGCCTTTACATACTAACTTGTAGTGACCCCATATAAGTAAGCAAGGAAGCGTAAAATAGATAGTCACAGTATAAAAAATAACGGACCAATCCTCTAAACCCTCTCTCCAGCCACCAGAACCAAAAAACAAAAACAAAAGAATTAGCATGTAAGCTACTGGCAAAAAAAACATTAAAACTACTTTTGCCAATCCCACCACCAAGAAATACAGTTGTGACCAGCCTGATAACGACTCACTGTCTAGAATTTCTTCAGTCCAGAATGATGGCTTTTCATTCCCTTCTGTCTCTTTTACTTGCGTTGGCATCGTTTCTCGAGCAAGTGATAAAGCAATGGTGTCATTTGCCTTGGTAAAGGGGAACACTTGCCCTTTGGTTAGTAGCCGCTGCAAAAAGCCGTGCGGGGATTTAGCGGGTTGTAGCGGCAGTTGTTCGGTGTTGAAAGTCATATCAGCTATCTGCAAAGATGTTGATTTTTGGACCGGTGGCGGGCGATGTTTTTTGTTGTTCTGCTATTTCCGCGAGGGTCTTCTTGTACATTTCATCGCTCATATCTCGCCAGTAACGCGGGTCGCGGCCCGTCTGTTGATCATGGGCGGCGGTTACAGGATCTTTGGCTCGAGCTTCTTCTAACACCAACAGATCTGGCATCGGTTGACTCACATCCATGTAACGCTGGATCATATTCCACAAGCGCTGGTACTCCACCACTCGCTCGTTGGTGCCAATTAAGTTACTAATAGGCACACCCACAGAGTAAGGCTGATAGCGATGAACTAGCATTAAGTTATAGTTCAGGTGGCCTTGCGGGCTGGGTGCTGACATCAACACACAGTCAAATTCAATAAAAGGATGCGTAAAGCGCACTTTATTGCCGCGCTTATACAGCGTCACCATCCCTGTTTGACGGTTTAAGCTATATACACGTTTGCTTTTCAAAAAAGGTGCTAAAAAATAGTAGCCTTTACATACCAACTTGTAGTGACCCCAAATTAATAGGCATGGCAACGTCCCATAGAGTGTTTGTCCATAGAAGGCAGCTGATAAGTCATCCCATCTTTCGCTCCAGCTTCCATGACTAAACAATAGTGGATAAAGCAATATTAAATAAGCCAAAGGCAAAAACAACATTAGTATTATTTTTGTCATAGTTAGTAAAAATGTATAAAACTGAGACCAGCCGGATAATGCTTCACTATTTAACCTTTCTTCATTCCAATATGAAGATTTATTGTCGCTCTCTATCTCCTTGATATACGAGGGCGTAACCTCTCCCGCCAAAGATAGAGCAATGGTGTCATTTGCCTTGGTAAAGGGGAAGACTTGCCCTTTAGTCAGTAGCCGTTGCAAAAAACCGTGCGGTGGTTTTGTGGGTTGTAGCGGCAGTTGCTCGGTGTTGAAGGTCATATCAGCTATCCGCAAAGATGTTGATTTTTGGGCCGGTGGCGGGCGATGTTTTTTGTTGTTCGGCTATTGCCGCGAGGGTCTTCTTGTAGGTTTCATCGCTCATATCTCGCCGTAACG
>NZ_AQOD01000128.1 GCF_000513715.1 Salinivibrio socompensis S35
TCACTACCCTTGTACATACAGCATCACTGAAAACAGGTGCTTGGATACCATTCAATGTATTAGAACAAAAGAATCTGGGCGCTGATCTACACAACAGCATCAGGTACTAAGGTCGGACTCAGCATCACCAAACTCATCGGAACAGAGGTAGCTAACCTCAGCTCCAGGAGAGATACAAGGTCGGACAAGCGCCAACACGATGTGAATCCTGTATACCCAAGCCAACTGCGCGCCTCCGACATCGAGGTCAAATCGGGCACCGATCGTGACAGGCGCCCGTTGGCATGGTGCATGATTGTTGACACGGTGCCGGGCTTGTGTCACCTACGCCAATGGCACGATCGAAAACCGCCAATACGAGCACGATCTGCTCTGTCTAGTTTCTAGTCTCTAGAAGCGCAGCGTCTCGTCTCTTTCTCTATTCGGACTAAAGTGCCTGTCCCCATAAAATGAAAGTGCCTGTCCCCATAAGACTAAAGTGCCTGTCCCTATAAAATTGCCCATAAAACTGCCCAAAAAACTAATTTTTTCTCGCGGTGCTGGCGCGGTGTGCCAGTCTAAATGGAATAATTTGAGAGCCAGTAAGCGGTTGGCCTTCAATGGCTTGTAAAATATGTGAGGCTGCCTGTGTACCGAGGGATTGATAATCAATTTCAGCGCTAGTCAGGCTAGGAAACGCATGCTCGCTCATTGATGACCCTTCCAAACTGATAATCGCGATATCAGTCGGCACTTTTAACACCCGTCGGTGACACTCAAACAAAGCACCAATCGCCACCTCTTCATGGCTACAGACCAGCGCGTCCAAAGTAGCATCGCGCAGTAACAATTTCGCAAGCCCCTCAGCCCCCAATTGTGCCGATGGTGCCTCATGAGTAGTCAGAAAATGGTCGGGGGCTAAATAATGCTCAATCATCGCGCCCTGCCAACCCTGTAGCTTGCGCTGTAAGGTTGCATGATTGCCTCGCGCACCAATAAAACCAATATTATTAAAGCCCTGACTAACGAGGTGCGATGTACACGTCTTACCGATATCGTGGGGATCGCTGCCCATGCTGGCATAGTCCATCATAGAGGGCGACTCAGCGATTTCGAGGACAGGTGCATTGGCCATCGCGAGCAATTGGTGAGTACGCTGAGTATGTTCATTGCCAAACAGCACCACCGCCGCTGGACGGTTTTCCAAAAAACTGGCCAGTAAATCCTCTTCCTGCTGAACCGAATAATCACTGTAGCCCAGCAACAATTGATAGCCGGCTTTATTCAACCGCTGTTGAAAACTGGGCAAAAACAAGGCGCACGCCTTTTCCAGTAAAGAAGGAATAATCAACGCAATGGCATCGCTTTGCGCCGATGCCAAGGCACCTGCGGCTTTGTTCGGTATATAGCCAAGCTGCTCAACAGCACGCTCAACCTTATCGCGCAATTTGTCAGAGACAGCATCCGGGGTACGCAACACCCTGGAGACCGTCATGGTGCCTACCCCTGCCTGTTTGGCGACATCCGCGAGCGTGACTTTACCTGTATTACGTCGTTTTCTTGGTTCACTCATCTTATCTATTGATTACTCATCATTTTATGACACCGTATCCTACCACAGCCATCAGCGAATAATCCGTACCCTACATAGTCTCTTTGTAGCATGAATCATTGCCAGCCAGGAAAAATGATAGCGCTATTAGATAGCGCTACCATTTGTGATCACTGTCCATTTATTGCTCAGTTTTCAGCGATAGAGTTATCAACAATTCTCCAACAACCCAATAAAACCTTTAAAACGGATAGAGCCATGTTACGAGATCTGATTACCGCCGACGTTATCCGCATTCACCAAGATGCCAACGATTGGCAAGATGCCATCAACAAAGCCTGCGCAGCACTTTTAACTAACGGAGCTATCGAGCCAAGCTATGTCGACGCAATTTATCGCTCACACCAAGAAATCGGTCCCTACTATGTGGTGGGCCCGGGTATCGCGATGCCCCACGCACGCCCTGAGGATGGCGTTAACCGCTTAGCCCTTGCTATTACCGTGATTCAAAACGGCGTCAATTTTGATAGTGCGGAAAACGATCCGGTCAAGATGCTGGTTACTCTTGCAGCCACTGACAGTAACAGCCATGTCGAGGCCATTTCTCAACTCGCGAACCTATTTATGAACGAGGCACACATCGCACAGATCAGCCGCGCAACCACCGCGGATGAGATCTTAGCGATCATAGCCGAGTACTAATCCAAAAACCGATACCAATAAAACTCAAATACCTGCAAAAAAATAGAAGGTCTGAATTATGAAAATCACAGTCGTATGCGGCCATGGTCTTGGCACCAGCCTAATGATGGAAATGAGCATCAAACAAATCATCAAAGATCTCGGCGTCGAGGCCAGTGTTGATCATATCGATCTCGGCTCGGTATCTGGGACAGACGCCGATATATTCGTTGGTACCAACGACATTGCCCAGCAGTTGCAATCGATGAGCGTGTCACCGCGTATTGTCGCGCTCGACAACATGGTAGATAAAGAAGCAATGAAAACTCGCTTATCTGAAGCCCTACAAGCACTCGGTGCCTTATAAGGAGTAACGTTATGCCCTTTTTTAATTTCCTGATGAAAGACGTACTCTCTGAGCCCGCGGTATTAGTGGGTTTGATTGCACTGATTGGTTTAATCGCCCAGAAAAAGCCCGCGACTGAATGTATCAAAGGCACCATCAAACCATTCTGGGTTTTGTGATCCTAGGGGCGGGTGCCTCATTGGTAGTCAGCTCACTCGGTGATTTTGCCACCATTTTCCAGCATGCGTTTGGCATCAGTGGCGTGGTGCCCAACAACGAAGCCATTGTCTCTATTGCCCAAGAAGCCTTTGGTAAGGAAATGGCAATGATCATGTTCTTCGGCATGCTGGTTAACATTCTTATCGCACGCTTAACCCCGTGGAAATTCATCTTTTTAACCGGCCATCACACCCTCTTTATGTCGATGATGGTGGCCGCTATCCTCTCAACCAGCGGGATGGAAGGGATCCCATTGGTGGCACTGGGTTCAGTGGTTGTCGGCTCGGTGATGGTGTTCTTCCCTGCTATCGCGCATCGATACATGAAACAAGTCACTGGCTCAGATGAAGTCGCCATTGGCCATTTTTCTACCCTCTCTTATGTATTAGCCGGCTTTATTGGCAGCAAGTTTGGCAACAAAGCCCACTCCACTGAAGACATGGACGTGCCCAAAAGCCTCTTGTTCTTGCGTGATACCCCAGTGGCTATCTCGTTCACCATGGGGATTATTTTTATGGTGACGTGTCTGTTTGCTGGCGGAGATTTTGTGCGCGAGGTGAGTGACGGTAAACACTGGTTTATGTTTGCATTAATGCAGTCGATCACCTTTGCGGGCGGGGTATACGTAATCTTGCAAGGGGTAAGAATGGTGATTGCCGAGATTGTGCCGGCGTTTAAAGGGATTTCCGACAAACTGGTGCCCAATGCTAAGCCAGCACTCGACTGTCCCGTGGTCTTCCCCTACGCCCCCAATGCCGTACTAGTAGGCTTTTTATCTAGCTTTGTTGCTGGGCTTGTCGGTATGTTCCTGCTCTATATTTTGGGGCTTACGGTGATTATCCCTGGCGTGGTACCTCACTTTTTCGTCGGCGCAGCAGCAGGGGTATTCGGTAATGCCACCGGCGGACGACGCGGCGCAATTTTAGGCGCTTGTCGCAAGGCCTATTGATCACCTTCTGCCGTGTTCCTCCTCCCGTACTCCGGCT
>NZ_AQOD01000129.1 GCF_000513715.1 Salinivibrio socompensis S35
GACTAGTGGCGGGCCAATTATCTTCTTCGGATACCTATGGGCGAGAGGAGCAGGTGTGACGACTTGAGCCGCTTTCGATAATACGGAGGATTCGCTATCTTCATGACCAAAGCTGCCATCGGTACCGAGTGAGTTAAAGAAGGTTAAGATGGTTACCACAATCACAATAGTTTTACCGGCCCCAAATACGAAACGGCGTAGCTTTTGCCAGGTATGACTCAGCACTTGACGCAAGCGGGGCAGTTCGTAGTCTGGGAGTGTCATCAGTAGGCTTTCACTGTGGCCCGGGTAGAGCGTGTGACGCAAGATCAAGCCAGTGAACACGGCCACGGCAATCCCGAGTAAGTAGAGCCCAAATACCAGATTTTGTCCGTTTTGCGGAAAGAACGCAGCGGCAAACAAGGCGTAAACCGGAAGCCGTGCCCCACACGACATAAAGGTAGCCATCGCCGCGGCGGTTTTGCGCTCGTGAACTTGTTCTAGGGTACGCGTTGCCATGACGGCAGGCACCGTACAGCCAAAGCCGAGGATCAGTGGCACAAACGCTTTACCCGGCAAGCCGATTTTTTGCATCAAGCCATCAAGCAAGAATGCCGCACGCGCCATATAGCCTGTACTTTCTAGAACGGTGAGAAAAAGATACAGTCCGGCAATGACAGGGATAAAGGTCGCCACGGTTTGAATACCACCACCGACACCATCAGCAACTAATGTCACTATCGCCACGGGCAATATGCCATCTAATAGTTGATGGGTGCCATCCACTAAAATTGCGCCAGCAGCGATATCAAAAAAGTCGATAAAAGCGCCGCCAATGTTGATTGCGAACACAAACATGGCATAGAGTACGGCAAGCAAAATAGGCAGTGATAAAAAAGGATGGAGCATTATCCTGTCGAGTTTCTCGGTTTTATTGCGGCTCAAATGACGATGCTCGCGCCGTGTGTCATGTACCAGGTCGCGGATATAGCTGTAGCGTGCATCAGCGATAAGGATATCAGTATCTTGTCCCGCCAGCGATTGATAAGCCTTGGAAAATAACGCTTGCTGGGGCTCATCATTACCATCAGGCAAGCGACCACGCTCCAGGCATTCAATCAAATGGGCGCGTTGATTCACTTGTGCTGTCGCCGTGCCTGTAAACGGGGCACCAAGATGGGATTGGACCATGCCTCAATGTGCTCACCATAGTTCAACTGCATGGCGTCACAGTAAGGGAGGTGTGTCACAATGTGGGCGAGTTGATGGCGGAACGTCGCCACGCTGTCGGCTTGACAAGCGGTCACGGTAAGAACGGGACAAGCCAGCCATTCTTGTAACTTACCGATATCAAGCTGTTGTCCGTTGCGATCCAATAGATCCATCTTATTGATTAGCACAATCATTGGAACGCCGCGTTCGCGTAACTGCAAGGTAAGATACAGCCCACGTTCGAGACTGTTCGCATCCAGTACGTTGATGATCACATCACAGTCGCGGCTATCAATGGAATACGTGGCGATTTGTTCGTCTAAACTGGCATCAAAGCCTGCATTTAGCGCGTATAAACCGGGTAAGTCGGTAATATCACACTCTGTATTGTCGTGCTCTATCTTGTTGAGTTCGGTATTATCGAGCGTAAGTTGACCAACCTTCTTATCAACCGTGACGCCAGCCCAGTTGCCGACTTTTTGGCGAGAGCCGGTCAACGCATTAAACAAAGTGGTTTTGCCGCAATTTGGGTTACCGGCAAGAAGAATGCGTTTTTTTTCCATCACAGTGTCTCCACGTCAATCAATTTTGCAACGTCACGACGAACGATAAGTTGTTCGTTATCGAGCCGGATTTGCAGTGGGTCCCCAAGCGGCGCGTGCCGAACCAGCTCAACAGCAGTGCCAGGGATTAACCCCATAACAGCAAGGCGATGACGGATAACAGCGGGCACATGATGGACACTGGTAATACGCGCGGACTGACCACGACCAAGTTTTGACAGTTTCATAGTGCGAGATCCAAATAAGAATGGTTTTCATTGCATATTACGCGCAAAGGGCGCTGTTTTTTTTGCGTCGGATCAAGCTATGGTGCAAGTAAACAACCTGACAGCTCCACTGCGGCAGCTCCACTGCGGCAGCTCCACTGCGGCAGCTCCACTGCGGTAGCTCCACTGCGGAAATACTATCCTGGGGCTACGATCCTGTCGCTATAGAAGGAAGGCTAAAAAAAGCGGCCTGTATTGGCCGCCATAAAGGAAAGTTGGGGGGAGGCGGATCTAGTTAGAAGGGGTATGATGGGCATCGCGTTGATTATTCAGTTTATCTATCGCGATGGTTAGTAGCCCGTTTGGGGCCTTTCCGTCAGGGCCAAAGCCGGCTTTCTCTCCTGACAAGAGCGAGAGTGCTTCACTGACGTGTGACACGGCATAAATATGGAATTCGCCTTTTTCGACCGCCAGCACGACATCTTTACGCAACATCAGGTTTTGACTATTCGCAGCAGGAATAATTACCCCTTGCTGATGGTTGGGACCTTTAAGCGTACAGACATCAAAGAAGCCTTCTATTTTCTCATTCACGCCGCCGATCGGTTGTGCTTCACCAAATTGATTCATCGACCCTGTAATAGCGATATCTTGGCGTAGCGGCACCTCGGTAATTGCTGAGAATATCGCACAAAACTCAGCCATAGAAGCGCTGTCACCGTCGACACCGCCATAGGACTGCTCAAAGGTGAGATGGGTTTTAAGCGGGATCGTGTCGGTTTTACCCAAAAGGGTGGCAAGATAAGCGGATAAGATCATCACCCCTTTCGAATGAATACGACCGCCTAATTTCACGCTGCGCTCAATATCGAGTATTTCACCCTCACCAAATGCGGTGGTCGCGGTAATTCGGTTGGGCAAACCAAAGCTGTAGTCCGAGGTACTGAGTACCGACAGGCCGTTAATCTGGCCTAACGCCGACCCCTGGGTGCTGATCAAGGTTACCCCGTTTTCAACATTCTGCATCATGCTGTCTCGCAAGCGGCTCACTCGCATGTTGCGACTGGCAAGCGCTTTTTCAACATGTAGCGCGCCAATCGTATTCGCTTTCGCTTGCGTGGCCCAGTAATTAGACTCCCGCAATAGGTTTGCAATATCAGCAGAATGGAGCGACAAACGGTTTTGATCCTCAGCCTGTCTTGCGCTGTGCTCGATAATACGGGCGATAGCGCTGCGGCTACAGTGCAGTAGGTTGCCGTCGTGAATAATGCTGGATATAAATTTAGCGTATTGTTGTTCGGTACTTTCCGTGCGCGGCATGTCGTCTTCAAAATCTGCCGTGACCCGAAATAACTCACTGAACTCTGCATCGTAGCGTTGCAAAAGCTGATACGTTTGATAATCGCCAAATAAGACAATTTTGATATCCAATGGGATCGGTGCGGGATCGAGTGATACGGTGCCGCTCAGGGTCACCTCACGTTCGAGGGCACTGACGCTCAACTGGCGACTGCTAAGCGCGCGCTTAATGCCTTCCCACACGTAGGGCTTTTCTAGCACTTTGATAGCATCCATCATTAACACGCCGCCATTGGCGCGATGGAAACTGCCTGGGCGAATGAGGGAGAAGTCAGTGAACACCGTGCCTTTAAAGGTGGCGTTTTCAACATAGCCAAATAAATTGTGATAGCTGGGGCTGTCTTCGACAACAATCGGCGCCTGGGCGTCTTGTTGGCTAACCAAAACATTGACTTGATAACGACGAGGGAGCTTTTTATCTAACGCTGCGTAAGCGAGCGCCGCTTGTTCTTCGCTGTCCTCTAAAAAGATATCAAGGTGTTCTAGCATATCTGTCTGCATTGCGTCGAGAAAAGTGATGATCTTGGGCAGATCGGCGAACGTCTTTTTCAGCGGCGCCATATGGGTGGCGATCACGTCTTGGCCAATATCTTCATCCAGTGCTTTTTGCTTTTCTGCGTATTCCGATTCCCATTCACCCAATTGACGAACAATGCCGCGTAACTCGGTCTCGAGTTTATCGATCACTTTACCAAAGGCCATTTGCTCGTCTTGCGATAAGGCATCAAAGGTCTCTTCGGTATGCGGCTCTTCACCGTTAAGAGCGACGAATTGATAATCCCCTTGTGGAGTAATGGTGAGGCTAACACTGTTTTTTTCCGCGCTCTCACTCAAGCCTTGCAGTAGAGTTTGTTGCCGCTCAGTAAGTTGGTTTTTTAATGTTTCCGCACGTTGATAGTACATTTCATTATCAAACGCCATCGGTAGGGCATTCGCGAGTTTACCCATTAATTGCTCAATATGCTTTTTTAACTCACAACCTTTACCCGCGGGGAGCTTGAGTACTTGCGGCGAGCGTGCTTCTTGGAAATTCGCGACATAGCACCAATCATAAATGGGTGAATCCGTCTGCCAATGTTGGTTGAGGTAGCGCATCATCATAGTGCGTTTGCCTAGCCCGTTCTGACCGATGGCGTAAATATTGTAGCCTTTCTCTTTAATTGACATCGCGAACTCAATGGCGTGGCGAGCACGGTCCTGGCCGACGATTTCGTCAAGTGGCGCAAGATGCTTGGTTGAGGTAATGTCGCTGTGTTTTAAGCTGGATTCACGATACAAGCGATCGCTGGTTAGCTGAGTAAGAGCCATGGCTGTCCCCGTGTTGGTGTTTAACCGTTACTGGTATCAGTGTAGCGACTGTAAGTGATTGTTTTCGTGACTTTGGTGGAGAAAGCGATGACGGGGTCACAGTTTTACAATGGCTGTTGGTTTTATGAACAAAAAAGCGGGCGCATGAGCCGCTATGATGGAAGGATAAAGGGGGCGCCCTAGTGGTTGCTGCTAGCGAGAGGCGGCTATCGCGCGAATCAGGGTGTCAATATCGTTACGGCTGATGTCTTTATGGGTGACTAAACGGGCTGGGTTGCCGCTTAATGTGACACGAATATTTTTCTCAATCAGCCGCATTTGTAGACGTGTGCGTTCGATCGTATCGGCGATATCAACATAGACGATGTTAGTTTGTACGGGGTAGGCGTCAGTTGAAAATCCTTCAAGTTTGTGCAATTCACTCGCCAAGTAATGCGCATTGGCATGGTCTTGTGCTAGTCGGTCAACATTTTCGTCTAGTACTTTCTGACCGGCAACCGCTAACATTCCTGCTTGGCGCATCCCTCCACCGAGCATTTTGCGTATGCGCCTTGCTTTACTGATAAAGGATTGTGAGCCAAGTAGAAGGGAGCCAACGGGCGCACCCAGTCCTTTGGATAAACAAATGGTCATCGAATCAAAGTGACAACTGATGGCGGTGATATCGACGTCTAGCGCCACGGCAGCATTGTAAACGCGCGCGCCATCAAGATGTAATTGCAGTTTGTGGTGATCACAAAAAGTGCGCGCCTCGGCCAGGTAGGATAAAGGCAATACTTTACCGCCGATGGTATTTTCTAAGCTTAAGAGTTTCGTTCGTGCAAAATGAAAGTCGTTTGGCTTAATCGCCGCGGCGAGTTTATCAAAGGGAAGACTGCCGTCTGGTGCATTGTCTATCGGTTGGGGCTGGATTGATCCTAACACCGCAGCGCCCCCAGCTTCATATTTATAATTATGGGCTTGTTGACCGCATAAATACTCATCACCACGCTCACAGTGAGCCATTAAAGCCAGGAGGTTGGCTTGGGTGCCTGAGGCAGTAAAAAGTGCTGAGTCAAAACCGTGTCGCGTAGCGGCCCATTCTTCCAACGTATTGACGCTAGGATCATCGCGATAAACATCGTCGCCAACGGGGGCATTAGCCATCGCTGTTCGCATCGCCTCGTCAGGCAGAGTCACAGTGTCAGAGCGAAAATCAATCATCGGGCAACATCCTTATTATTGAAGGCCCCATATCATGCTAGGGGCCTATTGTTGACGTGTGCTCGAAAAGCGTGACGATTTAGCTTTTCAGCATTTGCCAGTATTTTTGGTAAATCTTCACCGCTTCGCCAACATCATCGGTGAACTCACCACGTTCAACTGCTTCGTCAGACGGGAAGATCGTGGTGTTTTCTTTTAGGTCTGCATCCAGGTATTCTGCAGCACGGGTGTTTGGTGCTGGGTAGCCAAACTCTTCAACCAGTTTGGCTTGGTTCTCTGGACGGTACATAAAGTCGATAAACTGGTGAGCCAGCGTCTTATTTTCCGCGTTTTTGGGGATAATGTAGTTATCCATCCACAAAATAGCCCCTTCTTGTGGGTACACAAACTCAATCCCATCGATCTCTTGTTGGGCCATATGTGCATTGCCATTCCATTGCTGGCCAATATTGACTTCGCCAGTGACAAACGGCACATGTGTGCATCGGAGTTATAGACCACAACGTTATCACGCAAGTCGCGTAAGTACTGGTAAGCTTGCTTAATTTCGGCTTCATCAGTGCTATTAATGCTGTGACCTTGGGCTTTCAATGCCATGCCGAACACATCACGCACATCATTGAGGAGCATGACTTGGCCACGAAAATCCTCACGCCATAAATCCGCCCATTTCGTGACTTTACTCCCATCAACATAATCACGGTTATAGCTGATCCCTGTGACACCGAAAACATACGGGAGCGAGTAATTATTCTCTTGGTCAAATGACTGGCCGAGCAAGCCTGGACGCAACTGATCAAAATGACTAATCTGGCTTTTATCAATTTTGGCGAGCATATTCTCATTGATCATGCGCTCAATAAAATAGGTTGAAGCGAACGCAAGATCATAACCTTCGCTATTCAGCAGCTTAAGCTTGGCATACATGGATTCGTTACTCTCAAATGTTGAGTAGTTAACATCAACCTGGTATTCCTCTTCAAAAGCGTTAATCACCTCCATCGGCATGTATTCTGCCCAGTTGTAGAGATTAAGCACTTTATCGTCTGCGTTGACACCTGTCGCAACCATCGCTGAAATCGCGAATGCGGTGGCGGTAATTCCGTGAGTCATTTTTTTCATTATCATGGTCCTTCAATGGCTTACTGGCCGAGTACACGTCGGGGCGAATCATATTGTACCCAGCCCTTGTGTCAATGACTTTTTTTAACCAAAGAGCGTTTCGGGAAGTGTCCCGTTAACGGTAGCATACCTCTTGTTTGACCCCCTAAGTTATTGGGCAGTATCCTGGCATTTGTGGCTTGCGAGTCGGTCATGACAATGCCACTATCTGCGCGCTTTATACGCAAGCCACTATATACGCAAACCACTATGCTGATAGGTTGAGCTTGTGCCCCATCCATTGGATCACATAAATGAGTAACCATTGAGAGCATGGTCAAAACCTACCGCCCTGACACCAACTACTACGTTGCTACGCAAAACCAGCCCTTGTCTTTCCCTCCTTTAACCGGTAGTCATCAAGCAGATGTTTGTATCATCCGGTGCGGGATTGACGGGATTAAACGCAGCGATTGAACTGCGCCAACGTGGCTACCAAGTGATTGTGCTTGATGCTAAGATGATCGCTTGGGGCGGCTCTGGCGCAATGGCGGCCAGTGTTTAGTCGGATATTGCCTGGGGCTTAGGGAAGTACACGAAACCTATGGCGCGCAGTGGGGCAAGCAACTTTGGGATCTCTCCGTTGAGGCGGTTGACATGGTACGCGAGCGGATCCTCACTCATCAGATAGCGTGTGACTTTCAACCGGGTTACATCGAGCTGGCGTTAAATAAAGCGCAACAAACGGAATTAAAAAGCTGGTATGCCCTAAAACAAGGGGAATATAATTATCCCATGGCGCAATGGTGGGATCAGGCCAAGGTTGCAGAGGTCGCGAATACTGAACGCTATTTAGGGGGATTATACGATCCAAACAGCGCGCACATTCATACCCTCAACTATACGCTCGGGCTGGCCAAAGCAGCGCGGGAATTAGGCGTGAAAATCTTTGAGCATAGCCCGGCTCAGTCGATTAAAAAGGGACGTCCCCACTGTGTGCGTACGCTTCAAGGTGAGGTGAATGCCCCGCGTGTGTTGCTAGCATGCAATGCCTATCTCGATGGCTTGAAAAGAAAGGCGCAAGCGAAAGTCCTTCCCGTCGCCTCCTTCATAGCAGTGACCGAGCCGCTCGGCGATCGCATGCCCATTACCAACCGGATGGCAATGTCTGACCTTAACAATTGCCTTGATTATTATCGCCCCACCGCAGATGGGCGTATTTTATTTGGTGGCGTGAACCACCCGTTTAATCGTGAATATAAAGATTCAGCCCAACGTCTGCATCAACGTATGACGACCGTATTTCCTCAGTTAAACGATGTAAAGATGGACTACCATTGGGGCGGGTTGTTTGCGGTCACCCGCAGCTATATGCCGCATATTGATCATCTAGGCCAAGATATTTACACGGCGCATGGATATACCGGCCATGGCGTCGGGCTCACCAATATAGCCGGGCGAGTGATTGCAGAGGCGATGGATGGACAAGCCAGTCGCTTTGATGTGTTTGCGCGCTTAAAGCATGGCTGGATCCCAACTCCGAAAATGCTTCGCAGTCCCGCGTTAGCGCTAGCGATTTGGAAAGCGAAGCTCGATGATCTCCTCGGTGGATAGCCATCATTGGCAAACAATCAACGATGAAAAACACTTGTCGTCACGATAAAGATCTCGTGTTGCCCTTCACGAGGAAGGCAGTAAGGTAGCCCTTCAAATAGCGGGGGGTAAGTGTTTGAACACACTAAGCATCATTGATGATCTCGCCACACACGGGTTAAGTGTGTGCGATCAATTTTTAACAGCGCAAGAAGTGGTTGACTTACATACGTGTTTGCCAGAGCAGTGGATGCAAGCCAGCATTGGGCGCGAGCAAAAGCAGCACACTAATACCCAAATTCGCACCGACAAGATCCACTGGCTGGAGCGTGGCAACGCCCCAGCGATAGATGCGCTGCTAGATAGGATGTCTGAATTGCAGATCGCGTTTAATCGTCATCTATTTCTCGGCCTATTTGAGTATGAAGCACACTTCGCGAAATATAATCTGGGTGATTTCTATGCCAAACACTTAGATGCGTTTAAAGGCCGCTCCAATCGAAAAGTCACCACAGTGCTCTATTTGAATCATGACTGGCGTGAAGAAGATGGCGGTGAAATCGTCATTTACAACGTCGACGGTAGTCACTTGAAAACACTCTGGCCAAAAGCAGGTCGCCTGGTGACCTTCTTATCGGAAGAATTTCCTCATGAAGTGTTACCCGCGAAACGGCCTCGATTTAGTATTGCCGGTTGGTACCGCATTAATGGAATGAGTGGTCAGCGGGTTGATCCAATCCGCTAGCCAACCGCATACTGGCTAACAGCGTTTATAACCACAAAGCGGTCACTATGATGGATTCTCCGCAACAGCAAAGCTTTTTCACTGATGTGGGATTTGATTGCCATCAAGCGGTGGCAATGCCACAAGCCACTGTCCAATGGCAGCCTAGCTGGCTGCCTACGGCCGATGCTGATAGCTTGTTGACACAGTTACATCAGCACACCCCTTGGCAGCAATTGCCCATTTCGATGTTCGGTCGTACTGTGATGCAACCGCGCTTATTGGCATGGTACGGCGATCATTCATACACCTATAGTGGATTGACATTACAGCCCCTACCTTGGACGCCTTTATTGAGGGATTTAAAAGCGCGTGTTGAAGCGGCAACGCATTCGCGTTTTAACACAGTGTTATTGAATCTGTATCGCGACGGTAGTGACTACATGGGCTGGCATAAAGATGATGAGCCAGAATTAGGAAGCCATCCCACCATTGCCTCGATCAGTTTAGGCGCCAGTCGACGGTTTTTATTCCGTCATACGCAAAGGAAGGAAAAACGCGAGTTTTTGCTCGATCATGGCTCACTGCTGCTGATGGCAGGCGAGACGCAAACACACTGGCAACATGCATTGCCAAAAACACAAAAGCCCATGGGTGAGCGAATCAATCTGACGTTTCGTTGGTTGACGCCGTTTACGGGAAGTGAATAAGACCACTACCGTTCAGAGGCAGTGGTCGTTGGGTTATTCGACAATCAGGCTGACGTTGTCATAGGGGCGATATCCTCGCAGCATGGCCGCATAGTTACCTGGTGTTGCATTAGCGAACCGACAAACCTCGTCATTGCCGCTGCGATAAGGACGACAATTCCAGTTACCTGTGCCGACGTCGCCATTTGCTTTAACGTACAAATCAACGTCACCAGAACCGCCATAGGTCCGGATCACTAAGTTACCTGGTTGCTCTAACGTATAGTTGAAGTACTTTTCACTTTCGCGTGCGCCAGATAAGCCATTGATTGGTTCCCCGAGTGTCAGTTCGTTGCTTGGGTCGGGGGAGCTGTCGGCGTTCGCGAGCTCTACGGTATAGGCCAAACCTAATTTAGTGAATTTAACGGCATGATTCCCTTCGCTGTCGCTGTTCGTCAAGGTGTCTTGTGGCGTATGAATGTTCGGGTTGTAGTCATTAAATTTGGCTTCAAATGGCATCGCGGCCGGATAGCCAACTTGATGCCATGATGCGTGATCGGAACAGGCATAGCCACAGGTATCAAACCCATAATTTAAGGCGGGCAAGTATTCATCGAGCAATTGCGTGAGATACTGAGTGAGCTGGCTATCGGTATAGTCGGTAATAAAGACAATGTCTTCAGCGGAGCCTTGATAGTTTGTCATGTCCAATTGCAAGACACCACGAACATCTTTACCTGCTTGTTTAAATTGGTTGGCAACGTCTTGCGACCCACGTAACCCAACTTCCTCGGCAGCGTAGGCAACAAATGCGATGCTTCGCTTGGGCTGGAAGTTGTTCTGAACGAGGACTCGAATCACTTCCGTGACAGCAGCAACCCCCGAGGCATCATCATCGGCGCCAGGCGCAATACTTTGCTCATTAGTACGTGAGCCGATAGTCGAGTCCAGATGGCCGCCCACGACGACCCATTCGTCGGGTGATTCTGTGCCTTCGATGGTTAACATCACCGAATCTTGATTATATCCACTGTGTGCAATTTGGGTGACGGACGCACCGGCTAACCCCGCACTGAGCGATTGCCAACGTTGTTTTATCCAATCCGATGCCTGCGCCCCTGACGTGGTGGTATAGAAGCGGTTGGGGAAATCAGTAAGGCGATCAATGGTATTAACGATAAGTGCGCTATCAATCTGACTAATCCAAGGTGTCACTAACGCTTGCTGGCTGATCGTTGGGGCAACAAAGCTCGCGCGCGACAACGGCATGTTACTGGCTGCCATTGCACTTTGGGCGGATGAATGCACAATATAACCGCCGCAGCGATGGTGGTTTTCGTGCATTTCATGGGAAAGGGCGGCTAATTCAGACTCACTGACTTCACCAATCCATGCTCGCCCATTATGAGCCACTGACTGCGCTAACAAAGGTTGTGCGCCAGAAGATAGAGCGGTTTGTTGTGCATCTGCGCCGATCGAAATCCAGACTTTTTTATCTTCAGCCTGTGCAGAGATGCAGCTTGTTGCGAGTACAACGGCCAGAGCCGTGTGTTTATAATGCATAGTTCCTCCTTGATATAATAAGGGTCGCTAAAGGCCATGCGACTTACTTACTATAGAGGAAAAATACAACTTGTTGATAAATTGATAAAATCATCAGTGGATAGTTTAGTTGTCACAAAAATGTTAATAGTGGTGGTTTTGTTTTTAACGCAGGAAAAGGTGGACGAGTTACCTCACATGGCTGAGAACGCAATAATACCAGTAAGGTATGAAGGGTAATTGAATCTGAAGCGCATACCTAAACACATAAAATGCTGAAAATAGCAGCAGACTGGTCGAAGTTTGATGCTTTTGTTTGCAAAACAGCCATCTGAAACTTTTATTAAATAATAAGTGTTGACTCGATCACGTTAATCCGTAGAATGCCCCCCGTACCGCAGAGACGGAACGAAAACAAAGGCGCGTTGGCAGAGTGGCTATGCAGCGGATTGCAAATCCGTGTACCTCGGTTCGACTCCGGGACGCGCCTCCAAGTTTTTCTGGGTACACAGCAAATTCGGACGCGGGATGGAGCAGTTTGGTAGCTCGTCGGGCTCATAACCCGAAGGTCGGTGGTTCAAATCCATCTCCCGCAACCAATTTTAAGTGCAAATGCACAATGTAAGGCGACATTAGCTCAGCTGGTAGAGCGCGACCTTGCCAAGGTCGAGGTCACGAGTTCGAACCTCGTATGTCGCTCCACGTTTTGCCCACAT
>NZ_AQOD01000130.1 GCF_000513715.1 Salinivibrio socompensis S35
GTGGTCGGGGATGCTGAGCGGTTGGAGGATGAGTTGCGTCAACTTGGCTTGCCAGTCAATAGGCTAACACTTGAATATCGTTAATACGGATTGGATAAACTCACCGCGCTACGTGATGGCTTTTGAGTCATAGCTTGTTTATATTGACCATCACGCAGCACACAAATAAGAGATACATTTTGACTGATTTCACCCAGCGGTTAGCGCGCTTAGCGCAAAACCCAGACGCATTAAAGGGGATAGCTCGAGGACTCGAGCGTGAAGCACTTCGTATCACATCGAAGGGTCACTTAGCGCAAACTGCGCATCCAGACGCACTTGGCGCCGCATTGACGCATCGTTGGATTACCACCGATTTCGCCGAGTCGTTATTGGAATTTATTACCCCAGTCAACACGTCGGTGAAAGGGATGTTAGACGAGTTGCAGGACATTCATCGTTTTACCTATCAACAGATGGGGGATGAACAACTCTGGCCGATGTCAATGCCTTGTGTGGTTGCATCGGAAGACGATATTACTCTGGCACAATATGGCAGCTCGAATATTGGCCGGATGAAAACGCTTTATCGGCAGGGACTCAAACACCGCTATGGCAGTGTGATGCAGGTGATCTCGGGCGTACATTTCAATATTTCACTCCCCGAGACATTTTGGCAGCATTTGTATCATTCTGAAACCGTCAGCCAAGCTGCGGTGACACAAGGCTATTTTGACTTGATCCGTAACTACTACCGGCATGGTTGGATGATCCCTTATTTATTCGGTGCATCACCGGCCTTGTGTGGATCCTTTATCAAACATACCGATAGCCCGCTGTCGTTTGAGCATATGCCATCGGGGACGTGTTACTTACCTTATGCGACGTCTCTGCGTTTGAGTGATTTAGCTACACCAACAACGCCCAGGCAGATTTGAAAATTGGCTTTAATACGTTAGAGCAATACCTAGAAGGGGTGCGTCGCGCCATTCGTACGCCTTCGCAGCAATTTGCACAATTAGGTATCCGTGACGGTGACACCTACCGACAACTCAATACCAATATGCTGCAAATTGAGAACGAGCTGTACGCTCCGATTCGACCGAAGCGCAATGCCGAAAGCGGCGAAAAGCCGACCGAAGCATTGAGCCGAGGTGGTGTGGAGTATATTGAAGTCCGCTCACTGGATGTGAACCCCTATAGTCCTATCGGTATTGAAGAAGACCAAGTGCATTTTCTCGACTTATTTGTTTCTTGGTGTGCGTTATCCCCATCCGAGCCTATGTCAGATTCGGAACTTAACTGCTGGCGAGATAACTGGAATAAAATTGTACTTGAAGGGCGAAAACCCGGCTTAACCTTGACCACAGGGTGCGATGGCGACACCTTGACCCAGGCCGAATGGGGACGTCAGGTAATGGCAGAACTCAAACAACTGGCTAAAGTGATGGATCAAACCGTTGGTGATAGTCGCTATGAGCGAGTTTGCGACAAAATGATTGCATGTTTTGATAACCCCGAACTCACCTTATCAGGGCGTGTTCTCGCCGACGTGATTGCGCAAGGCGGTATTGGTGGTGTTGGACTCAGCCTTGCGAGTGAGCACAAAGAGGCATTGGCAGATGTGTCGTATCGGGTTCATAGTGACGCTGACTTTCTTCGAGAAGCCGAAGACAGTGCGGCGCGTCAAAAGGCGGTAGAAGCCAGTGATACACAAAGCTTTGAGCAGTTTTTAAACGCTTATTTCAACGATGTACCGATGGCTGAAAGCTGGTAACTGGGACAACAGTGATGAGTAGGACGCGTGTTCTCAATCGGTTAGGGATAATCACTGCTATGGTATTGTTATCCGGTTGTGCGACGCCGCCACCGGATAACCCCAATAATATCTGTGCGATTTTTGATACAAACCCTGACTGGTTTGAGGCGGCGGTCGACATGGAAGAAAACTGGGGGACACCTATCCAGGTCGCGATGGCATTTGTGAAGCAAGAGAGCGCATTCGTTCACGATGCTTTGCCTCCACGTGACTATGTATTAGGGATTTTACCCTGGGGGCGCGTGAGCAGTGCATATGGTTATGCGCAAGCGCAAGATCCTGCGTGGTCAGACTATCAAAAAGCAACAGATAACGGCGGTACTCGAACTGATTTTGCCGATGCGCTACAGTTTATAGGTTGGTATACCTCAGAAACACATCGCCAGCTTGGGGTGTCTCAATGGGATGTTTACCGGCAATATTTGGCTTACCATGAAGGAAGAGGCGGATTTCAGCGTGGCTCGTTTGAGCGCAAACCAGGGCTAAAACGAGTGGCGCGTAAAGTCGAACAACAAGCAAAGGACTATGGTTGGCAGCTAAAAGGGTGCCGACAACGACTACAGGACAATCTGAGCTGGTGGCCATTTTAAGGCTGCAGTGATGAATGAAGGAGGAAAGATGCCACTACTAGATAGCTTCACGGTTGATCATACCCGCATGCATGCCCCTGCAGTACGGGTCGCAAAAACCATGCAAACACCGAGTGGTGACACCATCACTGTGTTTGATTTGCGTTTTTGTCGTCCGAATGAAGAACACTTAACAGAAAAAGGGATCCACACCTTGGAGCACCTTTTTGCGGGCTTTATGCGCAACCACCTGAACAGTGACAAGGTGGAGATCATTGATATCTCGCCGATGGGTTGCCGTACCGGCTTCTATATGAGCTTGATTGGCGAGCCCCAAGAGCCGGAGGTTGCTAAAGCTTGGGAGCTTGCGATGGAAGATGTCCTGATCGTCCCCTCGCAAGATAAAATTCCAGAGCTAAACGAGTACCAATGTGGCACTTACGAGATGCATTCGTTGAACGAAGCCAAAGACATTGCTCGTGCGATTATCGATGCCGGCGTGACCGTCAACAAAAATGATGATCTCTCTCTCCCTGAATCGATGTTGCAAACCCTGCGCGTCGATTAAAATACTGCTATTCAGATCTCCAGCGGTAGTACGGCCATCTGTGTTACCGCTCCCTCCTGATTTTATTGTTCTTTTCACTTTTTGTCTCGATAGTTAGATAAACGCAAGGGAAGTGTAGGCGTCGTTGCAGCTTTTTTGCCTGTTTAAGCACGCTTCTGCGTTTTGTCGCTGCGTATTTGTCTAGGTTTCGCTAAGCTGACAATTGACTCAAACATGAAAAAAGGCTGTGAAACCCAAAGTGAGTTTACGCGCAAGACATCTTATTCGCCCCTTTAGTATTTATCATTATCTGTTAGGTATCGGTATCATGTTGCTGGCGACGATGCCGGGTGCGCAAGCGTCGTTAAATGGCTATTGGTCATATGACGAGTTTCTTGCTCGGTATCCTGAGCAAAAAGCGCTGACCGCAGAGCTAGATAGTCAAGTGCAAGCCGATCCTGCGCCAGTGTCACGTACAGTGGCGCCGATAAAAGTTTCAGTGGTGGTACCTGGCCAACAAATCTCAGATTACTGGAAGCGCAATGTGCGTGCATTTGAACGTCGCTTACAAGCGCTTAATATTCCTTATCAGTTAAAAGAAGTTACCACACGCCCGAACAACGACATACGAGAACAAAGTGCGTCTTTGTATGCGGCGCTGCGTGACGGTGCCGATTATCTTGTCTTTACCCTAAACAGTGTCCGCCACCGTAAGTTCATTAATCATGTGTTGTCACAGAAAAAAACCAAGCTCATCTTGCAAAATATCACCACACCGGTCAAAGCCTGGCAAGGCAACCAACCTTTCCTCTATGTTGGTTTTGATCACCAACGCGGCAGTCGACTATTAGCGGACTACTATCAAACGCGATATCCAAAAGGGGCGAATTACTCGGTGTTGTATTTCTCACAAGGCTATGTGAGTGATGCGCGCGGAGATACCTTTATTGAGGTCATGAGCCGCCATGGTGACAGTGACTTGATCTCTGCTTATTACACCAAAGGCGATCAAGCGTCTGGCTATCAAGCGGCAAAAGCGATGTTAAACAATAATCCGCAACTCGACTTTATTTATGCCTGCGCCACGGATGTAGCATTTGGGGCGATAAAAGCGCTTGAAGAGTTAGGAAGAGAGGACGTTGGCGTGAATGGCTGGGGAGGGGGCTCCGCTGAACTGGACGCTGTAATGTCAGGGCGATTAGATGCCACTGTAATGCGTATGAACGATGATACAGGGGTTGCGATGGCTGAGGCGATCAAACGCGACTTACAACAGAAAGCAGTGCCCGTGGTGTATTCAGGTCGGTTTAACGTTGTTACCCAATATGATGATCCGGCACGAATAGAGGCCCTTAAGCAACAAGCATTTAGATACTCGGATTAGATTATGCCCACGCTTAGTTCCCCTAAACTATCATTATCGCAATTACTGACCCGCTTAATTGTGGTCTTTTTCTTGTTTGTGACGGCGGGCGTATATATACAAAGCTACCAACTTACCTTGGCGGGAATTAATCAAGAGATTAGCCGTACGTTGGCACAAACCTCTCGCCTACTGCAAAACGTCTTTGATAGTCGCTTGACCGCACTGCAAATACACCAAAACACTAACGCCGCCAGTATGACACTGCAGTCATTGGTCGCTAACGAAGACAGTAATGCCCTCGACGATTACTTTATTGAACAAGAACAACAAGATGTGGCGAATACTCCCGACTTTCGTTTTATCGCCAAAGACGACAGCGTGTTATGGCACGATGGGAGTAGCTTGTTTCACGGTATTGATAACGAAGGATTAGAGCAGCTGCGTTTGCAGTTACGAGGTATTAATCGCTGGACGTTAACCACGATCATCACCGAGACGGAGCAAAGTTATTTACTGATGCGAAAAACGCCGATTGTTTTTCAGTCAAACGGTAAACTCGGCGGATATTTGTATGTGGTGGTGATGCTTAATGGCAACTTTTCATTCGTAAAAAGCTTACAGCGTGCCAGTGGCACCCAAGCGGTATGGCTGTCGGCAGACAATGCCACCTTAGTTTCTACCCTTAGCGGCAACGATGATATAGGCACAGAGTTGACGTTACCGAGTGAGGGGAGTAGCCAGGCGTTTCGACACTATTTAGTGAGCCAATCTAAGCTTCGCATCGCTGGTGAGCCGTCCAAAATTTCATTGTTATCGGCTCAGCGCAATGACAATGTCGTTGCATTACAACGGCAGATGGGCATTAACTTATTACTGACCACTTTGATCATTATTATCGCCGCCTTCTGGGTCAATCGATTTGTGAAAACGCGCATCGCGGACTCGCTAGATAGCTTGATGCGATATACCCAGGGGGCACGCTCACGTCAACGTACTTTGCCGTTTGCCGGCTCCGATATTGAAGAGTTTAATCATATCGGCAAAACGTTAGAGTCGACCTTTCATGCTCTGCATGAGAAAGAGCGTTCACTACAGGATTTATTTGATTACGCGTTGTCACCGATTATTGTTTGGGATACGGACTTTGAAATCACCCGTATTAACCCGGCGGCTAAGTTAAAACTCAACTATGACGAGCAAATTCATACCTCAAGCTGGCTATATGACCAGTTTATGTATGCCATCTCGCCTCACCTAAAACGCGCGGTCAATGGGACCATCCTAAAAGGAGTCAATATTGATATCGATCGCCGCGTTTACCGTTGGAACCTTGCGCCTTTAATGGTCGAAAACCAGGTCAAAGCCGTGATCGGCCAAGGCCAAGAAATTACGTCTCTCATTGAAGCCGAGCAACAAAGCCAGCGAGCCAAAGAAGCAGCGGAAGCCTCCGCGCGTGCTAAGTCAGAATTCTTGGCCAAGATGAGTCATGAAATACGCACGCCGCTCAATGGTATCTTAGGGATCACGCAAATATTAAGTGATAGAGCCGAGGAAAAGGCGCAAAAAGAACTACTTGGTAGTTTGTATCAAAGTGGTGAGCACTTACTTACAGTGCTGAATGATATCCTCGATTTGTCTAAGATTGAACAAGGAAAAATGACCATTGAATACGGGGAATTTTATCTCCAAGATATTATTCGGACGGTAGAGAACATTTATACGCCGTTGTGTGAGAGCAAGTCGATCTCACTCAATATTGATGCACCGATTGCGGCAGAGACCATGGTGCGATCGGATCAATCCCGCCTCACGCAAATCTTGTTCAACTTGATGAGCAACGCGATCAAATTTACTCATATCGGGCAGATTGAGTTGACGGTCTCGTTGGCGCAAGATGCATTAGAAAAAACAGACGTTAATGAGAAGGTGTCAGATCAATCTACATTGCGTCAATCTACATTGCGTCTAGTCGTGAGTGATACCGGGATCGGGATGAACCAACAGGCGCTTGAATCCTTGTTCGACCCTTTTGTACAAGCGGATTCCAGTGTGACTCGGACCTATGGTGGCAGCGGGTTGGGTCTGTCGATTGTTAAAAGCTTATTAGACTTACTGGAAGGCGAGATTCATGTGACCAGTGAGCCAGATAAAGGCAGTCGCTTTGTGGTCGAAGTGCCACTTACCCTGGTTGATAATAAACCGGTCAATACACCAGAGGTAGCGCCTTTCGACCCTGTTTCTCTCGGCATTGAGCGTATCTTACTGGTTGAGGACAATAAGATTAATGCCATGGTTGCCCAAGCATTTTGTCATAAGTACCACATTGAGGTGGAGTGGGTAACTGATGGTGAACAAGCATTGGCGTGTCTTCAGCAAGCGTCGTATGACTTGGTATTGATGGACAACCATATGCCTAATCTGGGTGGCGTGGAGGCCACGCAGGCCATTCGTCAAACGCTCGGGTTAAACGTCCCTATCTATGCCTGCACTGCTGATGCGTATGGTAGTGTACATGATGCCTTTTACCGAGCAGGTGCAGATTATATCATGGTGAAACCGATTAAAGAGGCGAACTTTATCGAGCACTCCGCCACGTTAAACAAAGCGCACACGCCCCTTCATAACGAGTGAGTGTCGTCTGTTTTTGATGCGCCCACGAACAAAAAAGGTGTGGTCACTGACCACACCTTTTTATTGGTTATCGTACCGTATGCCTAACTATATACTGGCTTCTGGTTGTTTTGCCGGCAAGACTTTGACTTGCTTAATCATATTGTCGGCGACATCGACAATTTCAATATGGTGACCGTCAATTTCAATACTTAAGCGGCTTTTAGGGATGTCCTCCAAGTGCTCAAGAATTAAACCATTAAGGGTGCGAGGGCCGTCGGTAGGCAAGGTCCAGTTAAGACTTTTATTCAGATCGCGAATATTGGCGCTGCCCTCAATCAAATAACCACCATCGCTCAATGACGTGATCTCCTCGGCCAAGCTCGGCGATAAAGAGGTGGTAAATTCGCCCACGATCTCTTCTAGAATGTCCTCTAACGTCACCAGCCCAATCATGTCGCCGTATTCATCAACCACCAAGCCGATACGTTGTTTATTACGCTGGAATTTCAGCATTTGTACGTTCAGTGGCGTGCCTTCAGGGATAAAGTAAACTTCGTCGGCCGCGCGAAGCAGTGTCTTCTTTGTTAAATTCGTTTTTCTCAACCATCAAGCGATAAGCTTTGCGCACGCGCAGCATTCCAACCACTTCGTCGATGGTGTCGCGATATAATACCATTCGCCCATGTGGAGCATGTGTGAATTGGCGCATGATTGATTTCCAGTCATCATTGATATTGATACCGGTGATCTCATTGCGCGGCACCATGATGTCGTCCACGGTGACTTCTTCAAGCTCTAGGATCGATAGCAACATATGCTGGTGGCGACGAGGGATTAAGCTACCTGCCTCGTTGACGATACTACGCAGTTCTTCGGTGCTTAGACTGTCTTTGCCATCGGCTTTTGCGCCCAACCCTAACAAACGTAAAAAACCATTAGTGATAAAGTTCACTAGGCTCACAAGCGGATAGAACACCTTCATCAGAATCGTCAGCACGTAGCTGCTGATAAAAGCCACACGTTCTGGATATAGGGCGGCAAGTGTTTTTGGTGTGACTTCGGCAAACACCAGGATCACCATCGTCAACACGCCAGTTGCGATCGCAATCCCCGCATCGCCATACAAACGCAACCCCAAGACGGTCGCGATTGAAGAAGCAAGAATATTTACTAGGTTATTACCGATCAGAATCAGTCCAATCAAGCGGTCTGGCCGAATAAGCAGTTTTTCGACCCGCTTAGCGCCACTGTGGCCTGATTTAGAAAGGTGGCGTAACCGATATCGGTTGAGTGCATCATGCCTGTCTCAGACCCGGAAAAATAACCGGAAATGACGATAAGCAATACCAATAGGGAAATTAATATTCCCGTCGATATGTCGTCCAACGAACTGTTCCTTACGTTTGTTTTAAAATCAGAGCGTATGCTCGTGTGTTTACCCTAGACGCGCGCTGATGATGGCCAGGATACCTCGCCATCAACCTATTGAACCTTAGCCCGCGATCAATATTTCTCGTACAAACCGGCTGCCAAAATAAGCCAGAGTAAGGAGAAAGGCACCCACGATACTAAACCAGACCACCCGACGTCCACGCCAGCCTGACTGATAATGGCCCCAAAGGAGCACGCCATAGACCCCCCAAGCGGCCATTGAGAGGAAGGCTTTGTGCGCTTTTCCTTGTGCGAACATGTCATCGACAAAAACAAAACCAGAGATTAGAGTGAGAGTTAATAATATTTGGCCCACTAAAATGATGTTGAAAAGCTGACGCTCCACCATCATTAAAGGGGGAACATTATGATTAATCACCTGGCGCTTTTTGTGTTTTAGCTGATAATCCAGCCAAGCCAACTGTAAGGCATACAGGGTGGCAATCATCAATGTTGAGTATGAAAACAGGGCCAAAGAGATGTGTAATAGCACCTCTGGATGTGATTCAAGGTGTGTAATAAAGGCACCGGGCAGCAGGGTCGCGCTTGCAAGGTTTAAGCCCGCAAAGGCATAAACTACCGGCAGCAAAAACCACAGCCGCAATCGGAAAATTAGCCCGGTCGTCATCATCGCAATGATAAAACTCACCAAGGAGGCGACGTTGAGCATGCTAAGATTCTGCCCTGCACCCGATAAAATCAGATCTTTGAGTAGATAAGCATGTAACGCCAGCGCAGCCAGTGCGGTGAAAAAGACCGGCTTCGCACTAATTTGATTGTTGCTGGACAAGCCGGGGATGATCTGCAAAATGGCGGCCAGATAAAGCAGTGATGCCAGCAAAGCTGTCAGAATTTCCATCGTCACCGATCAGTCAGTTAATCAATAAGAATGAAGGTGTGAGTATACCTTGCCTCAATCTCTGTCGCTATCGATACATGCAAGTGATGGGGGGATTGCGGTATAATCTCATTAATTTCGCGACAGCGATTGCACCCAGATGAAAAATCATGGGCCAATAGGACGAGTGGGCGAGTAACGCATGTTTGAAAACTTATCAGAACGTTTATCCCGGACGCTCAAAAATGTGAGCGGCCGCGGACGATTAACGGAAGACAATATTAAAGAAACCCTGCGCGAAGTGCGTATGGCGCTACTGGAAGCCGATGTCGCGCTCCCTGTGGTTCGTGATTTTGTCAAACGCGTCAAAGAACGCGCCGTTGGCATTGAAGTCTCCAAAAGCCTGACCCCAGGGCAAGAGTTTATCAAGATTGTTCAAGCCGAGCTTGAAGGGGTGATGGGCGATGCCAACGAAAAATTGGATCTCGCTGCGCAGCCACCGGCGGTAATTTTGATGGCAGGCTTGCAAGGGGCGGGTAAAACCACCAGTGTGGGTAAGCTGGGTAAGATGCTTACCGAGCAAGAGAAGAAAAAAGTGTTAGTGGTGTCTGCGGATGTGTATCGTCCCGCGGCGATTAAACAGCTCGAGACCCTGGCAAGCGAAGTCGGTGTCGATTTCTTCCCTTCAAGCGCGGATCAAAACCCGGTTGATATTGCTAAATCAGCGGTTGAGCATGGGAAGCTAAAATTTTATGACGTGGTGATCGTCGATACCGCGGGCCGCTTGCATGTCGATGACGCCATGATGGGCGAAATCAAAGACGTTCATGCGCGATAACCAGTGAACCCGATGTTCGTAGGTTCGTGATTGGCC
>NZ_AQOD01000131.1 GCF_000513715.1 Salinivibrio socompensis S35
CATTGACAGAGCGGACAACGGGACGCCCGTTGATTGATAGAAGCTTGCATCACGGATCAAAGGCTCGGTCGCCAGCTGATCGGCCAAGGTTTGCAGCGGTTGGTAATTTTTGTCGACCAGCGCATCATAGGCTTGGGCACCAATTTGACGCGTCATCAACTGGGCGAGCTGATCGGTTTGCTGATAGAGTGCTTGGTACTGACGTTGGCTTAAGGTCGTACTATAGAGCATTAACGCCGCAATGGTACTGACTGCACAGATCAGAAGTCCCCACCGAGTAGTTCGCCGTAGCGTTTTGCGCGAAATTGAAAACATACCTACCTCGAAGCCGTCTTGACGGCGTAATTAGCACTGGAGCTGAATACGCTTTTTATGGTATCACAGCCGTATCTTGATTGATTCATTGACCAGGCCTCGCTTGGTAGCTGAAAGGAAAACACTGACCATGGATAAGGCAAAGCCCTTCGCAATTTACCGCGCATCAGGACTGTATCGTCGCTTTCCTACTGTTATCCACACTCATCCTTATCGCCGCCGAGATGGCGGGTGGATCCTCTTCTCGACCGATGTCAGCGCTGACCACTTAGACAGTATTACCTTTTTTACCGGCCATGAAACCTATGTGGTCGACGCGTGGCGTGTTGGCCCGTATCAGGTTTTATTAATAGGCGGTGAACTCACGCCCGATCACCGAACCGTGATTGATGCTCTCGGGCTCGATTGTGCGGATTTACGCGCATTGCCCGATTTAAGTAAGCCAGGATTGGCCGTGTTTGATATGGACTCAACCGCGATTGAGATTGAATGTATTGATCAAATTGCTGCGCTCGCAGGCGTTGGTGAGGCGGTCTCGGCGGTGACAGAGCGGGCGATGCTCGGTGAGCTGGATTTTGAGGCAAGCTTGCGTCAACGCGTTGCTGCGCTTAAAGGCACCGACGTGTCAGTCCTCGATGATGTGAAAGCCAACTTGCCGTTAATGCCGGAAATGGCCGCGTTAGTCGCAAGTTTAAAAGCACACGGTTGGTACGTGGCAATCGCTTCCGGTGGCTTCACGCACTTTTCTGACGACCTTCAGCATCAGTTAGGGCTAGACTACGCCGAATCGAACCAGCTTGGGATTCACAAGGGCACATTGACCGGAGACATGGAAGGGGCTGTTGTCGATGCCCAGCGCAAAGCGGATATTTTGACCACGCTGGCACAGCAGTACGACATTGCCCCTGAGAACACCGTGGCGGTCGGGGATGGTGCCAATGATCTGATAATGATGGACGCGGCTGGACTCGGCATTGCCTACCACGCCAAGCCAACCGTGAATGCCCGCGCACAAACTGCCGTCAAATATAGCTGGCTCGGGGGCGTGCTCTGTGTGCTATCTGCGAGCCTTCGAGCGGGGAGAATCAGTTGGCAACCCCGTTAACGGCCCAGACGCATTAACACTTCGTCGGTGACATCCACTAACTCACCGTACGCACAGAGTGAGATGAATTCATCTTCCAATTGTCGTGCCTTATGGGTGTCACGTTTGAGTAATGCAGATAATTGGGACGGGTTAATGTCTTGCTCGGCGTGGGCGAGGGAGGTCATGCGATTGCGTATAACGGCAAACGCGCCGCCTTTTTGTGCCAACTGAATGAATTTACGTCGCGCGTCGTCAGATTCAAATTCGCTATCGGCAAAGGTATGTACCGCTCGTACCTTGTCTGCTTGGATATCAACCCACACAAAGTACTCACGCACTAACTCGTTGAGTGGCTGAGAGGGTCGAGTCACTTCATGGGTTCGCGTTAAAATCTTATCGCCAAAAACCGGATAAAACGATAACTGACGTCCGCCACCCGCCCGTTCGAGAAAGCGGTGCAAGCGACTTGGTGGTAAATTAATTCCCACGGCGGACACCGACAACGCGCCGTTATCACGGCGGACAAAATAGGGCTGTACGGTCAAACGCGTCAGTAACAGCTGGTGCATCGCCCAAACCAGTGGAGGATCGGGTAAGCGTTCATCGAGTACCGTTAACTTATCCTGATTATGTTCAATCAATCGCCGCAAGTACTGTCGACGCCGGGTATTCGGCGACTCGGTGGTCAGTTTTAGCTGAATATTGTCCCTTTTCGGGCTCACTCGAATCACTTGATACGGCATATCAATCAAGGGAGCGCGCGGGTCAATATTGACAAAGGCATCGAGTGAGATGGATACGATATCATCTCTGGCCCTTGAAACGGTTGCTTGAGCGTGACGTTGAGCCCCCCAGAGGAAAAGTCAATCAGCTGCCCTTTCAGTGTCCCTTGTTCCGGATGGACCAGTGATACTTGCGAGCGATAGGCATACCTGGGTTCCCGCCGTTGAGGTTGACGATCTGACGAGATGAGCTGTGCCCGGCAAACGGGATTACGTTCATGTAAAAATCGCCGCAGTACCTGGCTCGAGCATTGAGGCTTAGGGTGTTCAAGGTAACTGCGTTTGCCGTCAGCATGGGTGACATCTTGTACCAACGCGACATGGGTCAGGGTTTTGAGGGTGTTAAGCCAATCGGGTGACACATCTTGGAGGCGTTCAATATCTGCCGCATTAATGGCAGACATCGTCACTTTAAACACGCGCCACGAGGCGCGCTTGGCGCCCAGGTGCCAAAAAAGCTGACGCGCTTCCTCGCTCATTTCACTGGAAGACGCGGAGTAGAAAAAACGCTGTTTGTTCTTTTCGACGTAAAAGCAGTAGAGCAGTAGTTGGCTGGTGGAGGCGCCGTCGAGTTGGAGTAGAGATAAACGCTCAGTATTGAACAGGTGTTGATCACCGGTTGATTACGGTTATCGTGCCAATAGGCCCAAAGGTCTTGGTTTTGCCGCGTTTGTAGCACGTATTCCAGTTTGTCTTGTGCGAAATAGAGCGGTAATACACTGGTGTGATGTAAAAATGACTGCTCGTAACTTTGTAGTTTCAACGTCAGCAGTTTGTCTTCGCCATCTTGCTTGCCGCGAAAATCAGGCGCAGTCATCTCTGCGTCTAACGCTTGTTTTATGGCATCGCTGCTGGTATCCAGCCGTAACCGTAACCAGACATTACTGGTTGACTCTTTATTTTCCTCTACCCCGATAATCCGATAACTCAGTCCTCGCTCCAGATCTGGATCGGGGTATTTTTGTGCAAGGGTGATAAAGCGCACCACCACCTCTGAGCTGGGTGGATAATCGAAAGCAGCAGGGACACGAACACGACAGCCCGAGTTCGATAAATCACTGGTCATCCCGTGCACTTCATGGCCGGTATTGAGGGTGATTAAAACTTGCGTAGCAAAATGCATGCGGCTTTCACTGCGCGATAAGTAACGGCCAAATGTTAGTTTCTCCGGAAGTAGCGCTGACTGTGACGCATCGCTGACCGGGCCTTTCCCCTGCTGTTGGCGTTGCTTTTCTTGCTCGTGCTTCACCCGAAAATTATTCGGCGTATTATGCAAATCTTCCCATAGTCCCTGGGTGAGTTGGCCGTTATACATGGGCAAGCGGTCGTAGTAGCGGTTGATCGCTACATCATCGAGCCAGTGCTTTTGGTCATGCAAGGTGTATTCGTGGCATTCTCCATCCACCTTTCCGCGTAGGTCGATAGCGCGATTGCATGGGGTCATCAGCCGTCTGATCTCCATTTTGATCAGCAGCTTAGCCGAGTTGGGCTCGTTCGCCGTCAGCTTATCGAGCAACACCTCAAATTTTGGGGTTTGGGACAGAGGAAGCAGTTGCTCAATCAGTCCCTGGTAATCATCCTGCTTCATAGCAAAGTCTGGTAAAGTATTGCCTACTTTGTTAACGGCATCTTCCTGAAAAGTGTCGGAATAATGAATAAGATAGCAATCATTTTGTGAATTGGCTGACATCATACGTATTGGAGAGCGAATGGCAAAAACAAAACGAGCCTACGTGTGTAATGACTGTGGGGCAGATTTTCCGCGTTGGCAAGGACAGTGCTCAGCATGTGGGGCGTGGAACACTATTACCGAAGTGAGACTGGCCGCCTCTCCTCAAGTTGCACGTAATGAAAAATACGCCGGTTATGCGGGCAGTGCGGAGGGAGCGGTGCAAACCTTGCAGGATATCAACTTGCAGGAAGTGCCGCGTCTGAGTAGTGGCTTTAAAGAGCTCGATCGGGTGCTAGGTGGCGGTATTGTGCCGGGAGCGGCCATCCTTATCGGCGGTAACCCTGGGGCGGGTAAAAGTACCTTGCTATTGCAAACCATGGTGGGGTTGGCGCAACACTTACCGACACTGTATATCACCGGGGAAGAATCGCTCCAACAAGTTGCAATGCGTGCTGACCGACTTGGATTGACGAAAGACAAGCTCAAACTCTTGTCTGAAACGGGGGTTGAAACCATTTGTCAGGTTGCAAAAAAAGAGCAGCCTAAGATCATGGTAATCGACTCCATCCAGGTGATGCATGTTGCTGATGTGCAATCGGCCCCCGGGAGCGTGGCGCAAGTTCGTGAATCTGCTGCCTCCTTGACCCGTTATGCCAAACAACACAATGTGGCCATTTTTATGGTCGGGCATGTGACCAAAGATGGCACATTGGCTGGCCCGAAAGTACTTGAGCATTGCGTCGACTGCTCGGTGTTACTGGATGGCACGAGCGACAGCCGTTTTCGGACGTTGCGTAGCCATAAAAACCGGTTTGGTGCGGTGAATGAGCTGGGTGTTTTTGCGATGACCGGACAGGGGCTAAAAGAAGTCAGTAATCCCTCGGCCATTTTTCTCTCTCGTGGCGAAGAACAGACCTCCGGTAGCTCAGTGATGGTGGTATGGGAAGGGACACGCCCCTTATTGGTTGAGTTACAGGCGCTGGTGGATTATTCGCAATTATCGAATCCACGCCGTGTCGCAGTGGGTTTGGAGCAAAATCGTTTAGCGCTGCTGCTGGCGGTTCTGCACAAGCACGGCGGGTTGCAAATGTCCGATCAAGATGTGTTTGTGAATGTGGTTGGCGGGGTAAAAGTCACTGAAACCAGTGCCGATCTGGCCTTGTTATTGGCTTTGATCTCAAGTTTTCGGGATCGCCCGCTACCGAGAGAGCTCGTGGTGTTTGGTGAAGTGGGGCTAGGTGGGGAAATCCGGCCGGTTCCGAGCGGCCAAGAGCGATTAATGGAAGCGGCGAAACATGGCTTTAAAAAAGCAGTGATCCCCAAAGCTAATATGCCTAAACACGCGATGGAAGGGATGGCGGTTTATGGTGTCAGTAAACTATCGGACGCTTTGGATGTGTTAGAGGATCTATAAAAAGGCGAAAAGACGCAGTGGCTGGGTCCGCCCCTGTCTTGGTGGGCGCTATCAGCGTTAAACGGGCTCAAGCGGCCTGACAGGCGTTACATAGAGGCCTTGCTTGGCACCGCCTCATTATCCGCCTCACGTTGCTGTGCAGTGCTTAACGGTGGTTTTGCGTCTGGCATATTCGCCACTTGCACCTGGGTTTCGACCAGATTCTCCACCACGGCAACTAGATGGCCCCAGCTCACGCGTTTTTCGTTTTCGAGTAAGGAATCAAACTGATCTGTACTCCATTTGATAAAGCGTCGAGGATCGAGGGCTCGGCCTAAAAAACGCACTTCATAATGTAAATGCGGACCGGTCGATAAACCGGTGTTACCTGACCAGGCAATCAGATCGCCTTTTTTCACAAATTGCCCACTACGGACGTTGAATTTATCCAAATGAGCGTAGAGTGTCATAAAGCCAAAGGCGTGGTCGATTTTGACGAAGTTGCCATACCCTTTGCGTCGACTTGGGCGAACATACTCGACGACGCCATCTGCGGGGGCATATACCGGCGTGCCAATGTCCGAAGTTAAATCTAAGCCCATGTGGAATTTTTCTTTCCCCGTGACAGGGTGAGTGCGTGAGCCATACCCCGAGGATCGTCGGTAGCTTTCAATCGGTTTCCCGTTGGGGATTAGCTGGAGCATGGTGTAGCGTACCGCCGAGTTAATCGCCGCGACATCAAGACGGTGCGTTAGTGAAGCGTCTTTCGCCACGGATTGCAGCCCGAGCATATCTTCAACTGTGACCACGCGTTGAGTAATGGCGGTAAGTTCGACATCTTTATTCTCGATCGTCTGTGAGAGCTCATCGCGCTTTTGCTGCAACATCGCCACCTCGTTATTTAAAACGACACGTTCTTGGCGCAGGCGATCGATGGCTGCTTCGGCTTCGGTTGAACGCTCAGAAAGTAAATACAAGCTGGCAAAGGTGATGGTCAGTATCGCTAATATCACTAACGCGAGGGTTTGCACCACCTTTTTGCGGGTAGGGCAAAGCGTATAGTGTTTCACCCCGTTAGGGTGTGTCACGGCAATGTGGATGTGGTCTGTCATGACTGGTTACTGCTAGCCTGCATTTTATACCGTCCATGACCGTACGGGACTAAGACTTGGGGTCCGCCATGTGGTCAGTCAATTGCGCGAGCTCGCGATGAAGTAGTTCATCATTGCCCACGTTAAGTTCAACGAGCCTTTTTAAATGACTGACGCTATCAATGTCAATGTGATCGATGTAAAGATGGAGATAATTCTTGCAGTTATTCACCAGAATGCAGTCCATGTCTAACTCTACATCCGAATCATGAAGGTAAAAAACCAGCAGAAACGCGTTGTATTCGGGATCGGCCTGCCAGTTTTCAGGACGACTGAGCAATACCCCTTTAAGTGACAGATCCAGTACCTGTGCGTGCCATTCCAGCTCGCCTTGCTTGAGTATCGCCGGCGCCCGGTACATCACGCGGGAAATTTTCTACGCTCTGGCATGATGGCATCTCCTTATTCACTGGTTTTAGTGTAGGTGATACGGGACGATCACAATAACGATTGAGTGACTAATCTCATATTTGAAACGCTTTAGTGGTCGAGTTGGGCTAGGAACAGGCGGCAATACGGTTTATCGAGACGGCGAGCGGTAAGAAAAAGGGCAGCCGATGCTGCCCTTGCTGTGGTGTATGCGTGATTATTTGACGACACGTTTGTACTTGATGCGATGTGGCTCGGCCGCTTGTGCGCCCAATGTTTTCTTCAACCAATCCGTGTATTCAGCAAAATTACCCTCAAAGAAGTTCACTTGGCCTTCATCACGATAGTCGAGAATATGGGTCGCGACACGGTCGAGGAACCAGCGGTCGTGCGAGATCACCATCGCACAGCCTGGGAACTCTAACAGTGCTTCTTCAAGCGCACGGAGCGTCTCTACGTCCAGGTCGTTAGTTGGTTCATCAAGGAGCAGCACGTTACCGCCTGCTTTTAGCAATTTGGCGAGGTGCACACGGTTACGCTCGCCGCCTGACAAGTCACCAATACGTTTTTGTTGATCACTGCCTTTAAAGTTAAAGCGAGATACATAAGCGCGTGCAGGTAACTCAAAATTATTGATGCGGATGATATCCGCCCCTTCAGAGATCTCATCGTAGACGGTGTTGTTATCATCCATGCTGTCACGGAATTGATCGACCGAGGCTAATTGCACGGTGTCGCCTACTTCAACGGTACCGGCATCTGGGGTTTCGGTACCACTTAGCATTTTGAACAGGGTTGACTTACCCGCGCCGTTAGGGCCGACAATACCGACGATCGCCCCTTTCGGCACGCTAAAGGACAAGTCATCGATCAAGACGCGATCACCAAACGACTTGGTCAGGTTGTTCACTTCAATGACTTTTTCACCCAGACGTGGGCCTGGGGGAATAAACAGCTCATTCGTCTCGTTGCGACGTTGATAATCCGTGGTGTTGAGCTCTTCAAAGCGGGCCATACGGGCTTTTGATTTCGCCTGACGGCCTTTTGGATTCTGGCGAACCCACTCAAGTTCTTTCTCAATGGTTTTCTGACGTGCTTTTTCTTGCGACGCTTCTTGTTTTAAACGCACATCTTTTTGCTCGAGCCAAGAGGAGTAGTTGCCTTCCCATGGAATGCCTTCCCCACGGTCAAGCTCAAGGATCCAGCCGGCGGCGTTATCCAAGAAGTAACGATCGTGGGTGATAGCGACCACAGTGCCAGAATAATCGACTAAGAAATGCTCAAGCCATGCGACTGATTCAGCGTCGAGGTGGTTAGTTGGCTCATCAAGCAGCAGCATGTCCGGTTTTTCGAGTAACAAACGGCAGATAGCGACACGACGACGTTCACCCCCTGAAAGGTGCTTGATTTGCGCCTCCCACTCGGGCAAACGAAGTGCGTCCGCCGCACGCTCCAACGCATTGTCGAGGTTGTGCCCATCTTTGGCCTGGATCAGTGCTTCCAGCTCACCTTGCTCTTGTGCTAAAGCATCGAAGTCGGCATCAGGTTCAGCATAGGCGGCATAGACACCGTCCAGACGCGTTAATGCCTCTTTGACGTCAGAGACCGCTTCTTCAACGGTTTCTCGGACGGTTTTTTCTTCATCCAGTTTCGGCTCTTGTGGGAGGTACCCGATTTTGATCCCGGATTGCACACGGGCTTCGCCCTCAATCTCGTATCGATACCGGCCATAATGCGCAATAGGCTCGATTTACCGGCCCCATTTAGACCCAGTACCCCAATTTTGGCACCTGGGAAGAAACACAAAGAAATATCTTTAAGAATTTGACGCTTAGGTGGCACGATCTTGCTCACCTGCGACATGGTATATACGTACTCAGCCATTTCCGCTCACGTTAATCGTTGTGGTGTGAAAAACGCTATTCTAACGTTAACTTTGCCAAGTTTAACAGTGATTGTCATATTCGATCGCTAATATAGCGAGACGTGCCGACAAACCGCTCGGACCCCCTCAGGGAATTTGCAGGTTGGGTTGTTGTCTACTCGATGTCACATACAATCAGTGTCACATACAATAGGAGCGAACTTTGACATGGAACGATTCATCGCCGTATCCGGGCCTCTTAAGTCAGCATGTCGTGCGGCTTTTCATCACGCCCGTGCCTTCTTCCCCCTATTGGTATCAGGGGTCGTGTTGATCTCAAGCTTATCGGTGCCGATGGCTGAGGCCTCCGCAAGCCCAGGAAGTGGTCAAATGACTCCCCAGCAGCGCCAGTATGAAGCGGCAATCGATGCGATTGAACGCGGCGACTTACACCAGTTTCACCGATTAAAAGCACAACTGCGTGATTATCCTTTGTACCCGTATCTCGATTACCGTGATTTCACCCGCAACCTTGCCAAAAAGTCGCACACTTCCGTCACGAATTTTATTCAGCGCTATGCCACGATGCCATTCGCGAATAGTTTGCGTGCAGATTATCTCACTTTGCTGGCGGACCGGAGGGATTGGAAAACCTTGGTCGCGTTTCAGCCTGACGTACCTCGCGGTGAGCGATATCAGTGTCAATATTATTATGCGCATAGCCAAGCAGGCAATCAGGCGCTAGCCCGCAGTGGCGCGAAATCTTTGTATTTATCGGGCCAATCGGTTGATGATCGTTGCGATCCCTTATTTGGCTTTTTATCTGAACAAGGATTGCTGACGGGTGATCTCATTTTACAGCGCATGTTATTAACGTTCGAGGCACGTAACCGCAACTTAATGCGTTATTTGTTACGCCAGTTACCCGATTCGGATGGTGCGGTTGGTGAGCAGGTGTTGGACTTATATGACCAACCCGAACAAGTGGCTGACTTTTCCAAGCGCAGTAGAGTGACCCCTTTTAATCAAAAGCTCACCCGTCTGACGTTTGAACGTTTAGCGCGTAAAGATGAAGCGCAAGCTATTCGCCATTTTCGCCGCTCAGTTGAGGGTCAGCATTACGATGAACGAGAACGACAAGAGATTGCCGATTACTTGATTGGCCAATTAATGAATGATGATGAGCCAGCGCTAGCGGGGTGGCGAGATCGCATGCTGCGTCAAAGTAGTGATGATGGCCTATTAGAACGACGCTTTCGCCTAGCCCTAGTAGAGGGGGATTGGTACGCGCTTAACCAATGGCTCTCATTGCTCAGCGACGAGGCGAAGCAGTCTTTAAAATGGCGATATTGGCAAGCGAGGCTCAAGCTGGAGCTTGGTGATAGCACGTCAGCCAACCAAGCGTTTGCCACCATGCTCGGTGAGCGTAACTTCTACAGCGTGGCAGCGGCGCAGCATTTAGATAAATCCATTGCGATACCTTCACGTACCGCCGTGTTAAAAGAAGCAGGGTTAATGCCTGTCAATGATGTGCTGGCGCGAGTGGATGAGTTGATTGCCTTAGATAAAGTTTATGCGGCCAAGCGTGAATGGTATTATGTATTGCAACGCGCCAGTGATGAACAAATTGCATTACTGGCGGCTTATGCAAACAAAAATCATTGGTATCATTTAGCCGTTCAAGCCACGATTGCCGGAAAAATGTGGGATCACTTGCCACTTCGTTTTCCTCTTGCGCATCAGTGGTGGTTTGAATTTTTCAGTCGCGAGCGTGGCGTAGACAAAACCACACTGATGGCTTTATCGCGTCAAGAGAGCGCCTTTTTTACTCGCGCGGTGTCTCATGTGGGCGCAAGAGGTCTAATGCAGTTAATGCCCCGCACGGCACGCGAAACCTCTCGTCAGTTAGGGTTTGATTACCAAGGCCCTGCTAGCTTAAGTGATCCGGGAGTGAATATTCGCCTCGGTAGCGGTTACTTAAAAATGATGCTGGATCGCTTTGACAGTAATCGCATCTTGGCATTTGCTGCCTATAACGCGGGCCCACATCGGGTGACGCGTTGGTTGGAGCGATCACAAGGACATATGGATGCGATTGCCTTTATTGAATCGATTCCGTTTTACGAGACGCGGCACTATGTGCAGAACGTATTGATGTTCGATATTTATTATCGTCAGCTGTTAGGTGAGCCGGTGCAATTTTTAAGTGCGCACGAGCTGGCTCAGCGCTATTAATGTTATCATTGCCGTTATCACGTAAAGAGCGAGAGGAAACCATGTCGCAATCGCCTGCATTCTCTGGTTGGCAAGATGTTATTTCTTTGGTGCGTTTAGCCGGAAAAGACGATAACGATGATGCATTGCTGACGGCACTATTAACCCCTGACGAGCGAGATACGTTGGTTGCCCGAATCAATATTTTGCATGAGTTATTAGAGGGAAGGATGAGTCAGCGTCAACTGAGTCAGTTGCTGGGGGTGGGGATCGCAACGGTGACCCGAGGCTCAAACGAATTAAAGCGGATGGATGAGGAGACCAAAATCTGGCTCGCCGATTTGCTCAAGCGCGAGGCGGAGCAAACACGCTCTTGATCGCCCGTCTATCCCACTAAAAACGGCGCCCACGGGCGCCGTTTTTGCTTCTAGGCTGTTAACGATAAAGATGCGGATGCATAAATGGGATCAGCGCCATGATCAAGCTTGATGATAAACGCTGGAACGCGTTAATCGGTGGCCGGTTAGCATGCCAATCGCCCCGCCTTTTTGTTTCACATTGTGCTGGCTAAACATCCTATCCATCACATCACCGAGTTCCTCGCCTTGATGCAATGCATTGAGCGCTTCCGGCGGAAGAGGAAGCGATGCTGAGCGTGCTTCGCCTCGCATATCGTCTTGAGCAATGACCATCCAAGCAAAGGTATGTTGGCCATCTAGGCCCGCTTCTATCCCCACAAAATAATCCCCTTGATAGCGGTCTTGCGCGTGCTTAACTCGATTGCATGCGCCTGAATAGGTTTCTTGTTCGGTCATGGGTTGTTCGGCGACATCACTGGGGACAGACACCCCGGTAAACGTGAAGTCGGTGTTGGGAAAGGCGTCATAAAATGCTGCTTTGACGGCAGAGATTTTGGCTGGGTTTTGTGAGGTGATGATTACGTGGGTCATATGCCCTAGCGCTCCTTATCGTGTGGGTAGGCGCGCTGCAGTATACGCCAGCGTAAAGGCAAACGCAGCATTCCTATAATGCTACTGGCATCATTGGCTTGCGTTACTTCATTTAAGCCAATTCGCATATCCTGGTGGCCTTTGTGAGGCTGGGCGACATAAGTCTTGAACCAGCGATCCCAGCAAGACAAATTAAAGCCATAGTTGGCATTACATTCATGAAAGCGGGTGGAATGGTGAACGCGATGCATATCGGGCGTGACGACGATACGGCGCAGCCAGTCATCTAAACGCAGCGGTAAACGGACGTTGCTGTGGTTAAACATCGCCATGCTGCTTAATACGGTTTCAAACAGAATCACACCTAAAACAGGCGCGCCTAACAAGGCCACCAGTGCACATTTTATCGCCATCGAAAGCCAAATCTCGACGGTGTGAAAGCGTGCCCCAGTGGTGACATCAATATCCATGTCGGCATGGTGAACCAAATGCAATCGCCATAACCAAGGGAGTTCATGGAATAGCTTGTGTTGATACCAAATCGCCAAATCCATCACGATCAGCGTGAGGATTACCGTCGCCCAAAGCGGCAAAGAGAACTGATTAAGCAGTCCCCACCCTGATTCATCGACAAGGCTGGCAACACCAACTGCTGAGAGCGGTGCCAGTAGCCGAAGCGTTAGCGTATTAAACGCGGTGAGTGTAATATTGCCCCGCCAGCGTTCACGTCGAGTACGAGTTAATTGACGTTTGGGCCATTGCCACTCGGCGACCAGCATGATCACGAGTACGAGCACGAATAGGCCAAGTCGAAATCCCGCTTCATGTGTTTCAATCCAGTTCATTATCGCTCCTTGTTTGCCCTCATAGTACGCGATAACGAGACAAGACGTTTAGTCAGCCAGCAATAATTGTCGGATGGGTTACGATGGTCGGCGGGGCAGCATCAATCGATTGATGGTTGGGTATAGGCTCGGGGATTCTTTCACATCACAGGCTTTGAATACAAATGTAACGGGAACGTTAAACTTGCAGGCCCTGTTCAACGAATTAGATTACCTGCTCTAAAGTTTAAGCTCGAGATCACGTTAATACTAATCGCCTGTTTCTATTGAGATTATTTCTTTTTACTAATAATGAGTCTCTCAGAACCGAGACATATCTCGTTAGTGTAAAAAGGAATGATAAATGCACAAACACAGCTCTCTTGCGCTGATTATCGGCGCACTTTTCCACACCTCTGGGGCGTGGGCGATGGCACAAGTGCCCGATCCCGTTGAGCCCCCTACCGATCCTGATCCGCAAGCTTGTGTGGTATTAACAGGCAATGAGCCGGTTGATATTGGACGTACCAGTGCCGACCGCTGCTTACCAGGAGATGATCCTTTCACGGCTGAACAGTGGCATTTGCTTAATAGTGGCCAGAATGCGTTTGCACGAGAAGGTGGTCAACCGGGCAATGATTTAAACCTTTGGTGGGCACATCGACAAGATATTTTAGGCCAAAACGTCAATGTTGCCGTGGTTGATGATGGTTTAGAAGTTGCACATCCAGATCTGGTGGCTAATGTGCGTGCAGGAAAATCTTACGATTTTGTTGACCGCGATGACGATCCGACACCAGAGGGATGGAGCAGTCGTAATACGGCCCACGGTACCTCGGTAGCGGGCATTATCGCGGCTGTTCGCGACAACGGCCTCGGTGGTATGGGGGTCGCACCGCTTGCCAATCTACAAGGCTATAATTACCTTGCATACCAAAGCCAAAAAGCGTGGGAAATCAGTCACGGCCGCGAAGGCTACTCGGATGATGTCCGCGTATTCAACCAGAGTTATGGTGGCTCTGGTGTGCGTAGCTATTCGTACAGCGATGATCCGATGAGCTATGATGGTCGTCAAAACGCTCAGTACAAAAAAATGAGCACGAACGCCTTTGGCGGATTGGGCGCAGTCTTTATCAAATCGGCGGGCAATGGCTACAGTCGCACCTCGTTTAATCGAGAGCGACTTGGCCTGTGGGGGATAATGATGGATTGCCATGGCAAAACAGCAACCAATCCTCGAGTAATGCTAACTATTGGAATGTGACTGTCAGTGCGTTGAATGCGGATGGCAAGCGCTCGTCGTATTCGTCGGTCGGCAGCAACGTATTCTTGACAGCCCCAGGAGGCGAGTACGGTACCAATAAACCCGCGCATATCACCACAGATTTGACCGGTTGTACCATGGGTACAATCGCGACGATCGCATCCCTTATGATTCACACGACCTTCACGGTGGCACGGACATCGACAATACCTGTGACTTTAACAGTGTGATGAACGGCACATCATCGGCTGCACCAAACACCTCGGGTGCGTTCGCGCTACTCATATCGGCCTATCCGAACCTTTCCCAGCGTGATATTCGCCATCTGTTAGCGACGACGGCGACTCGTGTGGATACGAATAGTGATGATATACGCTTAAGCTACCAAACGGCACAAGGGCAGACTCGCACTGTCACGGGACTAGAAGGTTGGCAACAAAACGCGGCCGATCGTTGGTATAGCCCAACTTATGGGTTTGGATTAATTGATGTTAATGCGGCGCTTGAGGCGGCAGAAACGTATCAACCTTTGCCTGAGCAAGTGTTTACGGATTGGGCTTGGTCTTATCACAACCAAAATGGTGACACAGGGCTCGCAATTGCTGACGGAGGAACAGCCTCAACCGCCGATAGTGTACGAGTGACAGATAACCTCACTATTGAGGCGGTGCAAGTACGTAGCTCAATTGATCATAGCCGTATGTCCGATCTGTTGCTCGAGCTCGAATCGCCATCTGGCACACGCAGCGTGCTTATGTCGCCGCGTAACAGCATGTTATCGAATGTGCTGGATAGCACTTATCCAGAGGGTTTTACCGATCACTTAATGCTTAGCCATAAATTCAATAGCGAAAGTTCAGCGGGTCAATGGACGTTACATGTTACTGATACCGATGGTGAAACACGTCAATACAGCTTGGGAGGGGAAGTGAAATCCCTACCAATAACAGCGCTGATGGCAAACTAATGCAATGGTCATTGCGTGTCATTGGTCATCGCGGTTAATAGGAGAAAAGTATGAAAAAGTTAATCACAGCACTTGCCGCGATGGCGCTGACGATGGGCGTTAGTGCCGCTACGGTTGAATTAAATGGCGAGCGCTATGTCGTGGTGGATACGGCAGATAATGGTCGTAACATGAATGGTGAGCAAATAGGCGTAATGGTGGGAGATAAAGTGGCTTTGTCTACCCAGAGCACACCATTAACGGTGACTGGCTCGATTTTGGTGAAAGCGAGTGAGGTACAAGCCGACCAACTCGCGGATCAATATGGTTTGGAGCTAGTGAGTTATATGGATGGAGTCGCACTACTTGAAGCGAACCCGGGCGTGAATGTATTGGCGTTGGAAAAAGCACTCAATCAATCGCTCGATACCCCGGTAAACCTCGAACTTAATCCCCAAAATCAACAACCACAGTAATATGTAAAGTGCATCGCCCGCCAATGTCTGGCGGGCTTTCATGCTTCAACCAATTATTTTGTTACTAGTTATTCCAGAATGTTCATAATTTTTACATGAGCTTAGGGGCTCCCCTTGTTATTATTTTCCGCCATTAAACCCCAATAAATCAGACAGGTCATCAGCATGCAGACGCCGTCTGCAGCGAGGGAAAAACGATGTGGAAAAAAATAAAACATTCTTTGCCATTGCAAATAGCACTGGCGGCGGCGCTGGCCTGGCTAGCGGGAACGCTATTTGGCCCCATTGAGAACGCAGAGCAAACCACCTGGTATTCGTTACTCATGCTTGCCAAGGTCGGCTATATTGGCCTTTTGAAAGCCGTAGTTGGTGTGATGATATTGCTCTCATTATTGGAGGGGATCAGTAATATTGGCAACGTGGTACGCTTAAAACGTCTAGGCGGTGCCACGCTTTTGTTCTACGGCTTTACCACGACGATTGCTATCACCATTGGCCTTGGTGCCGCACTCCTGATGCCAGAATGGCAACCGCTAACCAATGCACCACCGGTCGATGAGAGCATTAGCTTTATCAACCAAGAGGCAGCGGGTGCGGGAGCGATTGCTACCAAACTCGTCAACATGGCCTTGGTGAATCCCATTGAAGCGTTGAGTAGCGGTAACTTGCTGGCGATCGTGGTGTTTACGATTTTATTCGGCATTTCATTGATCGTGCGTTGCCGGAAAAACACCCGTTATTTGATACCATCCGTGGTTTAAACCAAGGCATTAATACGCTGGTGGCCGGGATCATCAAACTGGCGCCTTTTGCCGTTTTTGCAATTGTTTTTCAATTTTCGCATCAAGGAGACAATGACCTATTTGGTCAGTTGTTTAGCTTCGCGGCTTTAGTCTTTGCACTAACGATGGTACATGGTGTGATTGTGCTGCCACTGATCGCACGTGTCGCGGGAGGAATCGGTTTTATCGCCTTATTCCGCGCGATTTCTGCGCCACTTGCAATGGCGTTCGCCACCTCATCAAGCGCGGCAACACTGCCGGTGTCTATGCAGGCGGCAAAAGAAGAGCTAAAGGTAACCCCATCGACTGCCAGTATGGTACTGCCGTTAGGCGCGGTGATGAACATGGATGGCACCGCGCTGTTTGAAGGGATTGCAGCTGTTTTTTTGGCACAATTGTTTGGCATTGACCTGTCTACCACGGGCATTGTAATGATCTTTATTATGGCCATGGTGTCATCGGTTGGCGCGCCGGGTATGCCATCAGGCTCAATGTCTGGCATGCAGTTGGTGCTACTGGCTGCAGGGATTCCGCTTGAAGCCATTGCTATCTTGCTGATCATTGAGCGTCCGCTCGATACCTTCCGCACCGCGGTCAACGTGCAAGGCGACCTGATTGGTGCCACGGTGATCGATAAATGGCAAAAGCGTTTTGGTTAGTCAAAGAAAGGGAACTCGGTTAGCCTTGCCTAGATAAATAGATAAATAGATAAATAGATAAATAGATAAATAGATAAATAGATAAATAGATAAATAGAGAATGGGAAGGGCTATGTTATTTAAACACTGCAGGCAAAAGGCAGTGA
>NZ_AQOD01000132.1 GCF_000513715.1 Salinivibrio socompensis S35
TGAGATATAACCCGGATATCCAGGCACAATGTCGGCGCCTAATGGAAAACGGTAAAAGTAAAATGCAGGCTTTAGGAGCTGGAATGCGCAAGCTGGTACAGATTTGTTTTGGTGTGGTGAAACATCAAAGCGAATACCACCCGCAAGTGGTTACATAACCCTTTACGGATGGTTCGGAGAGATGGTATCTACGCCTGGTTCGGGAATAAGGAGAAGAGTGCAAAGCAGTGTCTAGGCCCTAGAACTTTTTCTACAGTTTATCGAGAGTTTATCGAGGACAGTCACTTTTAGTTGCTTTTAGTTGGTCACTTTTAGTTGGGCTTGTTCGGGTGCTAAGCTAAATATGGCTGAGTTGGTTTCCGGCATTCGTAGGAGGTAAATCATGGCTAACCAGGACACAGAAAAGACGATACTCGAGCGTGAGCAACGGCGGTTTGCGGTGTCTGCCAATCGGGATAACGGCAGTCATCGGGTTCGCTACGTGGAAGCGGGTGGTGCTCGGTGGATAATGAGGAATGTACGTTTTGCCAAGCGGTGCCGGGTTTGAGTGAGCCGCTGGATAAGGACGAGAACTGAGACGCTGCGCTTCTAGAAACGAGAGACTAGGAAAAGCGTAAAGCAGTGCCTAGGACCCTAGGATCTTTCTAGTCTTTACCTAACCCAGCCCCGTCATGTGATCTCTCCCTCCCTTTACTAATGACTCTGATATCAATAGTTGATCCCCTTCACATCTACGTGTCTTAAGTGTGGTGAATTTTGCGTGGGTATTTATTCTCTATCTTATATCGAAACGTTTCGATGGCGTTTTTTCTAACAGAAAATCCGATAAAAGAAGGCGTTTCCACGTTGTTCGAGGTGTAAGCGCTGAATGATCCCATCGTGAGTGAGAAGGTGATGAATGAATAAGCATGGTTTGCTCCATCCAGAGCTCGCGCAGCTCGTCACGCAAATCGGGCATACCGATGAATTGACGGTGTGTGATGCGGGACTTCCGATCCCAGACTCGGTGTCGCGTATTGATTTGGCGCTGACTAAAGGGGTGCCGAGCTTTATGCAAACGGTCGAGGCTATATTATCGCATGCCTGTATTGAGTCTGTGGTGATGGCCGAGGAGCTTGCAACCGTTAGTCCGGCGCTGCATCAGGCACTGCTTGCCCGATTAGAGCAAGAAGGGGCAGGGGGTAAGCCGATTACGGTAACGTATATCAGCCACGAGGCCTTTAAAGCGCGCACGGCGCAGAGTAAAGCGGTGGTACGCACCGGCGAGTGCACGCCTTATGCCAATGTGATTTTTCAAGCCGGTGTCACCTTTTAGGTGGGCCTAAGCGAGTAACCACGATGACGCAACCTATCTTACAGCTCAGCCAAGTCGTAAAAACCTTTCCTGGGGTGCGCGCCTTAGATGAAGCGAGCTTAAATGTATATCCCGGCGAGGTGATGGCGCTACTCGGTGAGAACGGCGCGGGCAAATCGACCTTGATGAAGGTCTTAACTGGGATTTATCACGCCGATAGCGGTGAGGTCAATTACCAAGGCGCGCCGGTGTCGTTTAAGGCCCGCGCGATTCGCAGCAGGCGGGGATCAGCATTATTCACCAAGAGCTGAATTTGATCCCCGAGCTGACCATTGCCGAGAACATCTTTCTAGGCCGTGAATTTACTAATCGGTTTGGCAAGATTGATTGGGCCAAAATGGTTGAGGAAGCGGATAAGCTGCTGGCGCGTTTAAATGTCAACGCGCGCGGATCCACGCCGCTTGGTGAGATTAGCCTGGGCGAGCAGCAGATGGTGGAGATTGCCAAAGCGCTGTCGTTTGAGTCGCAGGTGATCATTATGGATGAGCCGACCGATGCGCTAACCGACACCGAAACCGCCTCGCTGTTTGCGGTGATTAATGAGCTACGTGCGCAGGGCTGCGGCATTGTTTATATCTCTCACCGTTTAAAAGAAATTTTTGAGATTTGCGATCGGGTCACCGTGTTACGCGACGGCAAGTTTATTGGTGAATGTGCCGTTAGTGACACCGATGAAGATGGCCTGATTGAAATGATGGTGGGCCGTAAGCTCGCCGAGCAATACCCACGTAGCGATGTCAGCCCCGATGGAGTAAGCCTTGAGGTGGACAGTGTGAGTGGTCATGGGGTGGAGGACGTCAGTTTTCGTCTTCGCCGTAATGAAATTCTGGGCGTGTCAGGTTTGATGGGCGCCGGGCGTACGGAGCTGATGAAGATCATTTATGGTGCCATGCCGCGCGAGGCGGGCACTATTCGACTGGATGGCAAGGTGGTTAACCCAGTGAGTCCTCAAGATGCACTGGCAAACGGCATTGCGTATATCTCTGAAGACCGCAAAGGTGAGGGCTTGGTGCTGGGTTTGTCGGTAAAAGACAACATGTCACTCAGTGCACTCGATAAGCTCACCCATTGGGGCAAAATTCAGCCGCGCGATGAAGTGATGGCGGTGGATGATTTTATTCGCCTTTTTAACATCAAAACCCCCACCCGCGAGCAAATCATTGGCAACTTATCGGGGGGAAATCAGCAGAAAGTGGCGATTGCCAAAGGCTGATGACCAAGCCAAAGGTGCTGATTTTGGACGAGCCGACGCGCGGTGTTGACGTGGGTGCCAAAAAAGAAATCTATCAGTTAATTAACCAATTTAAAGCCGAGGGCATGAGCATCATTTTGGTGTCGTCAGAAATGCCTGAAGTGCTTGGCATGAGCGATCGCATCTTAGTGATGCACGAAGGCCGTATTTGCGGTGAGTTTGATGCCGAGGATGCGATCAAGAAACCCTGCTTGCCTGTGCGGTAGGCAAACAGCCCAATGAGGATGCAGCATGAGCGCAAATGCAATGAATAAGTCCCAGCCGTCAGAGGATGGACGCAAACCCCGATTCAGCAAAGCCTGGTTGATTGAGCAAAAGTCGCTCATCGCCCTATTAGTCCTGATCGTGGTGATGTCCTTCTTGAACAGCAACTTCTTCATGATGGATAACTTGCTTAACATCCTACGTCAGACCTCGGTGAATGCGATTATCGCGGTGGGGATGACGTTGGTGATCTTAACGGCAGGGATTGATTTGAGTGTTGGCTCAGTGCTGGCATTGTGCGGTGCGTTTGCGGCGAGCTTGATTGCGGTCGAAGTGCCTGTGTTAGTGGCAGTGCCAACGGCTTTGTTTGCCGGCGCAGCGATTGGCGCGATGACCGGTGTGGTGGTCGCCAAAGGCAAGGTGCAGGCGTTTATTGCTACCTTGGTCGCGATGACTCTCTATCGCGGGGTCACCATGGTGTATACCGATGGTCGACCTATTTCCGCGGGCTTTACTGAAACGGCCGACGCGTTTGCGTGGTTTGGGACCGGTTATTTACTGGGCATCCCAGTGCCTGTGTGGCTGATGGCTATCGTCTTTATCGGTGCTTGGTATTTGCTTAATCATACCCGCTTTGGCCGTTACATCTACGCCCTCGGTGGCAATGAATCGGCAGCGCGCCTATCGGGTATCAATGTCGATCGGATCAAAATCGGTGTTTACAGCATTTGCGGCATGCTTGCAGCCTTGGCCGGGATTATCGTCACCTCACGCCTGTCCTCTGGCCAACCGACGGCTGGGACAGGCTATGAGCTCGACGCCATTGCGGCGGTCGTCCTTGGCGGTACCAGCTTGATGGGCGGTAAAGGCAAGATCATGGGCACGCTGATTGGTGCGCTGATTATCGGCTTTTGAACAACGCCCTTAACTTGCTGGACGTGTCGTCTTACTACCAAATGATTGCCAAAGCAGTGGTGATTTTGCTCGCCGTGCTGGTGGACAACAAAAACAAATAGCTAGCTTGTTGGAGCTTGTTGGGACAGACACTTTAAGTTACCGGGACAGGCACTTTTATTTCTGTTTAATTCGTGAATAAAAACAATACCCTACAAACACAAAAGGACTGAACGCATGAAAAAACTGACTACTTTGATTACCACCGCGCTTTTGTCGTCAACGCTGAGCATCAGTGCGCAGGCGGAAGATAGAATGGCGATCGTGGTTTCAACCTTAAACAATCCATTTTTTGTCACCATGAAAGAGGGCGCGGAGCAAAAAGCGCAAGATCTGGGCTATGAGCTATTGGTGCTCGATTCGCAAAACGACGCCAGTAAAGAGCTTTCTAACGTGGAAGATCTGACCATCCGTGGTGTGAAAGCCATTTTGATTAACCCCACTGATTCCGATGCGGTCTCTAATGCTATTCGTATTGCTAATCGCGCTGACATTCCAGTGATCACCCTAGACCGTGGTGCGAGCCGTGGTGAGGTGGTGAGCCATATTGCCTCGGATAACGCGCAAGGCAGTAAAATGGCGGCGGAGTTTATTATGGGTAAAGTCGGTGAGCGTGCCAAAGTGATCCAGCTTGAGGGCATTGCTGGCACCTCGGCAGCTCGCGAGCGTGGTGAAGGCTTTATGGAGGCCATTGAAGGTACGGACGTCGAGCTGCTCGCCAGTCAGCCGGCGGATTTTGACCGTACCAAAGGCCTGAATGTGATGGAAAACTTGCTCGCGGCCTATCCAGACGTGGAAGCAGTATTCGCGCAAAACGATGAGATGGCGTTCGGCGCATTGCGTGCAGTGCAGGCATCGGGCAAAGATGTCACTATTGTCGGTTTTGATGGCACCAAAGATGGTATTGCGGCCGTTGAGCGTGGCCATTTGGCGGCGACCATCGCCCAGCAACCGGGTATGATTGGTGAGCTCGGTGTTGAAACGGCGGATAAAGTGCTGAAAGGTGAGTCGGTAGACAGTTATATTCCGGTACCGCTGAAAGTGATCAGTCAAGAAACGATCACTGAATAAATCGGAATGGAATAACACATACTGAGCACCACCGAGTTCGCGCTGGGTGGTGCTTTATTGATTTAAAAAACGGTAAGGAAGGGTAATGAGCCGATTGGTTGTTCTTGGCAGCGTCAATGCTGATCATGTTTTGCGTGTCTCTAGTTTTCCACGTCCTGGAGAGACATTACACGGTCGCGATTATGCGGTGATTGCAGGTGGCAAAGGCGCAAATCAAGCGGTGGCGGCGGTGCGTTGTGGTGCGGATGTTGCCTTTATTGCCAGTGTGGGTGACGACGCCTTTGGCCAGCAGATTCGTCAGTCTTATGCGCAAGAGGGGATGGATGTCAGTGCGATGAAGGTACAGCCTGATACGCCGACCGGGATTGCGATGATCCAAGTGACTGATCAAGGTGAGAACAGTATCGCGTTATCGGCGGAGGCCAATGCGGCACTGACGGCCGAGGCGATGGTTTCAGATTTAGATGCAATTGATCAGGCAGACTATTTGCTGATGCAGTTAGAAACGCCGATGTGTGGGATTGAAAAAGCCGCGTTTCATGCCAAAGCGTCGAAGACGAAAGTGGTGCTTAATCCGGCGCCCGCTGCCGCACTGAGTGACAAACTGTTGGCGGCGGTCGACATTATCACGCCGAATGAAACTGAAGCACAAAGCCTGACTGGCATTGCGGTGACAGATACCGCGAGTGCGCAAGCGGCATCAAATGTGCTGCACCAAAAAGGTATCGAGACGGTGCTGATCACCTTAGGTAAACAAGGCGTGTGGCTGAGTGAAAAAGCGCAAAAGAAAGGGAGATTAATCCCAGGTTTTGTTGTCGATGCCGTGGATACCACTGCCGCTGGCGATACGTTTAATGGAGCGCTAGTCACTGGATTGATAGAGGGACAGGCACTTTATCAGGCGATTCGTTTTGCTCATGCCGCGGCCGCTTTATCCGTCACCCAGCGTGGCGCACAAACCTCGATTCCCTCGCGCGCAGATGTCGATGCCTTTTTGGCAAAGCAACATGATTAATCCTCATTTCCCCCTTGGCAGCGGAGTGCGATAAATGGCGACCATGAAAGATATTGCTAAACAGGCGGGCGTGTCGACATCAACGGTCAGTCATGTTATCAACAACACCCGCTATGTCAGTGAGGCGATTGCTGAAAAGGTCAACCAAGCCGCGAAAGAACTCAATTATTACGCCCCGTCGGCGCTGGCGCGCAGCTTAAAAGTTAATCGAACTAAAACGTTTGGCATGCTGGTGACGACTTCTACCAATCCGTTTTTTGGTGAAGTAGTAAAAGGCGTCGAGCGAAGCTGTTACCGCAATGGCTACAGTTTGATTTTATGCAACACGGAAGGCGATGCAGAGCGTATGCGCGCTTCAATTGATACGCTGTTGCAAAAGCGGGTCGATGGTTTGATTTTGATGTGCTCGACCTTGGAAGGTGAGCGGATTGAAGGCTTTGATCGTTATCCTGATATTCCAGTGGTGGTGATGGATTGGGGCCCGATCGATTTTACCTGCGATAAAATCCAAGACAACTCCTATCAAGGAGGCTATTTAGCTACCCAGCACTTGATAGATTGTGGTCATCGCCAGATTGGCTGTATCAGCGGTCCTTTGGCAAAACATCAGGCGCAAATGCGTTTTCAAGGGTTTAACGATGCGCTGCGTGATGCTGGGCTCGTTGAACATCCCGACTGGATGGTGGAAGCGGATTTTGAGTGTGAAGGGGGGTATCAAGGTTTACAGGCGATTGCTGAGTGTGGATCCTTGCCGACCGCGATTTTTGCAGGTAATGACATGATGGCGATGGGGGCCATCAATGCTGCTAATGCGCTCGGCATTCGGGTACCCAAGGATCTTTCTATCATGGGATACGATGATATCCATCTCGCCAAATTTATCTCTCCATCTCTTACGACTATTCACCAACCTAAATATCGCCTCGGCCAAGCGGCGGTCGAAACGCTCCTTAGTAAACTTGATAATCCCAACAGCGACAGTCAAACCGTACAGCTCGAGCCAACGTTAGTGGTGCGCGAGAGTGTGAAGCGGGTGTAGCTACCGGAGAAGCTTTCGGGGACAGGCACTTTGATAGCGATCGAGGACAGGTAGCGATCGCGACAGCTACCGGGGACAGGCACTTTGACAGCTACCGGGGACAGGCACTTTAAGCTTTAGCGGTTCCAGCTTGTCCAACGGAATGAGACTCTCCTAATATGTAACAAGCGGTTGTGATTTATTGTTGGGCTAAAGTTGCGATATGCTACGACAAATTCACTAACTCAATACTGTTTATGACAACCGTAACGATTTCCGCATTAACCAGCACGGACGCTTCACCCAAGCAACAGAAAAAATTACGTCAGCTTTGGGCGGATGTAGAAAAAAAGCAGCAACGCAATCAACGTTATCAAGCTAAATTAGATAAGTTTTATCAGGAGTTTAAGCAGCAGATTGAGCCCCTAGAGCAGGAGGTGTGTTTTGCGACTGAGGCTTGGATTCGCCATTTGATTGCGTTTGTACCGCGAAAATCAATTAAAGGAAAACAGCGAGAGTCGCTCTACGAGTGGATAGAAGAAGAGCTTGAGATTATTGAGTCGAACCCATTTAATCCCGTTAACACGCGTGATCTTCGCGAGACTTTTACGGCTCTTCTCGTTGAGCGGTCTGAAAGTGAGGCGCAAGGGGTGGCGTTCTCACAAGAAGATCTCAATCAAGTTCGGGATGAGCTTTCTCAGATACTTGGCGAACCGGTGAAGATAAGTGATGAGGAGCTGGGCGTGCTCGTGACGTCGCCAGAGAAACTGCAGGAATTTGTGTTTTCTTTTTTGGATGAGAAAGCGCGGGAGAGTGCGGATGACGAGGCCGAGGATGCCACGTTTTATTTTGACGATTTTTTTGAGCAGAGTCAGCAAGCTGGCGAAGATGACGATCATGTTAGCGATGATCAACCTGGCGGTGCGGCAATTTTGTTTGATGATAAGCGAATGGCAAAGCTTTACCGCCAACTGGCCAAGCTACTTCATCCCGATAGAGAGCGCGATCCGGCAAAGCAAGCAGAAAAACAGGGATTAATGCAGCAGCTATCGCAAGCAAAAAAAGACAAAGACCCACTTGCGCTGCTGCTTTTAGCGCAACGCTTTTTACCTGACCATGAATTAGCGCTCGATAACGACATGTTGCGCCACCTTGAAGTATCACTTAAGGCTAAGGTGACGCAACTGAGCCAGGAGTATGAGGCGCTGCAACATGGTGGTAAGGATATGAAAAGTGTCATATGGCACCGCTTCGGGGGTGGCAATAAAGCGTCTCGTCAACGCGTCTTAGATAAGTATCGATATCAGTTGATTGACGGTGCAGACGAGTTACGAACACAATGTGAGGAAATAACCACAGTGAAGGAACTTCAAAACCATCTCAAAGTCCGTGTGGATCAAAGAATACAGCTTGAACAAGTGTTCATGGATAGCGGTTTGTTTATGTAATCTTTGGCAGCTCGCTTGAGCTTTGGTTTTGACATGCTTTGGTCAGGACAGACACTTTTATCGTTGCCCTAGCAGCTTGGGGCTGAAGTCGTTATGATGCCTGTCCTCAATAGCCAACCGGTAAATCTCCTCGTTATGTTTTCAGTTGTCGACCAAAACCAGCACTTTGTGGTGATTAATAAACACCATGGCGTTAGTGTGCAAAGAGAAGCCGATGAAGCGGCATTGTTGCCTGCAGTCGCGGAGCACATTGGGGCTGAGAAAGTGTATCTGGTGCATCGGTTAGACAAGATGACATCGGGCTTATTGTTACTGGCGACGTCTTCGCATGCGGCGTCTGTCCTCTCTGGGCTGTTTGCGTCACGCGAGATAGAAAAGTTCTATTTGGCATTAAGCGCAAAAAAGTCGCGCAAAAAGCAGGGACAGATCGTCGGAGACATGACCAAGGGGCGACGAGGCAGTTGGAAGTTGCTGACCAGTAAAGACAATCCTGCGAGAACGCGCTTTATCTCGGTCGCAGGCGGAGAGGGGAAACGACTTTTTCTCTGTCGGCCTTACACGGGCAAAACCCATCAAATTCGAGTGGCGATGAAAAGTATTGGTTCGCCTCTCATCGGGGATGATTACTATGGCGGCGAGCCTGCGGATCGTGGCTATCTGCACGCTTATGGGCTGCAATTTACTTGCCGCTTTGCAGACGATCAGCCCACAGAGCGCTACAGCTATGTGCTGCCCCCGAGCCAAGGCGAATTGTGGCCTACCTTACCTGTGGGGTGGGAGCAGCCTTGGTGCTTAATTAGCTAGCACAGCTTGGTGCATCAATAGCATTATTGAGGATTTGTCGTCCGCGGGTATCGCGAACCAAAATGGTATAGCTGATACCGCTGTCTAACACACTGCGGATATCGGTGTCCTCGCAATAACGACGTTTTAAGCCGGAAAAGAGCTGTCCCGGTGCTTTTTTCGCATTCTTCTCCAGAAGCGTCAACTCAATGATGGCATCTTGCGCACGTGCTCGAACCAATGAGTAGCCTTCAATATCCATCGGTAGTAGCTGTGCAATCATATCGGCACGCTGGATAGCGGCTTCTGCGGCTTGGTCATGTTGGGTACTACTACACGCACTCAGCATTAGCCCAAGGCAGGTTATCATCAATATGTTAACTAATCGCATTAGGCGGGATCCTGCGGAAGTACTTTTTTGAAAGGTTTAACGGTCACGCTCTCATAGACGCCTGCGGCAACATAAGGGTCTTTGTCGGCCCATGCCTTTGCGGCTGATAGTGATTCAAACCAGGCTATAACGGTTGAGCCAGTAAATCCAGCTTCACCTGGCTCTTCGCTGTCAACGGCAGGGTTTGGCCCGGCAATCATCAAGCGGTTTTCTTTTTCCAGTTGGTGTAAGCGCTCAAGGTGTGCGTCACGCGCTTGCTTGCGTAGCGGTAGGCTGTTCTCGACGTCTTGCGAATAAATGAGATACCACATCGTTGTTGTCCTTGATGGATGTTTGTAAGCATTAGGATACAGAGTCCAGATTTCTGAGTACAGCGTATTTAAGCATTGGCAGGACAGGCACTTTTGTTAGCGGGTGTTAGTGGAACAGGCGCGAAAGTTAAACGTGCCTGTCCCACTAGAAAGTTAACGTGCCTGTCCCACTATGTGGCTAGTCGAAAACAGGAGGTGTTTCTTCTTTTAGTCTCTGATTCACTTCGTTTTTATCAAAGTGTTTTGCGTCCCAATCCTGCATATTGAAGAGGTCTAGGATCTCTTGCTCGTCGTCGCTGAGTGGTGCGCGTTTTGATAGTTTTAGTAGGTCTTTGTATCTGTGTATGCCGCCGCAATCTTCTGGCGGGCAGGCGCCATTGCCTGCCGTGACTTTAGGCTGCGTGCAATTGCGAGTATTCAGTTTCTCAAGGGTGATGGTGTGGTGCCAGTCATCGCCAAAATCATACACATACTCGATGGTATCTCCTGGCTCTTGGAGTGCTACTCCGATAGGTAAAGATGCCGCTTGTGTATCGGATTCATCGTGAAGATCAATGTGGCCAAAGGGTGTGGTGAACATGGCAAGGTGTTCATGCTCCCAACCCATAATGTTTTGAATACAATCGTGCAGCGCTATAAAGGATACAGCGTTTGAAATGGTAAAACGGCGCCAGATTTTTGGACGGCTATTATTAAGCTCAATGTGTAGTACGATACCTTGGGGACGCTCTATGGCCTGGGGGCCGTGCGCCATCGCATTGTCTTCTGCCTGCTGTTGCATACTCAGCTCTGCGAGATGGTCGAAAAGCGGAAAGGTTTTTCTCATGCGATCAGGTGCTTGCAACGCATACGCCGCGGCAAATATAAATAGTTTGCTGGGTGAAAACGGTGTGCTTTCTTGCTTGCTGTAATGCGTGATTAGCCACTCAACGCGAGTGCTTTGATATAGGGTTCAGGGTGTTCGAGATAATAGCGGTTCCGAACCTTGCGTAGGGTATCTAGCGTTGGGTCGATCGATTCAGCGATCGTCCATGTCTCTATCAATGGGGTATTGACTAACAGTTTGCTGGATAGATGTCCTCGTGCTAACGCGTCCGGGTGTTTACCTGGGAAGTCACACGTGGAGGCGAGTTTATCTAATGAGAACGGTTGTGGTTCTGTCCATTGTGACGGAAGAAGCGCAAGCATATGCAGCGTGTCAGGATCGAGGGGCTCTTGCTGTTCGTCTAGCGCCCAACAAAGTATGTGTCGCAAGATATTGGGATGGCATTGAACGACGTCGACAGCGGTGTCCATTTCTGCGGTCATTTTTTTATATTGCACGGTGTCGACGGGATTGGTATCAAAGTAGCTATCTACTAAACCGAAACCTAAGCGAAAAACGCCACCGAAAACATGTGCATTTTTAGTTGTTGGGTCGATGAGCAGTCCGTTAAATAGTATGGCGTGGTTGCCGTCTGGATAGGACAGGTAAAGCTCGGTCACTTGATGTTGTTCGGCTTGTTTGCTGTATTGCATGGCTGATTTTTGCCATGCTGACAGGTGGGTTTTTACGCTATCGTGACCAAAGCGCTGGATGAGGGTTAGATATTGGCGCTGTCCAAGGGACTTCCATCTTTTTGCTGAAAGGCTATTGAGTACACTCGCTGCGCTGTCGGCGATCTTAGGCTCGGCATTGAGGCTCAAAAGCAAAAGCGCATCAATTGACCAAGGTTGATGGCTCATCATTGTGAGCAATCCTTGAATTTCTTGCTCGGTGAGAAAGACAAGTTCACCGCTCACAAACTGACAAAAAGCAAGCCCAGTATCGATCCCAAATTTATTGAGATCAGCGACAAGATTCTCGGTCAATTTTTCATGATCTTGTCCCAGGTGCTCTCGCTGCTCAATGGCCCTCTGCTGAATGCGTTCACGCACTTTCATGATGATCTCATCGTCAACATGTAGTTTGAGGTGCTTCATGCATTTGATGATTTCACCGGTGAGCATCAGGTTAATATGATCGTCGCCTAGTTCAAGTGCGTGAGCGAGAACTCCATTCGCGATATCGATGATTTCAGTGATGTCATGACTACGCGAATGAATACGCAGGTCATCGGCCATTTGTGAAAAGTAATCGACAAAAAGCTCCTCTTGGCGCTCGTCGAATGCCTTTGATAGGGACAGGCCAATCGGTAGCGCGGTAATAAAAGATTCTGGTGAACCGTTTATCAACTGGCGTTGATCTGGCTGATGTCGGTGATGGGCATGTAGTGCTGGATAGCCTCGAGGAGCGCTTGCGCAGAAGGTGGAAGTTCCATGTTATTGGCCTAGGTTGGATTGTGATTAATTAATTGTGTAAGCGTACAAAAAATTTCTCTGAAAAACGACTGTCTCTGTTGTGTCTCTATTGGGACAGGCACATTTGCGTTTTATCTGGGACAGCCATCACTATTAACCAGCAAATGGTTGTTAAAGTGTCTGTCCTAATAAAATCTGACCTCTTTAAAATCCGAACATGCCTTTACCCTCCTGTAACTTGAAGGTTTATTCAGGTTGGAAACTAGTGAGGAGGTAATATGATGCTGTAATCAGTCCCCAGAAGGTGGGGCCAAAGAATTAAAGCCGCTCTTAAAAGCGGTAGGTATTTTGTTCGTATTTATAATGGTGCTGGCTTATTGGGTAGGGTAGATTTTCGGGCTAGTATGACGATTCCTTTACGCATTGATGCGTGTTTTGGTGCTAGCCTCAATGATTTGGGATCATGACACCGGTCATGCGTTTTAGGCCCAGTGTTGGCAATACGGCCTGGATACTCGACAGCGAACCCACTATATTCCCACACTCTAAGTAAGTGCATGTATTCAGCCAAGTTCCACTCGACATATTCAGTCGTGTGAGTAGATGTGGTCTCGGGGTCGAATTGGCATCTTGCCCCTGATGGCAGGTCCATTCAACCAGTGCTAAATAGTCCATTAGCCGAAACGGAATGCCGTCGGGCATGGTTCTTCTTGGGTTGCCGGCAAAGGGGAATAAGGCCCGCTGGGGTCGCTTTATTTTGCTTGAGTGACTCCATACGCTTTTTTATCGAAGTGTAATCCGCATGCTCGGGTGCTTTGACTATGTCAGCTCTTACTGGGTTTAAATCGACATACGCCATGGCTACCGCAAGCGCTTTTTCATCTAATAAGGCCTGGCTTTTAAAGCGTCCCTCCCAAAAATGTCCCGTGCATTGATCTTCTCGGTTCGCTTGTGTCGAAATATATTGATTGAGTAACTTCATAAACCAACTGACAGACATCAAACGCTCGCGCCAGCTTTCAATGATCTGACAGCACGCTTTGTGCTCTGATTTAGAAAGGGATTCTCCCTGACGAAAACGTTGGATGAGTGCCGGAGCCTGGTGAAAGGCTAGCCAGCGGTCGATAACGTCGGTATTTGTCAGGGACTGGGCAGCTTTTGCATTGATATGTAGAACAACGTGATAATGGTTGCTCATAATGGCGTAAGCGCAGATATCGATGCAAAAAGCTTTGGCTAGTGTAAGTAAACGCTTTTCTATCCATGCGCGACGATGCTCATAGCTTTTTTGCGATTGAGCGTCATAGCCACACAGAAAAGAGCGGCGCACACAGCGCGAGACGCAATGGTAATAGGGCGTTGCTTCTAGGTTCACTAAAGATGTGCGAGCTTTGGTCATCGTCAGTCCCTTTTGGTATATGGGTATATGTAAAAGGTACTGTATAAATGCACAGTTATCACTTTTCTAAACGCTAATTTCGTGGCACCGCAAGAAATGTTGTAACTGTTAAATTAGTTAGTTACTAAAGGGGCCTGTCCCGATTAGTGAAATAAAATAATGAGGACAGGCTTGCCGTAGAGCCAGAAACTAGGGGGGAAACTAGGGGGACAGTCACTAAGAAGTGCCTGTCCCTGGAAAGGAAACTTAGTAGGGACATGTGTAAAGGTGTCTGTCCTCGCAGGAAATCACCTGTCCCCATAAGGAGAAGCTAGGCAGGGGTGCCGCTGTGGAAGCGGAATTGGTTGTCGGGTGCTTGGATTAGCTCGGCTTCGCGTGCACCGATCGTTTGGATTCGGTCGCGAATGTCTTTGCCGGCGATGGTTTCCGCCAGCGTCAGGTAATCTTGATAATGGCGTGCTTCGGAGCGCAGTAGCGAGATGTAGAACTTTTGCAGTTCATCATCGAGGTGCGGGGCGACTTTTGCAAAGCGCTCGCAGGAGCGTGCTTCAATGTAGGCGCCAATAATCAGTTTATCGACCAAGGTAGCCGGTTCGTGAGTGCGTGCCGCGCGCATTAATCCTTTGGCGTAGCGGCCTGCTTCTATGGGCTGATAAGGAATGCTGCGTGCGTCCATGATTTCAATCACTTGCTCAAAGTGATGAAACTCTTCTTTGATTAACCGGACCATTTTATCAATCAAGGCTTGGCCGTGGGCAAAACCCGCTTTAGGAGTTAAAGGCGCGCTGAGACCGTTTTTGCGTCCATGAAAAATTCCATCGCGAGCGCCGCGATAGACAAAATCTTCATAGGGTTTGGCCCATGCTAGCAGTTGCTCGCCACTCGCCGCGTCGACTGCATATTTACGGATCAGCCACATCGCGGTTTGGCTGGCTTTCAGTTCACAGTTAGCGTGGTCGCGCAAAAGAATCGATTGGTTGTCAGGCTTGATAGCTTCGTCAATCCAACTGTCCGGGGTCTGACAGTGTAGAAAACCATGAATGGGGGTGAGTAGGGTATTGATCTGTTGGCGTAGCATGCCGAAAACACTCTTAGACTGACAACAATGGTGGGCATTATAAACAGATGGGATGTGAGCGCAAAGAGCTGGCAGCGCAGGAGACGCTGCCAGGTGGGCGAATTCGGCCTACTTGTTCGATGCCCAAGGGGAACGGTATTGAATACCGAACGTGTCTAAGCGCGGCAGTTGTGCTTTTAACCTGGCCAGGTAATCGAGCCAATCACGGCGTTCGCTTTGGCTCCATGCTGCTTCTGCAATGGCGGTAAGCTTGGAAATACCATGTAATCGAGCCTATCCTGATTGGTGATCAGTTCACTCCAAAGTGCACATTGCACGCCTAGCATGTGGTCTCGGGCGGGATCGTCGCTTGCGAGACTTGCCAGTGGCTCATATTGGTAGGCTTTTTCTAATGGCGTGACGCCCGCCCAGTCGAGGCCGGGTTCGGTGGCAGCATAATCTTGCACCATATCGAGGTACGTGGTTTGGCCGGGGGTTAAAATCACATCAAAGCCATGCTGCGCACAATGCAAGGCTGCCTCCTCGCTTTGCCATGAATAGATCACGGTGTTTTTGCTGACTTTATCCCCGTGCTGCACTTCTTCCCAGCCAACCATACGTTTGCCTAAGGCGCGTAGCTTTTGCTCAGCATAGGTCAGTATTTGCCCCTGTAGCGACGCGGTTGTCTCTCCGTGCGCGCGCCTGTCCCGACAAACTGGGCTGTCTGTCCATACCCCGTCAGGGACTTCATCGGCGCCAATATGGACCCATGAGGCGGGAAAAAGCTCAGCGACTTCACTCAGTACTGTATCTAAAAATCGGTAGGTGCCATCGAGGGCTGGCGACAATACGTTATCGGTGTAGTGCTGTACACTGCGGTAGGTGGATCGATCGTTGGTATCGTGCAGCCAATCAGGCAGCGCTTTGATTGCCGCGCGGCAGTGGCCGGGAATATCAATTTCTGGAATGACGGTAATACCGCGCGCCGCGGCGTATTCAATCACGTCGCGCACTTCCTCTTGGCGATAATAACCTTCATGACGTTCTGCAATATGACTGAACTGCGGGGCAAGACGGGTATTGGGGCCGCGCTGGCTTCCATAGCGGGTTAATTCAGGCAGAGCTTTAATCTCCAATCGCCAGCCTTCATCGTCGGTTAAATGCCAGTGAAAAGTATTGAACTTGAAATAGGCCAACTGGTTAATCAGCCGCTTTACCGTGTCCACCGAATGAAAATGGCGCGCACAATCGAGCATCATCCCTCGGTAACCAAATCGTGGTGCATCGCTGATTTTTATTGCCGGTAGACGCAGCCGTGTTTCTTCTTCTTGGCAAAGTTGTAGCAGCGATGCGCAGCCGTGGATAAATCCTCGATCAGTACAGGCTTGGATCACCACACCTTGGTCGGTCACCGTGAGTTGATACGCCTCATCACGGTGTTCAATATCGCGAAGTACGGTGTCGGGTAACGGTCGCAAAATAATCGCATGATCACCAGTCATAGCATCTTGATGGCGCGGATCGAGTGCGATATCTGCATCTGGATACAGACGAATTAACTCATTACTTAGCCACTGGGCAGCCGGAAGGGCTTGTGTATCCACGGCGAGCAAAGGGGTCGTGGGTGAAAGCACAAAGTATCCTGGCTGGTGGCGAATTGATTTAGGCGCGGGAATGATCGCGTGCTCGGCGGGATTAACATCTGGGATCGACGAACGTGTGGTATAGGTGTGCGCTAAGTTGATGGGTGTGAGCATCACTGAATATTGCTCGCCGTTGGCATAGAGCAGCGCATCTTTAAAGCCGGCACAAAGGAAGCGTAATGGCGGTGTATGGGCATCAAACTCAATGTATAAGCTCTGATTAGCCCCAGTGTTTGACGCTCGGGTGTCATCACGCAATAGCTTCCGATTTGTTCAATGCTGCCTTGTGAGAGAGTCTTGGGTTGATGAAGCGATCAAACAATACCGCAATGGACAGCGCTTCCAACGAACAGTCGGTGAGATTATGCAAGGTTAACCCCATTCGACTGCGCGGTGGGGTGTCATTGGGGTACTCGTTGATCACACTAAGATCGAGGCGATAAGTCATCACGCGTTCTCCTTGTTCGAGTGGCCGTTGCCAACCAGCGTTTGCGCACTAATGGCGAGCATAAACCAGCTTGCATGGGGTAACCACTGCTCGCCCCATCGCCAGTTTTGCGCCATATCATCGCAATAGGGCATGGGGTTGAATGCAATCTGTGTTTCATCCTCCATCCCTGCGGTAATGCCATTGC